>JBMTAG010000034.1:0-34440 GCA_049428505.1 Opitutaceae bacterium | reverse complement strand
CCGGTCCTGCCGAGCTGATGCTGCGGTTCAGCGAGTCGGTCTCGTTCGACCGCCGCCTCGCGCCCTTCGACATCCAGGGGAGTCAGGCGCACGCGGCGATGCTGGCCCACGTCGGGCTGATCACGGAGCGGGAGCGCGCGGCGATCCACCGGGGGCTGGCGGCGATTGGCCGGGAGATCGCGGCGGGCCAGTTCACCTGGGACACGCGCCTCGAGGACGTGCACATGAACATCGAGCAGGCCCTGACCCAGCGGGTGCCGGCCGCGGCCAAGCTGCACACGGCGCGGAGCCGCAACGATCAGGTCGCGACGGACATGCGGCTGTTCTTCAAGCACGCCTGCGCGGAGCTCCGGGCGGCGATCCGCGGGGCGCAGCGGGCGCTGCTGGGCCTGGCGGAGGCGAACCGCGACGTGCTGATCCCCGGCTACACCCACCTGCAGCGGGCGCAGCCGGTGCTGTTCGCGCACCACCTCCTCGCGTGGATGGAAATGCTGGACCGGGACCACGGGCGGTTGGGCGATGTGGCGGAGCGGGCCAACTGGTGTCCGCTGGGCGCCGGGGCGATTGCGGGCACCACGCTCCCGATCGACCGCGAGTTCACCGCGCGGGCGCTGGGGTTCGTCGATGCCAAGGGCCGGCCCCGGGTGACGCGCAACTCGATGGACACCGTGGCCGACCGTGACCTGTTCCTCGATTTCGCGGCGGCAGGCGCGGTGTTCGGCGTGCACCTCTCGCGCATCGCGGAGGATCTCATCTTGTGGGCGAGCGCGGAGTTCCGCTTCGTGGACCTGCCGGACGCCTTCTGCACCGGATCGTCGCTGATGCCGCAGAAGAAGAATCCCGATTCCTGCGAACTGCTCCGGGGCAAGGCGGCGCGGCTGCAGGGAAATCTGCAGACCCTGCTCACCCTCGCGAAGGGGCTTCCGCTCACCTACAACCGCGACCTGCAGGAGGACAAACCGCCGGTGTTCGACACCTTCGATCAGGCGCTGCGGTGTGCCGAGGTGCTGGCGGGGACGCTCGCGGGCCTGCGGGTCCGGGCGGACCAGTGCGCGGCCGCGGTGGCGGATCCGGCGCTGCTGGCGACCGACCTCGCGGACTACTTGGTGGAGCGGGGCGTGCCGTTCCGGCAGGCGCACCATGCCGTCGGCGCGGTGGTCCGGCTGGCCGAGAAGGCGGGCGTGGCCCTCGATCGGCTGCCCACGGCGGAGGTGCGGGCGGTGCATCCCGGATTTGGCGCGGATTGGGCGACCGTGTTCGACCTGCGCCGGGCGATGGCCAAGCGCCGGGGCACTGGGATGCCCGGTCCGGCCCAGGTAGCTCGCCAGCTGGCGCACTGGCGCCGGGAGCTCCGCTAAGTGCGCTCGGCGGTGGGGCGGCCGCGCCGGGAAGGGGCGGCGGGACGGGGCGGTGAACCGGCGGCGGCCGGAGCGTGATGCGCGCGCTGTTTCCGACCGCGCGGTCTGATCCGGAGCTGGCGCCGTTCCGGCCCGGGCTGGTCTTCGCGTTCTTCAATGCGATCGCCTGGCAGATCGGCATCGGCACGCCGATGGTCCTCTTCGCGGAGGAATTGGGCGCGTCCCCGTTTCAGGTCGGCTTGGCCTATTCCTTCGTCTTTGTCCTGACGCCGGTGCAAATCCTCTCGACCGCGCTCCTGCCGCGGTACGGCTTCAAGGCGGTGATGCTGGGCGGGTGGCGGACGCGGGCCGTGTTCCTCGCGGTTCCGGCGGTGCTCGCGGCGCTGGCGCTCCGGGGGCCGCGGCCGTGGATGGCGGACACCCTCGTCTGGAGCGTCTTCCTGTTCTGCCTCTTCCGCTCCATTGGGGCGGCGTCGGGGATCTCGTGGTTTTACGCGATCCTGCCCGAACGGGTCCGGGGACGCTATTTCGGCAGCGATCAGTTCGCGTCCGCGGTGGCGAGCGTGGGGACGCTCCTCGCCTGCGCCGGCCTATTTGCGGTGCTGCCGGTGTACTGGGCCCTGTTGATCCAGTACCTGATCGCGCTGACGGGGGCGTTCGTCAGTTACTTTTCCCTGCGGCAATTGCCGGATGCGCCGCGGCCGGCGCCGGTGAGCCTGCGCGAGGTCCTGCGGGACACCCCCCGCCACCTGTTGGCGCCGTCGGTGTTCCGGAAGTACGTGTGGCTCGCGGGGGCGGGGGCCGCGATCGTGACGCCCCTGCCGCCGTTTGCGGCGTACTACCTGAAGGTCGGGCCGGGGCTTTCCACCGCACAAATCATGGTCTTTGAGGTGGCGCGGTATGCGGGGGTGATGGCGGCGGCGTGGATCCTGCGGCGGCGCATCGATGAACTGGGCGCGCGGCCCTTCTTTTTGCTCGCGCTCGGCCTTTACGCGGTCGTCGCGGCCTTCTGGTGGGTCTTTCTCGGCTGGGGAGTCGGCGGAATTCCCGCGCTGCTGATCTCGTATTTCCTGTTGGGCCTCGCCGCGGCGGTCTGGGTGATGGCGAACCTGCAATACCTGCCGAAGACGACCGGGGACCGGGATCGGACCCTGGCCGTCTCGATCCACGGTGCGTTCACGGCGTTGCTGGGCGGCCTCGCCCCCATCCTGTGGGGGCTGGTGCTCAAGGCGGAGGGTGGCCGCGGCATCGATCCCGCCGTGTTCCAGGTCTTCTTCCTTTCGGTGGTTGCCGGCGCCCTGGTGCTTTCCCAACTCATCGCGCGTCTGCCGGAGGACCGCGGCCATCCGGTGGAGCCGCTGCTCATTGGCAACGCGATCCTGCGGCCGTTCCGCGCGATGACCTACCTCGCGAGCCTGGTGGATCACCGCGCGCCGCTGCCGCGCCCTGACCCGCCGCCGGCGGACGGGCCTCCCCGGGGTTGACGCCGGGGCGGAGAACGCCGAGCAAGGGCGCGATGGCCAAAGTCCGCATCCTTCCCGACCGCGTGGCGAACCAGATCGCCGCGGGCGAGGTCATCGAGCGCCCGGCCGCGGTGGTCAAGGAACTGGTCGAAAACGCCCTGGACGCCGGGGCCACGCGCATCGCGGTGGAGTTCCGGCAGGGCGGGCGCGCCCTGCTGCGGGTCGAGGACAACGGCCAGGGGATGGGCCGCGACGACGCCCTCCTGGCGCTCGAGCGTCACGCCACCAGCAAGATCGCCGAGGCCGGGGATCTCGACCGGCTCGCGAGCTACGGTTTCCGCGGGGAGGCTTTGCCCGCGATCGCCAGCGTCTCGCGCTTCACCCTCCAGACCCGGACGGCGGAAGCGGCGGCGGGCACCGAGGTGCTGGTCAACGGCGGCCGCCTCCTGCACGTGCGCGAGTGCGGCCGCGCCCCGGGCACCTCGATCGAGGTCGCGCACCTGTTCAACTCGGTCCCCGCGCGCCGGAAGTTCCTCAAGACCGACGCGACCGAGGCGGCACACATCATCCACTGCGTGCGCCTCTACGCCCTCGCGTGTCCCGGCACGGCCTTCACGCTGGTCGAGGACGGCCGGGTGGTCTTCCGCTCGCCGGAGTGCCGCACGCTGGTGGACCGGGTCGGCGAGATTTTCGGCCGCCCACTGGCCTCGCTGGCGGTGCCGATCGCCGCGGAGGAGCCGGGCCTGCGTTTGGAGGGCCTGGTCGGACGGCCCGGGGTCGGGCGGCCGACGCGGCACGAGATGCTCGTGTTTGTGAACGGCCGGCCGGTCGATAGCCGGACGCTGAATTACGCGCTGATCGAGAGCTACCACGAATCCGTGCCGCGCGGCCGTTACCCGCTCGCCTTCGTTTTCCTGCACTGCGACCCCGCGGCGGTGGATGTCAACGTGCATCCGGCGAAGCGGGAGGTGCGGTTCCGCAGCGAGCCGCAGGTGCGGGGCTTCGTGATCCGTTCGGTCCTCAACCGCCTGCGGGAGCTGGCGGCTGCGTCCGCTTCCCCGGTGATGGCCAGCGCGCCGCCCGCTCCGCCCACGGCGACCGCAGCGCCCGCGGTGCTCCCGGCGGCATGGGCCCCGGCGAGGCCCGCTGCGGTCACCTTCCCGCGGCCGGCTGGATCGGGATCATTCCCGCCGCCTCCGGTGGTCCCGGCGTTCGCGGGCCCCGCTCCCGCCGCTCCCGTGCCCCCGGCGGCGCCGGCACCCGCGGCCGGACCGCGCGTCGCCCCGGCCTGGCGTTACGTGGGGGTGGCGCACGGCAGCTACGTGCTTTTCGAAACCCCGGCGGGACTGGTGCTGCTCGACCGGCGTGCTGCCCACGAGCGGGTCTGGTACGAGCGGCTCCGCGGCCAGTTTCAGGCTGGGGAAGTGCCCAGCCAGCGCCTCCTGCTGCCGCAGCCGGTGGAACTCGACGCCATCGCGGCGGCGATGCTGCTCGACCGGACCGCCTTCTTGGGCCGCCACGCCTTTGAGGTGGCCGAGTTCGGCCGGAACTTCTTCCGCATCGAGGCGATCCCGGCGTGGATGGAGCCGGCGGATGCCGAACCGTTCCTGCGCGAGTTTCTAGGCGCGTGCCGCGACGGTCGGCTGCCCCAGGATGAGCTCGGCCTGGCGCGCGAGGAGCTGGCGCGCCTCGCCGTGGCCAAGGCCGTGCGCCTGCCGGCCGGCACCGGCGAGGTGGAGATTCGCGGATTGCTCGCGGAGCTGTTCGCCACCCCCAGCCCCCTGACTAGTCCGTCAGGACGACCCACCTACATCGAGCTCAACCACGGGGAACTGGCGCGTCGTTTTCAGAAATAACCGCGAGGTGGGGCTCGCGCTGGCACGGTTCTTTCTACAGGGTCGTGCAGTTCTATGGCAAATGCAGTGAAATCCAAGGGAACGGCGGGAAAAGTACGGCCGGCCGCGATGCCTGGTGGGGCGTCGACTAGCGGGACGCCGGCAGCGGAGACCGCGGCGGTCATGCGCGCGCTGATCCAGCGGCACCTGGTTTCGACCCTCGCGCGCCATGCCAGCTCGGCCACGCCGCGGGACTGGTGGGTGGCGACCGTGTTGGCGCTGCGCGACACGATCCACGAGCGGTTGATCCAGACCCAGGCGGTCCACAACCGGGAGAATGTCCGCCGCCTGTATTATTTCTCGCTCGAGTACCTGATGGGCCGGCTGTTCGGCAACAACCTGCTCGCCACCGGCCTGTTCGACACGGCCCGGGCGGCGTTGGCCGAGCTTGGGCAGGACTTTGACGTGGTGCGCGAGTCTGAGGTCGACATGGGCTTGGGCAACGGCGGCCTCGGGCGCCTGGCGGCCTGTTTCCTCGATTCGCTCGCGACCCAGGACTACCCGGCCCTCGGGTACGGGATCTACTACGAGTTTGGCCTTTTCCGCCAGGCCTTCGTTGATGGGCATCAGGTGGAGCATCCTGACAGCTGGACGCTGTTCGGCGACCCCTGGGAGGTTGTCCGGCCCGAGTACACGCAGGAGGTGCGCCTTTACGGCCGGGTGGAGAATGTGTTCGACGACCGGGGCAATTACCGTCCGCGCTGGGTCGACACCAAGACGATCCTCGGCGTCCCGCGGGATATCCCGGTGGCCGGCTTCGGCACGATGACCGTCAACCTGCTGCGCCTCTGGGCCTCGAAGGCGACGGAGGACTTCGACCTCGCCGCCTTCAACAGCGGGGGCTATGTGGACGCCGTGCGGGAGAAGGCCGTGGGCGAGACCGTCTCGAAGGTCCTCTACCCGAACGACAAGACCGAGAACGGCAAGGAGCTGCGCCTGGTCCAGCAGTATTTCTTCGTCGCCTGCTCCCTGCGCGACATCATCCGGCGGCATCGCCGGTTTCCGGGCAACTCGTGGGATAATTTCGCGGACAAGATCGCCGTGCAGCTCAACGACACCCACCCGGCGATCGCGGTGGTGGAGCTGCTGCGCCTGCTGGTCGACGAGGAGCAGCTGCCGTGGGGTCGCGCCTGGGACATCGTGTCCCGGACGTTCGCCTACACGAACCATACCCTCCTGCCGGAGGCGCTGGAGAAGTGGGGCGTGGCGTTGTTTGAGCGGGTGTTGCCGCGGCACCTCCAGCTGATTTACGCGTTGAACGACCAGTTGCTGGCCGAGGTGGAGCGGAAATGGCCGGGCGAGGTCGCGAAGAAGCGGGCGTGCTCGCTGATCGAGGAGGGTGGGGGCAAGGCGGTCCGGATGGCCAACCTCGCCGTCGTCGGCTCCCACGCGGTGAACGGCGTGGCCGCGCTCCACACCGCCCTGCTGCGGCGGCACTTGTTCCCGGAGTTCGATGCCCTCTACCCGGGACGCTTCCAGAACAAGACCAACGGCATCACCCCGCGGCGCTGGCTCCTCAAGTGCAACCCGCGGCTCGCCGCCCTCATCACGCGGCAGTTGGGCGAGGCCTGGCCGCGCGACCTCGATCAACTCCGCGGGCTGGAGCGCTGGGCGGACGACGCGGCCTTCCAGGCTGAGTTCATGGCCATCAAGCGCGCCAACAAGGTGGACCTCGCCGCAGTCATCCGCGCGGAGTGCGGGATCGACGTCTCGCCGGACGCCCTGTTCGACGTGCAGATCAAGCGGCTTCACGAGTACAAGCGCCAGCACCTGAACCTGCTCCACATCCTCGCCTTGTACCGGCGGCTCCTGCAGCGCCCGGACCTCGACGTCGTGCCGCGGGTCTTCGTGTTCGCGGCCAAGGCGGCCCCGGGTTACGACCTCGCCAAGAACATCATCCGCGCGATCAACGTGATCGGCGCGCGCATCAACGGCGACGCGCGCCTCAACGGTAAGCTCAAGGTCGCGTTCCTGCCGAACTACCGGGTGTCGCTCGCCGAGCGGATCATCCCCGCCGCCGACCTTTCGGAGCAGATCTCCACGGCCGGCAAGGAGGCCTCGGGCACGGGCAACATGAAGCTCTCCCTCAACGGTGCCCTCACCATCGGCACCCTCGACGGCGCCAACGTGGAGATCCGCGAGGAGGTCGGGGACGACAACATCTTCATCTTCGGCCTGACCGTCGAGGAGGTGGAGGCCCTGCGCGCTAGCGGCTACCAGCCGTGGTCCCGCTACCAGGCGGACGAGGAGCTGCGGGCGGTGATCGACTGGATCGGGAGCGATTACTTCACGCCGGGCGAGCACGGCGCCTTCGCGCCGCTGCACGACAGCCTCCTGCACGGGGGCGATCCGTACCTGGTCCTCGCGGACTTCCGCAGTTACAGCGACTGCCAGGCGCGGGCCGAAGCCGCGTTCCGCGACCGCGCGGGCTGGGCCCGGCGTGCCATTCTCAACACCGCGCGCATGGGCAAGTTCTCCAGCGACCGCACGATCCGCGAGTACGCCACCGAGATCTGGCGGCTGCCCGCCGTGCCCGTGCCCTGAGGACAGGGCGGACGCCCGTGACCCCCGCCGTCCGCTCCCGTCTCCGCCGCTGCCGGCGCTCCCTCGCGGCGGCGCTCACTTTCGTTCCGGCCGCGCCGGCGATCCAACTGCCTCGGTTCGTCCCGCCGCCCCTCGAGGGCGTGGTGGCGGGGCGCCTGGATCCGGGCCTCTTTCCCGGCGCCCCCGAGGTAGACTGGCGCGCCACCGGCAGTCAGGTCGGCGACCGGCGCCGCTGGGACGCCTCCCTGTCCGCCCCGGGGCTGCGGCTGCGCCTGAGCGCCGAACTCGATGGGCGGGGCGACGGCGACTGGTCCGCGGAGATCGAGGAACTCGACCTCGGGGCCTGGTTGCCCGCGGTCCAATTCCTTCTGCCGCCCGACCTCGCGGCCCTGAGCGTTTCCGGGCAGCTCACGGGCGCGGCGCGCGGTGCCGTCGCCGGAGGCCGTTTGACCGGGCAGGCCTCGGTGAGCCTGCGGGAGGGGCAAATCGGATACCCGCCGCTCAAGGCCAGGGTCGAGGGCGTCTCCGCGGACCTCACCGGAATCGAGCTCGGTGACCTGCGGGCGCCGCCGGGGCAGCGGCTGAAGTGGACGCAGGCGCGGGTCGAGGTCCTGGAGACGGGACCCGGCAGCGTGGAGTTCGGCCTCGCCGGCGCGGAACTGACGGTGGCGCGCGGGATCGTGGCGCTGCTCGGTGGGGAAGTGACGTTGGCCGACGCCGTGCTCGCGCTGGATCGGCCCCGCCTCGCGGTGGAGGCGGAGGCCCGCGGGTTGGAGCTACCCCGCATCGCGGCGTTGCTGCCGCCGGTGGTGGCGGCCGCGGCGGGCCGGCTTGACGGGCGGCTTTCCGTGCGCCGGGAGGAAGGCGGATTCCAGCTGGGCAACGGGCGCCTCGCGTTGCGCGAGGGCGAGTCCGCCGAGGTCCGCTTCGCGCCGTCGCCGGGGCTTCTCTCAAGCCAGTTGCCGGAGTTGGTCCGACGCCACTATCCCGGGCTGATCCAG
This sequence comes from Opitutaceae bacterium, assembly GCA_049428505.1. Taxonomy (GTDB): domain Bacteria; phylum Verrucomicrobiota; class Verrucomicrobiia; order Opitutales; family Opitutaceae; genus ER46. Next base: position 26,179 of record JBMTAG010000034.1, on the reverse strand, counting down.
CTGGAGGCAGGCGGAGTCCCCCTCCTGGCTCGCGAGCTGGAGATCCGCCTGACCCCGTCCGGGGACGCGGAGGGTCGCACGGCGCGGATCCGCCTCAAGGGTGGACCCGCGGACCCGGCGCTGCAGGCCCCCGTGGAACTCGAGGTCAACGTGCGCGGGCCCCTCGACTCGCTGGTGCAGTTCGGCACGCACCACCGGGTGCGGTTCGGGGAAGGCGCGCGTTGACTGCGGGATTGCCATCCCGGAAGGATGCGCCAGCGTCCGGCGCATGCCCCTGCTGTTCGTGCTGCTGGCCGGCGTCGCCGCCTTCTCGGCCGGCTGCCTCAACATCAAGACCGCCGCCATCGAGGTGAAACCCATCCACATCACCGTCGACGTGAACGTGAAGGTCGACCGGGCGCTGAAGGATTTCTTCGGCGACCTGGATAAGAAGGCGGCCAAACCCTGAACTCATCGCGATGAAGCTCCGCTCCTCCCTTCTTCTTCTCCTCACGGGGGCCCTCTGGCTCCCCGCCGCCCTGCCCGCGCAGGACCTCGGCGCCATCCGCGCGCGGATGGAACAGCGTCTCCCGAACGTCGCCGCCGCCAAGGACAAGGGCGTCGCGGGCGAGAACAACCGCGGTTACCTCGAGGCGCGGGGCGCGCCGTCGTCCGGCGATCAGCAGGTGATCCAGGCGGAAAACGGTGATCGGCGCCAGGTGTACGCCGCCATTGCGGCCGAGACGGGCTCCTCCGCGGACGAGGTCGGACGCAAGCGCGCCGCCCAGTTGGCCGAGTTGGCCCGCCCCGGGCATTGGATCCAGGGTGCGGACGGCGCGTGGCGCCGGAAGTGAGCCGGGGGCCGCTCAGCGCGGCTCCGGCCAAGCGAGGTGACGGTGGAGGAAGCGGAACGTGCCGGCACCGTGGATGCGGTGTCCACCGTCGAAATACTCGATCGCGGTGCGTTCCGGGAGGCCCAGCCGGGCATAGAGGCGGCGCACCTTGGCGTACTCGAAGGACACCCATTCGTCGGTGCCGACGCCGTCGGCGTGGCCGCGTTCGACCATGAAGGGACGCGGGGCGATCAGGGCGGCCATCTCCGCATGCCCAAACGTTGAGCCGAGGTTGAACTCGGGCATCTCGTATTCGCGCGTGAACACGTAGCTGCCGGTCCAGTCGGTGGTCGCGAGCTTCCAGACCCATTCGTTGAAGTTGCCGGAGCAGACGACGGCGGCGTAGCGCTCGAGCAGCGCCGGCACCCGCAGGGCGGTGGCGCCACCGTAGGAAAGGCCGTAGAAGCCCATGCGCTCCGCGTCGACGACCGGCAGCGTACCCAGCCAGTCGAGAATCGCGGCGTGCTGGGCGGTGATCAGGGAAAACAAGCTCAGCCCGAGCGGATGGGCGAGGCGTTGCAGTTGCCGGAACTCGGGCCCGCGGTAGAGGTTGTGCGGGGCAAACACGATGAAGCCGCGCTCGGCCAGCCGCGCCGCGAAGGCCTGGTAAGTCGCGAAGGTGCGGCTGGCTGGATCCTCCGCCCAGAGGTCCGAGGGCAGTCCTTCCAAGCCGTGTTGCGCGACCACGACCGCCCGTTTTTCCCCGGGCCGGAGTCCGCGCGGGAGCAGCAGGTGACCCCACGCGAATGGAGCGTCGCCGCGCTCGAGCACCACCTCGTGGACGGTCCAGGCCGGGCGTTCCGCCAGCGTTCGGGCGCGGACGCGGGTCGGCGCTTCATCCGCGGGCCAGGCGCCGATGATCTGGGTGTGAAAGAGCTCGCGGAAGGGGCGCATCTCCCGCTGCCAGTCCGAGGGCTCCCGCGCCTGCACGCGCCGCCACAGGAAATCCTCCCGGGTCCGCTGGGCGGCGGGGATCTGCGCCTGCGCGTGGGCCGCATGGGCCGCGACCACCTCGCGTTGGAGCCGCAGTCGATCCGGAAGCTTCCCCCGGAGGACCGGGGCAGGGCCTGGCGGGACGAGGACCAGCCCCGGCCCGCCGAGTTGGCGGAGAAAGGCGCCGAGGGCGGCTGCGCCGTGGGGCGCGACGCCGACGCCGGCGGGAACGACCAGTTGGAGGTGGGATGCCCAAGGGCCGGAGCGCTCGGCGGCGCGGGCCAGTTCGCGCCGCACCTCGGCCGGCGCAGCGGAGGTCAGGCGGCCCGGGGCGGCGCCGGCGCGTCCGGTGCGGGGTTCGGGTGGACCCGCGATCTCGGGTCCGGCGACCGCTTCCACGACCAGTTTACGGGGCAGGATCAGCCGCGCCAGTTCCGCGTCGCCGAACTCCCGCAGGTAGCCGAAGAGGTTGCGGTAGAGGGGTTCCTCGGCGAGCCGTTCCCGCGGCCCGAAGTAGCCGCTGACGAGCGCGGCGCTGCAGCGGGTCTCCAGCGCGGCGGAAAAGAGGGCGAGCAGGCCGCCTTCGCCCCAGCCGGCCACCCCCACGGGCAGGCCGTCCCCGCGCCGGGCCCAGGCGTCGATGGCGGCCCGGGCCTGTTGCAGCTCGTAGCCGATGGGATGACGGCCCAGCGGGAAGGACTGGCGGTAGATCCACTCGCGGTGCGTCTGGTTGGTGAGGCGGCCGAGCGCGGGATTGCCGGAATGGGTGTCGTCCCGGTCCAGAAGGCGGGGCACGAGGACCTCGCAGCCGGCCTCCGCCAGCCGCCGGGCGGCCTGGTGTACGGGATCGAGGCCCGGAAGGAGGCCGGCCAGTTGCTCCGGCGCTTGGTCGGCGTCCGGGAATAGCACCACGCGGGCGCGGGTCGGTCCGGTCGGGCGGAGCAGCAGGCCGCGGCCTTCCAGGCCGGCCAGGACGGGCCAGCGGACCGCGAGGACCGTGAAACCGGGTGTTGTCGCCACGGGACCCTCCTCATCGGGAGCGGCTTCCACGCGAAATTCCGGCGCGGCTTCGCGCTGGTCGGCGAGACCCGCCATCCGCGCGAGTCGCGCGCGATTGGGTGCCAGCGAGGTCTCGTAGGCGGAGCGCGCGTGGAAATCCGGACGCCAGAAGGATTCGCGTTCCGCGAGAATCACGGGTTGCGCGGCCTCAATGAGCCGGCGCGCGGCGGCGACAAGCTCCGCGGAACGGTCTGCGGCAGGCGTCAGGGGCTCCGCCGCGAATGGGAATGGAGTGGTGCTGGCCGCCGCGGCCGTGAGCGCGGCGACCGCGAGGGCCAGCATCCGGAAGGCGGCCCGGGGCCGGCAGCGCGGGGTGGGGGGCATCCCCGCATCCATCCACGGACCGGGTGTGGGCGTCGAACCTTTAGCGCGCCTCCGCGGCGTCCCCTCGCGTTCCGCGGTTGACGGGCCGTCGGGCAACGGCATCTGATGATCGCCGACCGAGCCGCCTGCGGTGTTGGTTGCTTCTCCCTTTGACCGTCACGGTTGTGCCCGCCGGAGCCCGGGCGCCCGAGGTGGAGGAGGGGAGTTCTTACCCTTGCCCACTCTCTTACCCTCTTGTCGCGTGTGCCGCTGGGTGCTGGCCTTGGCCGGATTCCTCCTGGTCGTCCTTTCCGGCTTCCGGTGGGCGGGGCAGGGCGCCGGCGCCGCAGGCGAGGCGCCGGTGGGCGCCGCGTTCCTCCTTGGGGCGCGCTTCGACGCCCGGGTGGTCGCGGCCGTGCTGCTTCCGGTGCTGCTGCTGGGCCGGCGCCGGTTGGATCCGTTCGCGTCGCGGGCGGCCCGCCGCGGCTGGCTGGTTTGGCTGGCCCTTTGCTGGGGCGGGTTGGTCCTGCTCTACCTCGCGGACTATGTGCACGTCCGCTACCTCCAGCAGCGGCTGAACGCCTCGGTGCTGGGATTCCTCGCCGACGCCCGCATCTCCGGGCGGATGCTGTGGGAGAGTTACCCGGTGGGATGGATGATCCTCGGATGGGGTGGAACCACGGCGCTGGGGGTGATCGTGAGTGGGCGGTTGTGGCGCTGGGCCGCGGAGGTCCGGCCGGAGGCGGTTCGCCGTGGCCAAGGGCTTTGGATCGCCGGACTGGCGGCCGCGGGAGTGGTGGCCCTCTACGGCCGGGTCGGCCAGTATCCCTTGCGGTGGAGCGATGCCTACGCGCTGCGCGGCGACGCGGGCGCGCGGCTGGCGCTGAATCCGGTCGAGTCGTTGCTCAGTTCCCTGAGCTTCCGCGGAACGGGCAGCGATCTTGCGGCCGTGCGGTTCCATTGGCCCCGGATGGCCGCCTACCTCGGGTTATTGCCCCCGGCGGCCGGCGAACCCCTGGCCTTTGCGCGGACGCAGGCGCCCATGACCGGAGGGAATGCCCGCCCGCCCAACGTCGTGTTGGTCATCGCCGAGTCCTTCAGCGCCTACAAGACGTCGCTCTGGGATAACCCGGTCGACACCACCCCGGTGTTCCGCTCCCTGGCCAAGGAGGGGCTGCTGTTCGACCACTGCTTCACTCCCCACTTCGGCACGGCGCGCGGCGTGTGGGCGCTGCTCACCGGCATTCCGGACGTCTCGCCGAGCGAGACCGCCAGCCGCAACCCGGCGATGGTGGATCAACACAGCCTCCTCAACGATTTCGCAGGGTACGAGCGGCTCTATTTCCTGGGTGGCAGCGCCAGCTGGGCCAACCTGCGGGGCCTGTTGAGTCATAACATCCGCGGCTTGCGGCTCCACGAGCAGGACAGCTTCCGCTCCCCCCGGGTCGACGTCTGGGGCATCAGCGACAAGAACCTGTTCCTCGAAGCCGACGCCATGCTGCGCAGGGTCCGGGAACCTTTTTTCGCGATCATCCAGACCGCGGCCAATCACCGGCCCTACACCATCGCGGAGGAGGATCTCGGTGAGTTCCGGCGCCTTGAGCTCCCGCCGGCGGAGGTGCGACGCGCGGGGTTCGAGTCCCTCGCCGAGCTGAACGCGTTTCGATACATGGATTTCGCGTTCGGCAAGTTCCTGGCGGCCGCCCGGCAGGCGCCCTACTTTCGGGACACGATCTTTGTCTTCATCGGCGATCACGGCATCGGGGGGGATGCCGGCGCGCGCTTGCCGCGGGCGTGGACCGAGCAGCACCTCACCCGCTACCACGTGCCGCTGTTGTTCTATGCGCCCGGTCGGATCGCCCCGGCCCGGATCGGGAGCGTGGCCTCCATGGTGGATGTGCTGCCCACCATCGCCGGCCTGGCGGGAGTGACCGTGCGCAACACGACGCTGGGCCGGGACCTGCTCGCCCGCGAGCGCGCGGATGGTGGCGCGGACAACGTGGCCTTCATCATGGACCATAACGATCGTACGATCGGCGTGGTGCGTGGCGGCTGGTACGGCGTCCAGGATTTCCCCGGTGGGCGCCAGCAGGTCGTGTGGGCCCGGGCGGGCGAGCCGGCCCCAACCGTCGTCCCGCCCGCGCTGCCCGCGGAGCTGCGGGCGTGGAGCGAAGCATTCCATGAGACGTCCCGGCACCTGCTGCTGCATAACCGCAAGGTCGCCGCCAGCCCGCCGCCTGCGGCCGCCCCCGCGCTATGAACCCGGGTCCTGAATCCCTCCGCTCCGGGTCCCGCCCCCTTTCCCCGCGGGCCCGCCTCACTGGGATCCTGCTCGCGCTCGGCGCCGTCGCCTTCGTCCTGATCCGGGGGGGGGGCCGCGAGTCCGGTCCGCCCGCGGGAATTGAGGCGCCACCGCCGACGCTGACCGGGGCCGGGTGGTCGGACGCCGTCCCGCATTTCGCCCACGGCTGGGTTTCACCGCCGGCCCATACGCCTTCGGCGCACGGCAGCTCCCTGTGCGCCCTCCCCAGCGGGGATCTCCTCGCCATCTGGTACGGTGGTTCCCGGGAGGGAGGGAGCGATGTTTGCCTGTACACTTCGCGCCTCCCGGCAACGGGGGGCGGATGGACGCCGCCGCGGATGGAAATGGACCGCCTGATGGCGCAGCAGGAACTCGATCGGGTGATCAAGAAGGTGGGCAATGCCGTGGTCTTCCCGGACCTGCGCGGCTTGCTCTGGATGGTGTACGTCAGCGTCTCCGTCGGCGGTTGGTCGGGCAGTGCGCTGAATGTGCGGACCTCGTCGGACGAGGGACTGACCTGGAGCCCGAGCGAGCGCCTCACCCTCAACCCCTTCCTCAACCTCAGCACGCTCGTGCGCAACAAGCCGATCTTCGCCCGGGACGGCCGCATCGGCCTGCCCGTGTACCACGAGATGGCGGCCAAGTTCCCGCAGATCCTCTGGCTCACCCCGGGGGGCGACGGCCGTTTGGCGGATTACCGGGTGCGCAACCTGCCCGGGCAAGCCGGGCTCATCCAGCCGGCGCTGGTGCCGCTCGATGAGAATCGCGTGTTGATGCTGCTCCGGGATCGCAGCGCGGACCGACTGATGCACCTGTCGCTTTCCCAGGATGCCGGCTGGACCTGGTCCGACGCCCGGCACACGGACTTGCCGAATCCGGATGCGGCGCTGGACGGCCTGCGCCTCCGCGACGGGCGGATCCTGATCGTCTACAACCACGCCACGCGCGGCCGGGAAAACTTGCGGCTGGCCGTTTCCGCCGACCAGGGCCGCTCCTGGCGGTCAGGTGCGGTCATTGAGGAAACCCCGCGGGCGGAATATTCCTACCCGACGCTCGCGGAGGACCGGCAGGGTCGGATTCATCTCACCTACACGTGGCGCCGGGAGCGGATCCGCCACGTGAGCTTCAACGTCGCCTGGCTGGACCAGCGTCCCTTGGCGCAGGACCGCGTCAACCTACCATGAGGGAGCAGGCGCTGATCGCTTTCTACGTTTCGGCCGTGATCCTGCTCTTGTGGGCGGGGCTGGCGGCGGCCGCCCGCCGGTTGGCCCCGGCCGGCTTTTCGTGCCGGCTTCGCCTGCTCCTGGGGGGCGTCGCCGCCGGGCTGGCCTTCCTGCCGCTCGCGGAGGTTCCCCTCTGGGTTCGCGCCTTCAGCTTCCATCCGAACCCCTGCTTGCCGCTGCTCGGGCTCGGAGTCGTCGCGTGGGGGCGCGTGGTGTTGGAGCGCTCCTGGTTCGGCCGGCAGGACTGGTTGGCCTTATGGGGCTTTGGCGCGGTGGCGGGCACGATCCTGTATGTGCACCCCCTCGTGGCAACTGACATGGACGCCTACTTCTGGGGCTGGGAGCGCGGCGTGGCGGCGAGCGCGCTTGGGGGGGCGGCCGTGCTGGCGATCGCGGGCGGCCTGCGCGCGGGGCTGCTGCTGGTGGCGGCGCTCGCGGCCCTCGGCCTCGACGCCCTCGAGTCTCGCAACGCGTGGGATTACGTCATCGACCCCTTCTATTGGCTGCTCAGCCTCGGCATGATCGGTGCGGAGATCCTGCGGAGGGCCCGGCGGCAGCGCCGGCCCAAGATCCCGGTTGCCGTACCCCTTTAGCATTCCCAACCCATGACCACCATCAACCCCGCGCGCTTCGCGCTTCTCGTCACCGGCCTGGTCCTTGCGACCGGCCTGTTCGCCGCTGATCCGGCTCCCAAAAAGGCTCCGCCGCCGCCCCCGCTGCCCGGCGCCGGTACGGGCGGTACGACCCCGCACGCCACCACCAGCGGAGTCATCGGGCCGAATCGCCGCGAGGGAAGCATGATCACCATCACCTACGGTCGGCCGCATGCCGTGCATCCGCGCAAGGGCGGCGAGGCGCGCAAGATCTGGGGCGGTCTCGTGCCCTGGGGCAAAGCGGACCGGCTCGGCGCCGATGAGGCGACCAGCATCATCCTGCAACACCCGATCGCGGCGGGCGGCACCACGATTCCCGCGGGCGTCTACACGCTCTACATCATCCCGCAGGAGGGGGAGGGTTCGCAACTCGCCTTCAGCCGGAGCATCGGCAAGTGGGGTGTTCCGGTGGACGAGGGCAATGACCAGGCGCGGGTGCCGCTGCGCAAGTCGCCCTTGGACCGCAAGGTGGATCAGTTGACCATCTCCGTGCAGAACACGCCGCCGCAGAGCTTGAGCGGCGTGATCCGCATCCAGTGGGAGAAGACTGAGTTCGCCCTTCCCTTCACGGTGAAGAAGTGAGCCCCTTACTGCGCGCTTGACGCGTCCGCGAAATCGCCAACGCTGCGCGATCCAAGTCACGCCCTCATCGTCTATCGGTTAGGACAGGAGATTCTCAATCTTCAAAGCGGGGTTCGATTCCCCGTGGGGGCGCCACTTTCCGGCACCCGCCCTGCAGGGCGGGTGCCTTTTTTTGGCCGCCGCCAGCCGTGGGCTCAGCGTCCCGTCCAGGCCTCGGGGAGGCGCAGCAGCCGCTCGGCGTTGCCGTGGTAGAAGCGCTCGAGCGTCTGGCGCGGGAGCCCGAGGGCCTCGGTCTTACGCCCGGAATGCAGGACCTCACCGTGCCCCGCGTAGTAGGCGAAGTCGGCACGATAACGCACTTCCAGCTGGGTGGCGTGCGCCTGGCGCTGCGGGTCGAGGGGAGGCCGCTCCCGCAGGTGTGGCTTCCAACTGGAATCGAGCCCGTAGAGGATGCGGTCCGGGAAACGGGCGAACAACGCACGCACGCGCTCGGGGGGGTGACGTGTCAGGTTGCGGGTGCGGGCGGCGACCTCGACGTGCAGGTTGGGGTACGTTTCCAGCCGGCGCGCGATTCCGTCCAAGTCGTGCTCAAGGCTGCCCAGGTGGGCGGCCAGCACCACGAGGGTGGGATGTTTGCGCAGGATGTTGTCCCGCGCCGCGATGATCGCGGCGTGGCTGGGGTACTCCGGCTTGCCCTGCAGGTGCCACTGGGGGTTCGCCGCGTAGTAGCCGTAGTGGGGACTGTTCGGATCCAGCGGGAGCCAGGCATCGATCGGCTCCGCCAGGTGCGCGTGCAGCGGTTTCCCGCGGCGGGCGAGATGGGCGTAGATCGGGTCGAAGATCGGGTCGTCGGGCAGGATGAAGCGGCCGGACGCGTCGCGGAGGCCGAGGCCCACTTCCTTCCAGATCTTCACGGCCACGGCACCGCCGGCGAACGCGGCGTCGAGCCACGCGATGACGCGTTCGGCGTAGTCCGGCGCGGCATGCCCGGAAACGTCGAAGGTGGCCGTGAAGGGGTAAAGCGTGGGCTCGAGGCGGTAGAGGTGGCGTGCCACGCGGTCCATGGTCGCCAAGTGCCCGTCACCGCCGGGCACGCAGACATTGACCGTGCGCAGGTTCAGCCGGCGGAAAAGCTCGTGGAAGACCGGGGCGTCCTCGAAGAGGTGGGAGTGCACGTCGATCTTGCGGATCTCCTCGAACGCCAGCGGCGTCGCCGCGCGCAGTCCGGCGAGGATGGCGAGGACGAGTGCCGTGAACCGGACGGGGCGGCGGAGGGCGTGCATCGGTGAAAGGGGCGGGGTCAACGCGGCGGAGGGGCTAGGCGCGGCGCGCTGTGCCCTTGCGCGCGCAGTTGCGCGAGCAGGGCCGTCAGCTCGGCGACCTTGGCCGGGTGCGCGGGAGCGACGTTGCGGCGCTGACCGAGGTCCTCGCGCAAGTTGTAGAGCTCGACCTCGGCGGCATCGTCGGCGGGATAGCCGTGGCGCGTCTCCCAGGCCCGGTCCCGGGCGGAGACGTAGCCGTCCCGCGCGCGGATCAGGACCCATTCTCCGGCGCGGATGGCGTAGCCGCTCGCATTGGTGTTGTGCACGTGGGCGGCGCGGACCGGCTCGGTTCCACCGCGGAACAGCGGCAGCAGGTCATGGGAGTCTTCAGCCGCATCCCGGGGCAGCGCGTATCCGGTGACCCCGGCGAGGGTCGCCATCACGTCGATCTGCGAGACAAGGGCGTCGCACACCGTGCCCGGTCGGACCACGCCCGGCCAGCGCACGAGGAAGGGAACGCGATGGCCGCCTTCGTAGAGATCACGCTTGAGGCCGCGCAGGGGATGCGAGGACCAATGACCGTGGCGCTCGTCGCGGGCGTACGCGTAGCGCTCCGGGCCGTTGTCGGCGGAGAACAGGACGAGGGTGTTGTCCGCCTGGCCGGACTCGTCGAGCGCCCGCAGGAGTTGGCCGACGCTGTCATCCGTCTCGTGCACGAAGTCGCCAAAGGCGCCGGCGCGGGATTTGCCGTCGAAGGCGTCGTTCGGAATGATCGGTGCGTGCGGGGAGGGGAAGGCGAAGTAGAGGAAGAAGGGTTGGTCCGAGCCCCGCCGCCCCCGCAGGTACGCGACGCCGCGGCGGGTCAGGGTGGGCAGGTTCTCGTAGGGGTCCCAACCGGGGGCCATCGGACCGGGGCGGGACTCCCAGTTGCCCTCCTTGATCGGCTTGAACCGGCCGGTATCCAGCGGGCGGTCGGGGGCGGTCACGACGCGATCGTCCTGGATCCAGCAGTACGGCGGGAAATTGATGACGTCGTCGCCGAAGTAGTGGTCGAAGCCCCGGGCGAGGGGTCCCCCGGGGATGCGTTGGGTCCAATCGAACGCCTCAGGGCCCCATTCGCCGGCCGCCTTGGCCTTGCCCCCGTCCCCCCGGGGCTGGGCGCCGGGGCGGCGCAATGCTTCCCAGTCCCAGCCGAGGTGCCATTTGCCGATGGCGGCGGTGGCGTAACCACGGCGGCGCAGCATTTCCGGGAGGGTCAGCTGGCCCGGCCGAAAGACGGGCGCCCCGAAGGCGTTCACAATCCCGTGGAAGTCGCGCCAGTGGTGCCGTCCGGTGAGGAGGGCGTAGCGGCTGGGGGTGCAGACGCCGGAGGAACTGTGCGCATCGGTGAAGCGCAGCCCCGCGGCGGCGAGGCGGTCGAGGTGCGGGGTGGGGATGCGGGATTCCGCGTGGTAGCAGCCCAAATCCCCGTAACCGAGATCGTCGGCGTAGAGGATCAGGACATTCGGCAGTCGGGTGGGGGCGGCGGACGCGAGGGAGCCGGCGAGGCCGGCGGCCACCAGGATGCGACGGAGAAGGGCGGCGGGGGACATGGGGGTGCATGGGTCTAAGGGCAATCGGGGGCAGGGCACAAGGCCGCGGACGGCCCGGGCAACGCGCCCCTTGGCAAAGCTCGGCGCATCTGCATCGTCGGCCGGATGTTCGTCGATGAATGTACCGTGAAGCTGGCGGCCGGGGATGGGGGCAGGGGCTGCATCAGCTTCCGCCGGGAGAAGTATGAGCCATGGGGCGGGCCGAACGGCGGCGATGGCGGGCGCGGCGGTGACGTGGTCCTGCTCGGGGACGTCAACACCAACAACCTCGTGGACTACAAGTTCCAGCCCCACTGGCGCGGTGAGCGGGGGGGGCACGGCCTCGGGGCGGATTGCAATGGACGCGACGGCGCGCCGTGCGAGCTGCGGATGCCGCTGGGCACGATGGTCATCGACCTCGAGACCGGCAAACCGGTCGCCGAGGTCATCGAGGACGGGCAGCGCATCGTGCTCTGCCAGGGGGGGAACGGCGGCTGGGGCAACACCCACTTCAAGACCTCCACGACGCGCGCCCCACGACGGGCGAACCCCGGCCAGCCGGGGCAGTCCGGCACGTACCGGCTCGTGCTCAAGAGCATCGCTGACGTCGGCCTCGTGGGCTTCCCCAACGCGGGCAAGTCCTCCCTGATGGGGCGGATCACCCAGGCCCGGCCGCGCACCGCCGCCTATCCCTTCACCACGCTGCACCCGCAGATCGGAGTGATCGAGTATCCCGACGACTCCCGTGGCGCGCGCCGGCTGCTGCTGGCCGACATTCCCGGGCTGATCGAGGGCGCGCACGAGAACCGCGGGCTCGGCCATCGCTTCCTCCGGCACATCGAGCGCTGCGCGCTGCTCGTCTTCCTGTTGGATATGGCCGGGACGGACGCGCGCGATCCGCGCGAGGACTACCGCCACCTCCTCCGGGAGTTGAAACTTTACGATCCGGTGCTGCTCCGGAAGCCCCGGCTTGTGGTCGCCAACAAGCTGGACCTCCCGGAGGCCGCGGGCTGGTTGGCCAAGTTCCGTCGTCGCCACCCGGACGTGCCCGTCCTCGGGATTTCCTGCACCACGGGGGAGGGCATCGACCGATTTAAGAAGGAATTGTCAAAACGCGTCCGCCGGCGTCCCAAGTCCGGAAATGCGTCGCCTCCCGCGGGCGGCTGAGCCGAGGATGGGCGTGATGTCCGCCCCCAGTGAACATCGCTCGCTCCTGATGAAGGCCAACCGCCAGCTTGGCCTGACGCTGGTGGACCGTAACCTGCTGCAGGCGGAGCAGCTGCAGGAGGCGACCGACCGCTGGCTGGAGTGGGTGACCGGGGGCGAGCGCGCGGCTTCGCTCCTCCGCGTCGTCACCCAGTCACTGAAGTTTCTCCGCGAGGAGGATCTGTTATGCCACACGATGGAGCACGAGGGGGTTGGTCTGGTGGATCTCCGCGACTTCGATGTGCCGGATGAGTTCCGCCGGCTCCCGGATCCCGGCGCCTGCTGGGCGACCTGGACGGTGCCTTTCGACCGGCTCGACGGCTTCACCTGCCTCGCCTCCGCCTACCTGCTCAGTCCCGTGGCCAAGGCCCACTGGGAGAGCCAGATCGAAGGTCCCTTGCTCTGGTTCGCCACGACTTTGGAAGGGGTGACGGAACACCTCGGCCGGCTGGGAGCCCCCCCGCGCTGAAGATGCCACTCGGACGCGTCCAGACCAGTATCGTCACCCACCTCGTGGAGCTGGGGCGGCTCCAGCCGGACCAGCGCGACGAGCTGCTCCAGCATCCGCAGGAGCTCAGCGGCGAGGCCTTGGATCGGGTGCTCCGGGATGATTATCGCGTGCCCGACTTCCCCCGGCTGCTGGCGGCGGCCCGCGCCTATGGGATGCGCGCCTGCAACGTGGCCCGGTTCCGCGTCACGCCGCAAACCTTCGAACGTTTGCCGCTCGAGTTCTGCCAGCGGAACCTCGTGTTGCCCGTCGGTCATCTGGGGGAACTGCTGTTGCTCGCCTGCGTCGACCCCTTCGATCGCGCCGTGGCGGACAAGGTCCAGGAGCTGACGGGACGGCCGGTGGTCCGTCTCCTTGCTCGCGCCGAGGACCTGAAGGAGAAGGTCTCCCGGGGACAGGACAAGGGAGCCGGCTTCGCGGACGTCGTCTCGCGGATCGGGGAGCAGTTCGGCGAGGTCCCCGAGGCCGAGCTCAAGGACGAGGAGGTCACGGAGGAGTCGGGGCCGATCATTCAACTGGCGAATCGGATCGTCGAGGAGGCCTATCTCGCGGGTACGAGTGATATCCACATCGAGCCGCAGGAGAAGGAGGTCGTGGTCCGCAACCGGGTCGACGGGGTGTGTTACGAGCGGCTCCGGCTGCCGAAGAAGGTGGGGCCCGCGTTGGTGGCGCGCCTGAAGATCATGTGCAACCTGGACATCTCCGAACGGCGGCTGCCCCAGGACGGGCGCATCGTCTTCCGGCAGTATTCGCGCCGGGGCCTCGACATCGACCTGCGCGTTTCCACCGCGCCGCTCAATCACGGCGAAGGGGTGGTGATGCGCATCCTCGACAAGCAGCGCACGACGCTGCCCCTCTCCGACCTCGGTTTTTCCGCGGAGAACCTCGCGCGCTACCGCGCCTGCATCCGGGAGCCGCACGGGATGATCCTGCACTGCGGACCAACGGGCTCGGGCAAGTCGATGACCCTTTACTCGGCCCTGAACGAGATCAACACGCCGGACCTCGTCATCCGCACCGCCGAGGATCCCATCGAGTACACGCTCGCGGGAATCAACCAGATGCAGATGCACCGGCAGATCGGGCTCACGTTCGCCAGCGCGCTGCGCGCCTTCCTCCGCCAGGATCCGGACGTCATTCTCGTGGGTGAGATCCGCGATCAGGAGACCGCGGGCATCGCCGTCGAGGCCGCCCTCACCGGTCATCTGCTCCTTTCCACGCTCCACACGAACGATGCGCCCACGACGGTCTCCCGTCTGACGGACATGGGGGTGGAGCCCTTCCTGCTCTCGTCGTCCCTGCGTTGTGTCTGCGCCCAGCGGCTCCTGCGCCGGGTCTGCCGCGCGTGCCGGGTCGAGTACGAGCCCTCCGGTCGTGAGCGGGACCTCCTTGAGCGCGCCCTCGGCTGGAGCGGCCCCGTGCACAAGGCGCATCCCGAGGGCTGCCCCAAGTGCGGTCATAACGGCTACCGGGGGCGGGTCGGCATCCACGAGCTGATGGTGGGCGACGCGGAGCTGGTGGCCGCCATCAACGCGGGCGCCGAGGCCGCGGAACTCAAGCGGATCGCGATGCGCAACGGGATGAAGACCCTGCACCAGGACGGGTTGCTCAAGGTGCGCGAGGGCGTGACCACGATGGAGGAGGCGCTGACCAGCGTCCCGGCGGACCGCTGACGCCGCCGGCCGGCGTTGCGGTCGTGACAACCGCGGGGGACTCGCGCAGGGTCCCGCCCGATGTCCTCCCCGTCCCCCCGCCCCGGCGGCCGCCGGATCCCCTGGCTCTGGTTCGGATTGTCGGCGCTGTGCCTGCCCCTGGGCCCCGTCACCGCCGCCGCGCCCCGCCCGTTGAACGTGGTACTGCTGTATGCGGACGACTGGCGACACGACACCCTTGGCGCCGCGGGCAATCCCGTGGTGCGGACCCCCCATCTGGATCGCCTCGCGCGCGAGGGGCTCCGGTTCACCAACAGTTTCGTCACCACCTCCATCTGCGGGGTGAGCCGCGCCACGCTCCTCACCGGGCAGTGGATGTCGCGGCACGGCAACCGGGCCTTCGAGATGTTCCGGACCCCCTGGTCGGAGACCTACCCGGGGCGCCTCCGCGCCGCGGGCTACCACGTGGGGCACGTGGGCAAATGGCACAACGGGAAGTTTCCCGAGGAGAACTATGACTTCGGCGCCGGGCGCATCACCCCGATGCGGCATTGGCTGCCCCAACCCGAGGGCCCGCCGGTGCACGTCACCCGCCGCAACGAGGCCGACGCGCTCGAGTTCCTGCGCACGCGCCCGGCAGGCCGGCCCTTCTGCCTCACCTTGGCCTTTGTCGCCGCCCACGCGGAGGACCAGCATCCCGCGCAGTTCCTGCCGCAGCCGGAGAGCGCCTCGCTCTACGCGGGCGTCCAGATCCCGGTGCCGCCGACGGCCACCGAGGAGCATCACCGGCGCCTGCCGCCGTTCATCGCCAATGAGCGCAACGAAGGCCGGGTCCGCTGGCATTGGCGCTTTGATGAACCGGCGAAGTACCAGGAGATGATGCGCAACTATTACCGGCTGGTGACCGAGGCGGACGCCGTCTGTGGGCGCGTCGTCGCGGAGTTGGAACGACAGGGGGTGCTGGAGGAGACCCTCGTGGTCTTCACGACCGACAACGGCTTCTTCCACGGGGAGCACGGCCTCGCTGACAAGTGGTATCCGCACGAGGAGAGCATCCGGGTGCCCCTGATCGTGCGCGATCCGCGCCTGCCCGCGGCCCGGCGCGGCGCGACGGAGGCCGCCTTCGCCCTCAACGTCGACCTTGCGCCCACGGTCTTGGGCGCGGCCGGCTTGCCGGCTTCCCCGGGCATGCAGGGTCGCGACCTCACCGCCCTCTACGCGCCGGAACGTCGGCCCGCGGACTGGCGCACGGAATTTTTCTACGAGCACGCGGTGATCCGGAACCGGGACTTCATCCCCGCCTCCGAGGCCCTGGTCCGCGGCGACTGGAAATACATGTTCTGGCCGGACTTCGGGCAGGAGCAGCTGTTTCATCTCGCCGCCGACCCCCGCGAGGAGCGGGACCTGGCCGGCGACACCGGGCAAACGGGACAACTCCGGGCGATGCGCGCCCGGTTTCAGGAACTCAAGGCGGCCGCCCGCTAGGCGGGCGGGACGCTCAGGTCCCCCGGGCGCGCTCCCGTTTCGCTTCCCGCCACGCCTGCCAGGCTTCCCAGACGATCGGCAGGACGGAGATGATGATGATGGCGAGGATCACCAGCTTGAAGTTCCGCTGGATGAAGGGCAGGCCCCCGAACCAATAGCCCGCGTAGAGGAAAAAGTAGATCCAGATGAAGCCGCCGAGGAGGTTGTAGGCGATGAAGCGCCCGTAGTCCATCCGGCCGACCCCGGCCACGAAGGGCACGAAGGTCCGCACGATCGGCACGAAGCGGGCCAAAATGATCGCGCGGCCGCCGTACTTTTCGAAAAACGCGTGCGCCCGCTCGAGGTGCTTCTTGCGCAGCAGGATCGAGTCCTCCCGTTTGAAGACCGCCGGGCCGATGCGGGCCCCCAGCCAGTAGTTGACGGTGTCACCGAGTACCGCCGCCACCCACAGCAGCACCGCCATCAGGTGAACGTTCAGGCCGGTTTCCGGCTTGGCGCAGAAGGTCCCGGCGGCGAACAACAGAGAGTCCCCGGGCAGGAACGGCGTCACCACCAGTCCCGTTTCCGCGAAGATGATCAGCCACAGCACGGCGTAGGTCCACAACCCATAGGACGCAATGATCTCGGCGAGGTGGCGGTCGATGTGGACGATGAAATCCACCAGCTTGCGGATCAGGTCGAACATGCGCTGGAGACGGGTACGAAAAAGGCAGGCAGTGGGCACTGCCTGCCGGGAAAAGGGGAGGGGAAGCTCAGACGTCGGGCTTCGTCTTGCGCAGGCCTTGGACGCGGTCGCCGGCCTTCCATTGCCCACGCTTCTTCAGCAGGTCCACCCGCTCGAAGCGCTTGAGGACGTTGCGTTTGACGACGATGCCGGAGGTGCCTTGGAGGCTCTTGTGCTGGGACATGACGGAAAGGGATTGGGCGCGAGGTGTTAAAAGGTTAAGGCTGACGCCCCGACCGCGCCCATGACAAGTATTTTTCTCCGACCCGGGTGGCGTCCACCACGATCCATTCCGGGACGGCGTATGGGTGGCGGGCCAGCACCGCCGCCTCCAGCGCTGGCAGGTTCTCGTCGAGGCACTTCAGGGTGAGTCGATGCTCCGCGGAGGTTTCCACCTTGCCCTCCCAGCGGTAGTGCGAGCGCAGCGGGCCCTCGATTTGGACGCAGACCGCGAGTCCCGCCGCGACCAGCGCGCACGCCATCTGCTCCGCCTCGCTGGCGGTCGCCACGGTGGTCCATGCAATCTTCATCTGCGGGCAGCTTCCCGCCGGGCTGGCGGCTGACAAGCGGGAAGCGCCGGCGGCGCATTCGCCGTTGACCGCGCGGCGTCCCCGGCGAGCCTCGACTCCAGCCGCCCCGCCCACCCATGAAGAACCGTCCGCTGGTGATCCTCGCCCTGATGCTTTGCAGCGCCGAAGGGGTGACCGGCCAAGAGTGGACCCGATTCCGCGGGCCCAACGGCACCGGAATCAGCACGGCGCGCGGCCTGCCCGTGACGTGGACCGAGGCCGACTTCCGCTGGCGGGTGCGCTTGCCCGGTGGCGGGCACGGCGCTCCGGTGGCGTGGGGCGAGCGGTTGTTCGTCACCGCGGCCACGGAGGAGGGCCGGGAGCGGTCGATCCTGGGCCTGGACCGCCGGGACGGGCGGGAACTGTGGCGGCGGACCTACGCCCAACCCACGCACCGCCCCGCGAACCGCAACGCGGGCTATGCGAACTCCTCGCCGGTCGTCGATGCGGAACGCGTCTTCGCGGTCTTCGTCTCCGCGGATCATTTTTGGGTGCGCGCCTTCGATCACGCGGGGGCCGAGCTCTGGGCGCGGGACCTCGGCGCATTCGTCTCGCAGCATGGCCATGGCGCCTCGCCGATCCTGCACGCGGGCCACTTGATCGTCACCAACGATCAGGATGGCGTCAGCACCGTGACCGCGCTCGACCCCGCCACGGGTCGCAGCGTCTGGGAGACGCCGCGGCGGACGTCCCGGGCTGGCACCGCCTATGGGACGCCCTGCATCCTGCGCCGCGCGGACGGACGGGAGGAGCTGCTGCTCGCCAGTCAGTCGCACGGGATCTCGAGCCTCGATCCGGCCACCGGGCGTCCGTTGTGGGATGCGCCGGTCTTCAACAAGCGGATGGTCTCGTCCCCGGTGATCGCAGGGGAATTGGTGATCGGGACCTGCGGCCAAGGGGGGGGGGCGGGTAACTACCTGAGCGCGATCCGGGTAGACGGCTCGGGCGACGCCGAGAGCCGGGTGGCCTACACGCTCAAGGTCGCCACGCCGTATGTGACCACATCCGTGCACCATGAAGGCCGCGTCTATCTGGTGAGCGATGGCGGAGTCGCCACCGCGATCGAGGCCGCGACGGGCCGCACGCTCTGGTCCGAGCGGCTGCGGGCCGAGTTCTTCGCCTCGCCCGTCTGGATTGAGGGCCGGCTCTACTGCGCTTCGACCAAGGGAGAAATGCTCGTGCTCGCCGCGGATGAGGAATTCCGGCTCCTCGCCCGAAACCCCCTTGGCGAGGGCACGCACAGCACCCCCTGCGTCGTGGGCGACCGGCTTTATCTCCGGACCTTCAACCATCTCGTCTGCGTGGGCGCGCGATGAATCCGTTCCAGTTGCGCCGCGCCGGCCTCATCCTGTTGCTGCCCGCGTGGGGGTCTGCCCTCCTGGCGGCCGATTGGCCCATGCTCGGTGGGCGGCCCGACCGCAATATGGCCGCGACGGCCAGGGGCCTGCCCCGCGTTTGGGCGGGCGCGGGCCCCGCCGGGCCCGCGCGTCACGTGCGTTGGGCGGCCCCGCTGGGCGACGTCACCTACGGGACCCCTGTGGTGGCGGGGGGGCGGGTGCTGATCGGCACCAACCGGGCCGAATCCTCCGGGGTGGAGAAAGCGGGGGTGCTCCGTTGCTTCGCGGCCGCGGACGGCCAGCTGCTGTGGGAGGCGGTGCACCCCAAGCTGGCGGACGATGCCGAGGACGACGGCACCATCGGCCTGTGTTCGACCCCGTGCGTGGCGGGCGACGAGGTCTTCTATGTGAGCAACCGCGGGGAACTCGTGTGCCGCGACGTGCGTTCGGGGCGGGAAATCTGGTCGCTGGATTTCCGCGCCCGGCTCGGCGTCGAGGTCAACCAGGCCTCCGCCTCCTCGCCGCTCGTGGTGGGCGACCTGGTCTTCGCCCTCACCGGCAACGCGGCGCACCCGCGGACCGGCAAGGTGCGCCAGCCGCAGGCGCCCAGCTTCGTCGCGGTCGACCGGAAGAGCGGGCGCGTCGTCTGGCAGGACGCTTCGCCCGGCAGCCGCATCCTCACCGGCCAGTGGGGCTCGCCGAGCCACGGCGTGGTCGACGGTGTGGCGCAGGTCGTGTTCCCCGGCGGCGACGGCTGGCTTTACGCCTTCACCCCGGCGGATGGCCGCCCGTTGTGGAAGTTTAACTGCAAGGCGCACGAGAAGCCGTCGCCGGACGGCGAGCCGGAGACGACCTTCAGCCTCGTGGCCGCCCCGGTGTTCGCGGGCCACCGGCTGCTCGTCGCGGTGGGCGAACCGGAGGCGGGGAGCGGTCCCGGGGCGTTGCGCTGCATCGACGCCCGGGGACGCGGCGACCTGACCGCCACTGGCGAGCTCTGGCGGCTGGGCGGCGAGGACTTCAATGACAGCATTTCGACCGTCGCGGTCCACGAGGGCCTGGTCTACGCGGCCGACGCCCCCGGCTATATCCATTGCATCGACTTGGAAACCGGGCGGCGGCGCTGGGTGCACGACGCCAAGGCCAACATCTGGGGCTCCCCGCTGGTGGCGGACGGCCGGGTGTGGGTGCAGACGGCGGATGGCGAGGTGCTGCAGTTCGCGCTGGGGCCCGAGTTGCGCCTGCTGGCCAAGGTGCCCGCGTTGCCCGACGCCGGCCACGGTACCCCGGTCACCGCCGGCGGCGTGCTTTACCTCACCGGCCAGCGCCACCTCTACGCGGTCGGGGGCTGAGGGCGCGCCTTCCGACCGGCGCCGCGTCGTACTTTCTGTTTGCGGGTGACGCGCGCGCCCCGCTTAGCTCCCCAGTTCCGTCCCTTTAACGATGCAACGCTCCCATCACTGCGCCCAGCTCACCCCCGCCGCTCTCGGCCAGACCGTCTCGCTGCTCGGCTGGGTCGACACGATCCGGGATCAGGGCGGGATCATCTTCGTCGACTTGCGCGACCGCAAGGGGGTCACCCAGATCCAGCTGGAGCCGCGGGACAACGCCGCGTTGGGCGAACAGTTGAAGCAGCTCAAGCCCGAGTCGGTGATCGGGGTCACGGGCAAGGTGGTCCGCCGGCCCGCGGGCACGGAGAATCCTGCGCTGCCGACTGGGGAGATCGAGGTCAATGCCTCTGCCCTGGAAATCCTCAACCTGGCGGAGACCCCGCCTTTCCCGCTGGACGACGCCGGTGGCGACAAGGTGAACGAGGACTTGCGGCTGACCTACCGCTACCTCGACCTGCGCCGGCCCAAGATGCGCCGCAACCTTGAGGTGCGACACCGGGCGACAAAGGCCATCCGCGATTATTTCGACGGACAAGAGTTCATCGAGGTGGAGACGCCCGCGCTTTTCAAAAGCACGCCCGAGGGCGCGCGTGAGTACCTGGTTCCTTCGCGCATCCACCCGGGCGAGTTTTATGCGCTCTCCCAGTCGCCGCAGCAGTTCAAGCAGATCCTGATGGTCGCGGGCGTGGAGAAGTACTTTCAGATCGCCCGCTGCTTCCGCGATGAGGACCTGCGGGCGGATCGCCAGATGGAGTTCACCCAGGTGGACGTCGAGGCCTCGTTTGTAACCCGCGAGGACATCTACGCGCTCTTCGAGGGCATGTTGTCGCGGGTGTGGCGCGAGGTGCTCGGGGTCGAGATTCCGACCCCCTTCCTGCGGATGCCTTTCCAGGAGGCAATGAACCGCTTCGGGGTCGACAAGCCGGACCTCCGGTTCGGCCTCGAGCTGGTGGATTTTTCGGAGACCTTCCGCACCTCGGCCTTCAAGGTGTTCCAGTCCACGGTCGAGTCCGGCGGGGTCGTGAAGGCGCTCAATGCAAAGGGGCTGGCGGATGTCACCCAAGGCGAATTGAAGGCGCTCGAGGACATCGCGCGCTCCCTTGGGGCCAAGGGACTCGCGTTCATCAAGGTGGAGGGCGGCGAGTGGAAATCTCCGATCGTGAAGTTCTTCAGTGAGGCTGAGAAGGCGGAGCTCACGCGCCGGCTGAACCTCGCGGAGGGTGACATCGTGTTCTTCGCCGCCGCCCCGTGGGAGAAGGCGTGCGCCATCCTCGGCCGGCTCCGGTTGGAGGCCGCCCAATTGCTGGTGCGGCGCGGTCGCCTCAGCATCCGCCCCGATGACTGGAAGTTCCTCTGGGTGGTCGACTTTCCCCTCATGAGCTACGACGAGGCGGAGAACCGCTACGTCGCCACGCATCACCCCTTCACCGCGCCGGTCCCCGAGGACGCGCCGCTGCTGACGACGAATCCGAAGGCGGTGCGTGGCCAGCACTACGACGTTGTCCTCAACGGCATGGAGCTCGGTGGCGGCTCAATCCGCATCCACCAGCCCGCCCTCCAGAAGCGCGTCTTCGAGGAGGTGTTGAAGATCCCGGCCGAGGTGGTGGAGAGCCGGTTCGGCTACATGCTGAAGGCGTTCACCTTCGGGGCGCCCCCGCACGGGGGCATCGCCTTCGGGCTCGACCGCATGGTCGCGCTGCTCTGCGGTACCACCAGCATCCGCGACGTCATCGCTTTCCCCAAGACCCAGAAGGGTCAGGACCTGATGGCCCAGAGCCCGACGCCCGTGACTCCGCGCCAACTCCGCGAGCTGCACATCGCCGTGGTCCCCCCGCAGTGACGCCGCGCCGCTGCAACTAGAACTTGCGCCGGCCCAGACCCGGGCCTCTCCTCACCCGCCCTATGAAACTCATCATCGCCATCATCAAGCCGTTCAAACTGGAGGAAGTGAAGGAGGCCCTGGCGGCCGCGGGCATCGAGGGGATGACCGTGACCGAGGTGAAGGGCTTCGGCCGGCAGAAGGGGCACACGGAGATCTACCGGGGCAGCGAGTACACGGTGGACTTCCTGCCGAAGGTGAAGCTCGAGGTCGCCGTGGCCGACGAGGTCGCCGCCAAGGCGATCGACGCCATCGGCAAGGCGGCCCGCACGGGCAAGATCGGGGACGGTAAGATCTTCGTGGTTCCCCTGGATGAGGTGGTGCGCATTCGCACCGACGAGCGCGGCGAAAAGGCCGTCTGAGGCGGAGCCGGGGCGTTCGCCGCCCCATCGACTCTGGCAGGGGCAGGCGCCCCGCCTCGCGGACGTTGGGTTCACTTGCTTCGCGAGGAGCGGCCCGCCTCCGGGCGGGGCATGACCGAAGCCCCTGCGTGGTCCGCGGGGATCTCCGAGGTCACGGCGCACGGCGCCGGTTTCCCCGGGTGGGCTTTGCATCTTCGTGGATGGATGCTTCGCTCACGCCACCCAGGTGCTTCTGCGCCGCGTGGGGCGCGGGGAACCGGATTTCAAGCCCACTTCGGGGCGCGGATTTTCGTGAATCCTGCGGCGAAGGGAACGAAATCTGCTGCGTGGGACGGCGTCCGGCCATCACTGGGGCCCTCTCCCGTGCGGACACAAACCCTGTAAACCCTGATGAACTCCTCCCCCCGTCTCTGGTGGGGCGGCTGGCTCTGCGCCGCCGCCCTTTGGCTCGTTGCTGCGAGCGTTCCGGCAAAGGCTGCCCAGCAGCCTCCGGAACCCTCGATCGAACAGCGGTTGACTGCCGTCGAAGCCTACCTGCGCAACGCGGATCCGACGGCGGCTCCGGTCAGCGGCGCCACGGTCGCGGGTCTGCCTGGCCCCGGACACAACGCGTGGATCATGGTGAGTGCGGCGCTTGTGCTGCTGATGACCCTGCCCGGCCTGATCCTGTTCTACGGGGGCATGGTGCGGACCAAGAACGTGTTATCGGTCGCCGCGTGGTGCTTCGGAATCGCCTGCCTCGTGTGCGTCGTCTGGTGGGCGGTGGGATACAGCCTCGTCTTCGGGCGCAATCTGGGCAGCCCGTTTGTCGGGGGCACGGAATACTTTTTCCTCCGGGGCGTGGGCAGCGCCCCGCATTCCGCGTACTCGCCCTGGGTATCGCATAACCTGTTCATGGTTTTTCAGCTCACCTTCGCGGTGATCACCCCCGCCGTGTTGATCGGCGCCGTGGTGGAGCGGATCCGGTTCGCGGCGGTGCTCTGGTTCACCCTGCTCTGGCTATTGGTCGTGTATATTCCGGTCGCGCACATGGTCTGGGGCGCCACTGGCTACATGAATGGACTCGGCAACCCTGCCGCCGGGATTCGCGCCATCGATTTTGCCGGCGGGATGGTGGTCGAGATGGCTTCCGGCGTGTCTGGCTTGGTCCTGTGTGTCTTGCTTGGCCCCCGCCTCGGTCACGGTCGCACGCCCATGCCTCCGCACAGCCTAGTGCTGACGGTGGTCGGCACCGGTTTCCTGTGGTTTGGCTGGTATGGCTTTAACGCCGGCTCCGCCCTCGCGTCCGACGGCATCGCCGCCCATGCCTTCACCACCACGACCTTCGCCGCCGCAGTCGCGGCTGGCGTTTGGGGTCTCGCCGAATTCCTCGTGCGTGGTCGCGCAAGTGTCCTCGGCTTCTGCTCCGGCGCCATCGCCGGACTAGTCACGATCACGCCGGCTTGCGGATTCATCGAGGTGACGAGTGCCGTCTTTGCCGGCGGACTGGGGAGCGGGGCGGCTTTCCTCGCCTGCACGCGCCTGAAGCCTTGGCTCGGCTACGACGACGCCCTGGATGTGCTGGGGATTCACGGGGTCGGCGGTGCCGTGGGCCTGCTGCTGGCCGGGTTCTGGGCCTCTCCGGCGGTCAACGCAAACCTCGGCCCGTTGCTGGCGAGCCTGCCTGCGCAAGCCCTCTGGTGGGAACAGCTGAAGGGTATCGGCGTCACGCTGGTTTGGTCGGCCATCGGCACCCTGCTGGTTGGATTGCTGGTGCGGCGCTTCGTCGGCCTAAGGCCTGATGTGGAGAGCGAGACGGAGGGTTTGGACATCAGTGAGCACGGCGAGGAAGGCTACATTTTCGAGCCGAAGGCGTGATTTGTGTGCGGAGCTGGGAGTTGGCACGGTGAGTGCTAGGTGAGGGCAGGGTCGCAGTGCGGCCCTGCCTAGGGTGGAGCGGAGGTCCCTTCTCCGCGCCGACCTCGGTGTCCCAGACCCTCAATCCCAACCATCACGCGCATGTCCACCTGTATTCGTCGAATGAAGCCGTTCGCGCTCCTCGCCCTGCTTGCCGGGCTCTGCTGGGGATCGCTGTCCGCCCAAACCCCAGCCCCCGCCGCCCCCGCGGCACCGCCCGCGCCGAAGGAGCCGACGATGGAACAGCGCATCGCGGACCTGGAGGCTTACGTGAACAACGGCGCGCGGACTCCTGACGTCGCCACCAAGATTCCGGGGCCCGGTCCGGGCCACAACGCGTGGCAGATGGTGAGCACCGCCCTTGTCATCTTCATGACGCTCCCTGGCCTGGCCCTCTTCTACGGCGGCCTGGTCCGCCGCAAGAATGTCCTCTCGGTCCTGGCCCAGTGCATGGGCATCGCCGGCCTGGTCACGATCCTCTGGTGGGCGGTGGGTTACAGCCTCGCCTTCTCCGGGGGCAATTCGATCATCGGCGACACCGCCCAGAAGTTCCTGACCGGTGTCGAGGGCGGGAAGACGGGCGCCGGCTACCACTGGATCAGTGACCTGATGTGGTCGATGTTCCAGCTGAGCTTCGCCATCATCACGCCCGCCCTGATCGTGGGTGCGATCGCGGAGCGGATGAAGTTCCTCGCGGTCCTCGTCTTTGTCGCGCTCTGGATGTTCCTCGTCTACTTTCCCTTCGCCCACATGGTCTGGGCGGCGAACGGCCTGATGTGCGGTCCCCTCAACAAGGATGCCGCGATCAAGGCGATCGACTTCGCGGGCGGCACCGTGGTGCATATGACGTCGGGCTGGTCCGCCTTGGTGCTCTGCCTGATCCTCGGCAAGCGCGTGGGCTTCGGTAAGGAATCGATGCCGCCGCACTCGATGGTGCTCTGCATGGTCGGCACGGGCATGCTCTGGGTCGGCTGGTACGGCTTCAATGCCGGCTCCGCCCTCGGCGCCGATGGCATCGCGGCCAACGCCTTTGCCACCACCACCCTCGCGGCCGCGACGGCCGGCTTCACCTGGGCGGTCTGCGAGTGGGTCCTGCGCGGCAAGCCCAGCGTCCTCGGCTTCTGCTCCGGCATCGTCGCTGGCCTCGTCGTGATCACCCCGGGCGCCGGCTTCGTGCTCCCGACCTCGGCGGTCATCATCGGCATCTTCGCGGGCGTCATCCCGTTCCTCGCCTGCGCCTACCTCAAGAAGGCCTTCGGGTATGACGACTCGCTCGACACCTTCGGGGTCCACGGCGTGGGCGGCACCCTTGGCGCCATCCTCACCGGCGTGTTCGCCGATCCGGCGGCCAACTCCGTGCTCGGGCCCGACGGCATGAAGCTGATGGACGGCCTGCTGGCCAATCAGCTCAAGGCCGTGGCGCTCACGATCGTCTGGTCGGTGGTCGCCACCGCCATCATCGCCTACATCGTGAAGGCCGTGATTGGCCTGCGACCCTCCGAAGAGGCCGAACGTCAGGGCTTGGATATCTCCGAGCACGGCGAAGAGGGCTACGTCAACTGAACCCCTAACACATACGATCCATGAAACTCATCATCGCCATCATCAAGCCGTTCAAACTGGAGGAAGTGAAGGAGGCCCTGGCGGCCGCGGGCATCGAGGGGATGACCGTGACCGAGGTGAAGGGCTTCGGCCGGCAGAAGGGGCACACGGAGATCTACCGGGGCAGCGAGTACACGGTGGACTTCCTGCCGAAGGTGAAGCTCGAGGTCGCCGTGGCCGACGAGGTCGCCGCCAAGGCGATCGACGCCATCGGCAAATCGGCCCGCACGGGCAAGATCGGGGACGGCAAGATCTTCGTCCTTCCCCTCGAGGAGGTGGTGCGCATCCGCACCGACGAGCGCGGCGAAAAGGCCGTCTGAGGCCTTCACCGGTGCGCGTGACCAGCCGGGACCCCACGGGGTCCCGGCTGTTTCGTCGTGGGGAACCGAAATAAGGCTTCCCCGGCCGCCGGGGGATCCTGTTACTGTCTCGCGTCTCTTCCCATGGCCAAATCCTTGTTCGAAAAAGTCTGGGCCGCTCACGCCGTGCGCACGCTCGCCAACGGCCAGACCCAGCTGCTCATCGGCACCCACCTCATCCACGAGGTCACCAGCCCCCAGGCCTTCGGAATGCTCCGTGACCTGGGCCTGAAGGTCGCGATGCCGCACCGGACCTTCGCCACGGTCGACCACATCGTGCCCACCGACCAGCTGGTGGAGCCCTACCGCGACCCCTTGGCGCAGGCGATGATGGAGGAATTGCGGCGCAATTGCGCCCAGTCCGGGATCACCTTCTTTGATCGGGCCACCGGCAAGCAGGGCATCGTGCACATCGTCGGTCCGGAGCAGGGCATCACCCAGCCCGGCACCAC
>JBMTAG010000033.1:0-34642 GCA_049428505.1 Opitutaceae bacterium | reverse complement strand
GCGACGCCGAGGCAGAAGTCCGGGTGGCGCCGTTTGAGCAGGTCCACCAGCTCCGCCGCGTGGCGGAATCCGTCGGGCAGCACGGGAAACGAGGTGGCGCCCTTCGGCGGATCACCCCGCAGGGTCATGATATTGCGGAACCCTTGCGCGTGGATTTGATCCGCCAGCGCCTCCAATTCGCCCCGCGTGTGCCCGACGCACGTCAGGTGCGGCATCACCGTGAAGCCGAATTCCCCCTTCAGCAGCGCGCTCACTTGCGCCGTGCGATCCCGGGTGGTGCCGCCCGCACCGTAGGTGACCGAGACGAAGTCGGGCCCCATCCGGCGCAGCGCCTCGGCAGCCCCGCGCAGGGCCGCCACTCCGGCGTCGTCCTTCGGCGGGAAAAACTCCAGCGAGCGCAGGGGACGGCCACGGGCGAACAGTTCGGCGATCGGTCGGTCGGGGCTCATAAAGCGAATGCATCAACGCATACGGAAGTGTTGATGCGTGTAAAGGGCAGGTTCGCGGGTAGTTTTACCGCCTGAGCATCCGAGTTCGTTATTGCCGCGGATCGGGGCCCGCTCGGTTGGACTCCTGAGGGGGCGAAAAGCGAGCGGCCCGGCGCGGGGCCGGGCCGCGGGAATCATTTCTTTTTCGGGGCCTCCGCCGCGGGGGTGGGGGCCGGTGCCGGCGGAGGCGTGGCAGGAGGCGGCGGGACCGGCTCGAACAGTTCGTCCGCCTTCTGCGGCAGGCTGGTGAAGGAATATTCGGCGATTTGGAAGGCGCGCTTCTGCATCAAGGCATTGATTGGCTGGCTACCTTCACTGTGCGTGATGTGGGCGAAGACCGGGCCCGCCGGGATCGTCTCGAATTCCGGGGCCAGCGGCTTGTCGTCCGGCTTGGGCTCACCGGGCTTGGCATCGTCCTTCTTCGCCAAGTCCGCGACACTGCCCAGGGCGGCCGGGCCACTCTTGCCGTCCATCCCGGGGGTGGGGGCCTTGAGCTTCTTCTCCTCCGGCTTCCGGCCGAGGGCCACCGTCACCGTCTTTTGGTCGAAGGTCGTGACCTTGAAGGTGCGCTGGTTGGCCTTGGCGGCGGTCGCGTTGGCGTCATCGGGCGCGGTCGACTCGGTGAACCGCACGGTCGCGAGCGTGCTGAGCAGCGAGCCGATCTTGTCGGCCTTCACGCGCTGGCCCTCCGGGGTGCGGTCGGCGGTCCAGGCGTCCTCCTTCTTGGCCCGGGAGATCACCAACGGTCCGCCCTCTGCGAAGGGGATCTCAACCCGCGCAATATCGTCCAGCTTCAGGCTGATCAGCTCCGGGTTGGCCCAGTTGCGGGCTTCACCGTCAATCCAGGCGTTCAGGCTGGCGAGGTAGGCCTTGTTCTCCTCCCCGAAGCGGACGAAGCGGCCGCCCCCGGTCTCGGGATTCTTTCCAAGGGTGACGGAGAAGGTGGCCTTACCGTCCGCGCCGAGCAGTTCGATCTTGGTGTCCTTGAACTCGAGGCGGGCGATCCGCTCGGGGTTCGCGGTCACAAGGCGCTGGAGCTTGGCGTCCGTGAGGTTCCCGACGAAGCCGGAGAGCTTGCTGAAGTCGGCGGCCATCTCGTGGTAGCTGGGCACTTTCCAGGTGCCGTCGGGCTGGCGGGCCAGCTCGACGGTTTTGCCGGCGTCCGAAAGGCGGAGGCGCGCCGCCTGCTCGATCAGGTTGGCGGCGACGAGGGGCTGCTGGAGGCGGGCGTCCGCGGCGGGGGGCGGGGCGGGCCGGTTCAGGAGGTAGGCGCCGCCGGAGAGCGCGGCGAGGATGAGGACGGCAACGACGAGGGACTTGAGTTTCATCGCAGTGGGTGCGGTTGGGCGGCGGCTTACTTCTTCCGGTTGCGGTAGAACCAGACCCCGAACCCGCCGATCAGCAGCGGGGTCGCGAGCAGGTTCAGCACGAGCAGGCGGTTCTCGAGGCGGTCGATATCCTCGCGGAGCGCCCGGCGGATCTCGCGGCGTTCGCCCCGGATCTTGGCCTGCTGCTTCTGGAAGTCCTCGATGGCCTTGGCCATGTCGGGGGTGGCGACGAGGCGGTTGCCCTCGCCCTTTTTGCCCTGCAGCTCAGTGAGCTTGGTCTGCACCTGCTGCAGCCGGTTATCGAGCTCGGTGAGCTTCGACTGGTACTGCTGCTGCGCGGCCGCCTCCATCTTTCGCACCACCGTGAAGGGGCGGATGGAGGAGCCCTTACCCCGGATGGAGATGAGGTCCGGAGAACCGCCGAGCAGCTCCACCGTGTTCGCCGCGAGGGCGAGATTGTCGTTCAGGGGCTGGGCGGCCGTCTGGCCGAAGAAGTTGAACTTGCGGACG
The DNA here is from genome assembly GCA_049428505.1 of Opitutaceae bacterium. GTDB lineage: Bacteria > Verrucomicrobiota > Verrucomicrobiia > Opitutales > Opitutaceae > ER46. Next base: position 32,316 of record JBMTAG010000033.1, on the reverse strand, counting down.
CTGTAGTCGTCGAAGAGCCAGTCCGTGTCCGCGATGACGAACAGGGTGGAGGTGGTCTTGGACTCCTTCAGGCCCTCGCCGGCGGGCGGCGGGGTGGCCGGCGCGGGGGCGCCGGGGGCGTCGGCAGGCTTCTCCTCCTTGGGGGCACCGTCGGGGAAGGCGCTCTTGAACTTGCCCGTGACCAGGGCGGCAACCGTCTTGCGGCCGCTGGGCGTGAGCTGCTTGGCGACATCCTCGGGCTGCGCGAACTGCAGCATCATGCTCGGCATGTCGCCGGTCTGGGCGGAAGTCTCGATCAGCGAGGTGAAGGTGAGGGAGCCGCCGGCCTTGTGCGCGAGGCTGCCGGATTCGATGAACATCACCGAATTAAGCTGGGCGGTGGCCTGCGATGCGGCATTGAACGGAGTGCGACCGGCGAGGCTGATCCACACCGGAAAGCGGGCGATGCCGCCGCCGCCGGTCTGGACCTGGGTCGCGTTTTCCAGATCGCCGATGACCTTCTGGGAATCATAGGCCACCTCGTAGGCGCCGAGGAGCGTGGCGAGGTCGCTGGAGACGTTCTGGACGCCGCCGCCCATCATCATCTGCTGGGGGTTGCTCTGCCGCTTGAAGTGCTGCGAGGACGGATCGACGGCCAAAATCACCGGCTTGCCGCCGAGGAGGAACTGGTCGATCGCGTATTGGAGGCGCGGCGAGACGCCCTGCGGGTGGGCGATGAGCAGCACGTCGAGGCCGGCGGGCAGCTCCGTCGCCGTGGCCTCGACCGGCACGATCTGGAACGACTGTTCCAGCTCGGTCATCACCATCTGCGAGGGCTGCGGCTGCCGGCGCATCATCATCATCATCTGCATCTCCTGCGGGCTGGTGCCTTGGAGGGGCAGGCTCGTGATCAGGCCGAGCTTCCGCTTGTCCAGCTGCTGCACGGAGTAGATCAGCTTGGAAAGGTCGTACTCCAGGAACGGCTCCCGCTGCGGGGTGAAGGCGGGGATGTTCTTCTGCTGGTCGACCTGGGTCACCACCAGGCCGAAGAAGAACTGTTCTCCACCCTGTTGCGCGACCTGCGGGGTCAGGCCCGCGGCCGTCGCCTTCTCCTCCTCGGGCGTGTCGGGCCGCGGATTGATCACGTTCAGCGTGACCTTGCCCCGCGAAGCGCGGACGTATTGGCGGAGGGTCTCCTGCACCCGCGCGGCATAGTTCTTGTAGGCGATGGGCAGGCCGGCGGCGTCCTTGGTGAAGTAGAGATCAATCGTGACCTGCTCCTCGATGCGTCCGAGCATCCGGCGGGTGCCGTCCGAGAGGGAATAAATCGACTCCTCGGTTGCGTCGAGGCGCACGGGCACGGAGGAGGCGAGGAAATTGATCAGGACCAGCCCGACGAGCAGCAGTCCGATGGCGAGGGTTTTGCTTCCAGGTTTCATGGGCGGCGGGGAGGGCGGTTCAGCGTTCGAGGACGACCACGTTGAGGAAGAGCGTGAAGCCCATCAGCGAGAGGAAGAAGATGACGTCCTTGGGATCGATGATCCCCTTGGTGAAGGCGTCGAAATGGGTGATGAAGCTGAAGTTCGACAGCGCGTCGGCGAGCGCCATTGGCAGCAGTCCCTCCAGGGTGTCGGTGAAGCTGCTGAACCCGAGGAACAGCAGCGCGGCGCAGGCGGCCAGGCTGATGACAAAGCTGATGACCTGATTCTTGGTCAGCGCGGAGGCGAGGGTGCAGACCCCGAGGTAGCCGCCGGCCATCAGGACCGCCCCGAGGTACGTGGTCAGGATCACGCCCCAGTCCGGATCCCCGAGGTAACCCACCGTCAGCGCCATCGGGAAGCTCAGCAGCACCGCGATGGTAAGGAAGGCCCAGCCGGCGAGGAACTTCCCCAGCACGGCCTCCAGCGTGGTGATCGGCAGGGTGAAGAGCAGTTCCACCGTGCCGGAACGTTTCTCCTCCGACCACAGGCGCATCCCCACCGCGGGGACGAGAAACAGGAATAACCAGGGGAAGAAGGTGAAGTAGCTCTCCATCCCGGCCACGCCCGCGCGGAAGAAGCCGCCGTAGCGGGAGAAGGCGAGGGAGACCGAGATGAACAGGAAGGCGATCAGGAACACGTAGGCGACGGGCGAACGGAAGTAGCCCAGGAACTCACGTTTGAAGATCGGGACGATGTGGCGCATGACGGGGCGAAAGGGTTGGGAGTGACTTTCAGAGGTCGCCGCGGGTGAGTTCGCGGAAGATCTCGTCGAGGCGCGCGCCGGGCTTCCGGGCCCGCATCTGCGCCGGGGTCTCGTCGGCGACCACCTTGCCCTGCGAGATGATGATCACGCGGTTACAGATCGCCTCCACCTCTTCCAGGATGTGCGTGGAAAGGATCACCGCCTTGGCTTCCGCCATCCCCTTGATCAGGGCGCGGACCTCATTCTTCTGGTTCGGGTCGAGGCCATCGGTCGGTTCGTCGAGCACCAAGGCGGCCGGATCATGGAGGAGCGCCTGGGCGAAGCCGACGCGCTGCTTGAAGCCTTTGGACAGGGTCTCGATGGTCTGCTTCCGCACCGGGCTCAGGTGGGTCAGCTGCACCGCCCGGTCGACCTGTGCCGCCCGCGCGGCCGGCTCGCGGTAGCCGCGAATCTCCGCGATGAAGCCGAGGAACTCGTCGACCGTCATTTCCGGATAAGCGGGGGCGCTCTCCGGCAGGTAGCCGAGCTTGCCCTTCACCGCCACCGGGTCCCGTGCCACGTCGATCCCGTCCACCGTGGCGGAGCCCGCATCGGGTCGGAGGAAACCGGTGATCATCTTCATCGTGGTCGACTTGCCCGCCCCGTTGGGGCCGAGAAAGCCGAGGATGTCGCCCCGCTTGACCGAAAAGGAGACGCCGTCGACGGCGCGCTTCGGTCCGTAGGTTTTGACCAGGCCTTTGACTTCAATCATACAAGGGAGGGTGGAGGAGGAAGGTGAGCGGGCTCCGGGCCAGCCGGAGAAGGACGGGCGCGGGAGCGGAGAAGACGCGAGAAATTCAGGAGATCGCTGCGCGCAAGAAAAAAGGGCAAGCCCCGAAACCGGGATTTCGGGCTAACGGGAGCTCGCCTCGGCAGGTCCCGGGAGCCCCGCCCGCTCCGTCCGGAGGCGCAACTGCCCGCAGGCCGCGTCGATGTCGTGGCCTTTTTCGCGGCGCAGCGTGACCGAGACCCGAGCCGCCCGGAGGACGTCCGCGAACCGTTCCTGGCGGGTCAAGCTGGGTCGGCGCCATTCCAGCCCGGTCACCGTATTGTAGGGGATCAGGTTAACGTGTGCGTGCAGGTCGAGCGCGATGTCCCGCAACTGGCGTGCCTGCTCCAGGCTGTCGTTCACGTCCTCGATCAGAATGAACTCGAGGGTGACCATCCGGCCGTGCCGGGCGCTGAAGGTGCGGATCGCCGGGATCAGCGCGGCGAGCGGGTAGGCCTTGTTGACCGGCATGATCCGCTCGCGGACCTCATCGGTCGCCCCGTGGAGGGAGATCGCCAGCCGGAAGCCGAGGTCCTCCTCCGCCAGCCGCAGGATCTTGGGCACCAAGCCGCTGGTGGACAGGGTGATGCGGCGGGCGCCGAAACCGAGGCCCCATTCGGCGTTCACGATCCGGAGCGCCTGCAGGGTGGCTTCGTAGTTGGCGAGCGGCTCGCCCATCCCCATCACGACGATGTTATCGAAGGAGGCCAGCTCAGCGCGGGCGCGAGGAGTGCGGGCGTCCTCCTGGTGGCACACCTGCAGGAGTTGCGCGACGATTTCCCCGGCCAGCAGGTCCCGTTTGAGGCCCGCGAGACCGCTGGCGCAGAACGCGCACGCCATCGCGCAGCCGACCTGGGTGGAGATGCAGATGGTTTTCCGGGAGTGCTCCAGACCCACGCCCTCCTGCGGGGCACGGATAATGACGGTTTCAATCAGCGACTGATCCCCCAGTTCCAGCAGCAGCTTGTCCGTGACGTCCTCCGATTGGCGGTTCAGCACGAGCCGGGCGGGCAGGAGCTCAAAGGTGTCCGCCAACCACGTCCGGAGCGCCTTGGGCAGGTTGGTCATCTCCTCCCAGGAGCGGACGCGCTTCTTGTAGAGCCAATCGAGGATCTGGCGCGCCCGGAACGCGCTTTCCCCTCGCTCGCGCAACCGCGCCGCGAGCGAGTCGAGGGTTTCGCCCGTCAGGGCGGGCCGGGCGGGCAGGTATTTCATGCTCACGGGGCGGTTAGGCGCGGGCCTCGTGCAGGGCAACGATGCCGAGGGTCAGTCGGCGGGCGGAGACGGATGCAAAGCCCGCGGCGCGGATTTCGCGGATCAGCGCCTGATGGTCGGGGAAGGCGCCGATCGAGGCGTTCAGGTAATCGTATGCGGCGCGGTCGCCGGTCACCCACCCCGCCACGTGCGGCAGCCAGTGGCGCAGGTAAAGGTAGTAGAGCGGCCTGAACCAGCGGTAAGGTTGGGAGAACTCGAGGATATGGAGGTGACCACCGGGGCGCAGGACGCGCCGCAGTTCGCTCAGGCCACGGGCCCGGTCGGCGAGATTACGGAGTCCGAAGGAGATGGTGGCGGCGTCTTGGGACGCATCGGCCAGCGGCAGGTCCAGCCCGTCACCCGGGCGGAAGGAGACGTGAGCGTAGCGGCCGGCGGGCGCGGCCCGCTGTTTCGCCTCGGCTTGCGCCAGCATCGGAGGGCAGAAGTCGAGCCCGAGCACGGGGACGGACGGGCCGAGCGCGCGGGCCAGGGCGAAGGCGACATCACCGCTGCCGGTGGCGACATCCAGCACGGAGGCGGGGGCGTTGCGGCGCACCGTGGCCACGAGCTGGCGGCGCCACCAACGGTCGAGTCCGCCGGACAGGATCACGTTGGCCGCGTCGTAGCCGCGGGCGATGCGCCCGAACATCGATTGGACGGCTTGGGGGTCCGGCGAAGACACGGCGCGACAGGCGTCGAAAACTGTCCGGAAGGCAAGCCGGTCATAAGAGTTGACGTAATTCCTCGCTGACAAATACTTTAGGCGGAGTTGAAACGTTCCGAACAATAAGGACACCCCCCATGGCGAACCTGACCAAACGAGAGATCGTGCTGGAGATCTACAAGAAGACGGGCTTCCCGCAGAAGCAGATCGTCGACACGGTGCAGCAGACGCTGGACATCATCCAAGCCGCGCTGGCGGACGGCCGGAATGTGGAATTGCGCAACTTTGGCGTCCTGGAAGTCCAGGTGCGCAAGCAGCGCGTGGGGCGCAATCCGAACAAGCCGGAGGCCGAGGTCATCATCCCGCAGCGGGCGGTGGTGAAGTTCAAGTCCGGCAAGGTGCTCAAGCAGCAGTTGAAGAAGATCGATCTGGCGAAGATTCAGGCCTTCAGCCCGGCTGAAGAGGCGGACGAGGGCTGATCCGCGCCGGCGCGGTTTTTTGGTTCGCCCTGCCGCGGCCCGCGCCTTGAGGTGGGGCCTGATGGCCTCGTTCCAGACCCTGCCCGGCTTCCGGGAATTCTACCCGGAGGATCTCGCCCTCCGCAGCCATGTCTTCCGCCGCTGGCGGCAAACCGCCGGGGTCTTCGGGTTTGCGGAATACGACGCCCCGGTCCTGGAGCCGCTCGATCTCTATCGGGCCAAGTCGGGGGACGAGATTGAGGCGCAGCTCTTCAGTTTCACGGACAAGGGCGGTCGCGAGGTCGCGCTGCGTCCGGAGATGACGCCGACGGTATGCCGCTTGGTCGGCGCGCGGGCGAATACCCTGCGGCGGCCGATCAAGTGGTTCAGCATCGGGGAATTCTTCCGCTACGAGCGGATGCAAAAAGGACGGGGACGCTGCTTCCACCAGTTCAATGCCGACATTTTCGGCGAGCCCGGGCCCGAGGCGGAAATCGAGCTGATCGCGTTACTGGTGCAATGCCTCGCGGCCTTTGGGCTCACCGCCGACGACTTTTACATCCGACTGAGCGACCGTAACCTCTGGTTCTATTACCTCGAGGCCCTTGGCTTGGATGAGCCCCGCGCCCGGGCGGTCCTGACGGTGGTTGACCGTTACGAGAAGCACGGTGACGCCGCCTTCTCGGCCTACTCCGAGGCGTTTGGACCGCTGCCCGAGGACCTGAAGGCCCGGATTCTTGCCTTTCTGGGCGTGCAGTCCCTGCCCGCCTTGGAGGCCATGCTGGCGCCGCTCGGAGGCGAAAAGCTGGCGGCCCGCTTGGCGGAATGGCGGCAGGTGCTGACGGCGCTCGACGCGATGGGCCTCGGGGGTTTCGTATCGGTCGACCTCGGCGTGGTGCGGGGCTTGGCGTACTACACCGGGTTTGTGTTCGAGGCCTTCGACCGTCGCGGCGATCTGCGCGCCTTGGCCGGCGGGGGGCGTTACGATGACCTCGTGAAAAAGCTGGGCGGGCCGGACTTGCCGGCGGTCGGGTTCGCGATCGGGGATATGACGTTCTCGCTGCTGCTGGAGCAACGGGGCCTGCTGCCACCGTTGGTGAGCGCGCCGGATGTTTTTTGCGTGATCGGGGGAGCGGCGGAGCGTTTGGCGGCCTTCCGGGAAATCCAGGCGCTGCGGGCCGCGGGGTTTCGGGTGGAGTATCCGTTGCGTGAAGTCGCCTTCGGCAAGCAGTTCAAGGCGGCGGCGGAATCCGGCGCGCGCCTGGCCCTCATTTTTGGCGGCGACGAGCTGGCACGCGGGATGGTGAAGGTACGCGACCTCGGGCAGCGCAGCGAGATCGAGGTGCCGCGCGACGCCGTCGCGGCGCACGTCCGCGACTTCCTGGCGGGGAACGCCTAAAGGTCAGCCGGGCCGAAGGCGTGCGGCAGCAGCGCGGCGAGGGTGGTTTCCACCCGCCCCGCGCCGGCGCAGACGCTGAGCACCGCCGCTTCCGGGCCAAATTCGTGCAGGACCTGCCGGCAGGCGCCGCAGGGCAGGGTGGGGGTGGGCGTCGGGGTGAAGACGGCCACCGCTCGGAGCCGCCGGCTGCCCGCGGCGACCGCACCGAACACCGCGGTCCGCTCCGCGCAGTTGGTGAGGCCGAACGAGGCATTCTCCACGTTGCAGCCGGTGAATACGCGGCCGTCCCCCATCAGCACCGCGGCGCCCACCGGGAACCGGGAGTATGGGGCGTAGGCGGCGGCGGCGGCCCGGCGGGCGGCCGCAAGCAGGCGCCGGCGCTGAGTGGCGTTCAGGGCGGCGGGCATCGGTCCGAAGCTGCGGCGTGCCGGAGGGGAGTCAAGGAGCGCGCTGGGACGTTCGGGAGGCGCGCGGAACAACCCGCCGATCCGGGCGCGGGTCCCGTCTCGACCTCCCGATCGCATCAGGGCTGGGCTTCGTAGATCTCGACCAGCGCGTTGCCGGTCTGGGCGTTCGGTCCCGCATTCGTCGGTCCGCTGACCACCGCCGTGTAGGCGCCCGGCTCGAGGTAGACCAGCAGGGCGGCGTCGAGGCTCTGGGCCCCGAGGGAAAAGGCGCGCACGGCGGTGGCGGCCTGGCGGATCAGGTTCGCCTCGGGATCGCGGAACCAATCGTCGTTGGTCCGCACGAGCGTGGAGCCGCGGAAGAGGTTGAGTTGGGGGTTGGCGAGGACCCCGGGGACGTTGAACGGGGCGTTGCCCAGGGTCGGGCCGACGGCGCGGATGAGCACGCGTTGGGGGGCGGCGCCGCTGATGACGAAGCCGGCGATCAGCGGGGCCTCCGGGGCGACCGTGGTGCGGGTGGAGGCGTTGGTGAACCGGCGGGTCCCGGGAATCTCTCCGGCGGCGGGCACGCCGTACAGCTCCGCCAGCACGATGCCCTGGCCGCCGCTCACCTGCGCGGTATAGACGCCCGCCGGGAGGGGCGCAAGGAGGGCGGCGTCGGCGCTGCCCGCGGCCAGGGGGAAGGCGCCGGTGGCCGTCGCGGCCGCGGCGAGGGCGCTGGCCCCGGCGGGCGGCTGGCCCCAGTTGTTGTTCTGCGCGAGCGCGGTGTTGACCCGGAAAAGCTGCAGGCTGGGGTCCGGGAGCGCGCCCGCGACGTTGAAGGGGGGCCGGGCGATCCCGGGCCCGACGGCGCGCAGCAGCACGGTTTTTGCCGCCGCGCCGGCCGTCGCGAACCCCACGATCAGCGGCGCGTTCGGCAGGGTCAACCCGCGGACAGACAGGTTGACCAGCTGCTCCTGACCGAGGAGCGCCTCGACTGCACCGGCCAGGGTCCCGAGGGTGCCCGTGCCGGCACGGACGGTGCCCCGAAGGAGACCGGCCGCGAAGGTGAGATCCAGCGCGGCCCCGCCGGCGGAAGTCGTCCGCAGCCGGCCCGTGGCATCCAATTGCCCCGCCGCGACATCGGCGGCCCCGCCGCTGGAGGTGACCACGAGGACCTGTCCCTCGGGGGTGACGAAGGCGTCGCCGCGGCCGCCCGCGCTGCCGAGGAGGGCCAAACGGTACAGGCCCGCGGCGGCCACGGGGGCAGCCGCCGCGATCCGCGTGGCGGTGAAGGTCTCGTTCAGGGCGGCGAAGGTGATGCGGGCCGTGCCCGCGACCTCGTCGAGCGTTCCCGTCGCCGTGAAGGCGCGCGGAGTGGCCTCCGCGGTCGAGCCGGTGCCCCGCACATTCCCGCGGAGATCCACCGTGGCGTTGAGCAACGCGACCGCGGCGCCGCCCGGCGCGAGGGGCGCGAGCACCGCCGCCGTGCCGTCACCCCGCACGAGGAGGAATCCCTCGGTGCCGCCGGAGAGCCGGCCGGCGTAAGTGCCCGCGAAGTCACGGACCGTCACGGTCAGTTCGGCCGCCGCGCTGGTGGCGGTGCCGAGGGCGTTGGTGGCGACGACGTCATAAGCGCCCGCCGCGGCGGCGGAGGCGGGGGCGAGGCGCAGGGTGGCGCCCGTTTGTCCCGGAAGCGCCGTGCCGTTGCGTCGCCATTGGAGCGCCGGGACGGGATAGCCGGTCACCTCCACCGTGAGGGTGGCGTCCTCGCCCGCCGGCACGGTCAGCACCCCGGGAGGCCGCGTGAACACCGGCGCCGCCCGGACCATCACCTGTGCGGCGCTGGTGTCGCTGCCGGCGAGGTTGGTCACCGTCACGGCGTAGCGGCCGGTGTCGGCGAGGGTGAGCGCCGGCAGGGTGAGCTCGGTGCGCGTGGCCCCGGCGATCGCCACGCCGTCGCGGCTCCATTGAAAGGTGGGTAGGGGCGTGCCGACCGCGGAGGCCTGCAGGGTGAGGGTGGAGCCTGCCGGCGGTGATTGGTCGCTCAGCCGCACGGTCAGATAGGGGGCGAGGCTGCCGACCAAGAAACGGATCGTGCGCTGCACGGGATCCGCGGCGGCGTAGGTGGCGTTCCCCGCCTGCGTCGCCCGCACCACGACGTCCCCCCCCTGGCTCGTCAGCAGGTTGCCGGCGAGGGAGGCCGCCCCGGACACCAGCGTAACCGTCACCGGCAGGCCGGACGAGGCGGTGGCGGTGAGGCGCACCCCGCTGCCGGCCGCGACCACGAGTGCCGGCAGGTCGAGGGTGATGGTCTGCGGCCGCGGCGAGACAAACACCCAGGCGGGCAAGCTGGTGACGCTGCCGCCCGGGTTGGTGACCACCACGTCATACCGGGCCCGGGGCAGACCGAGCGAGGCCGCGAACATCAGGACCGGGCCGGTCTCGCCGGGAAGGTCCGTCCCTTCGCGCCGCCATTGATAGGAGAGGCTCGCTCCTTCGGCGGTGACCCGGAGGATGACGACGTCATCGGGGTAGACGCTGGCGGCCTCGGGCTGGCCGGAGATCACGGGGGGCAAGGGAGCCTGACCGCGGAGGGACGTGAGAACCGCGAGGAGGCAGAAAGCGAGGAAACCGGGGCGCATCGGGGGGGTTGAAACACCGGGATGACGCCGTGTCCACGACGGGGTTGCGCGAAAATGCGGGGTCTTACGGGACGGCGGGCGTGGTTCCCGCCTGACAAGACCGTTTACAACCGGCCCGCTTTGCTGCCACCGTGCAGGGAGGTCGCCTTGCGCGGCCATCGCCTCCTTCCGCATGCGCCTTCGCCTCCTTCGAGCCTCCTGCCTTGCCCTTGCCGGCCTCGCCGCGGGAACCCTCCGCGCCCAGACGCCGGCCGCGGCGCCCGCTCCGGCCCGCGCTGAAGAGGACACCGTCAACCAGATCATGCTGCCGGACGCGGATTTGGACACGGTGCTCAATGTCTACGAGCAGCTGACCGGCCGGATCGTCATCCGCCCCCAGCAGCTCACCGCGGCGACCTACAATCTGCGCATCAAGCGGGCGGTCACCAAGGCGGAGGCCATCATCGCGATCGAGACCGCGTTGGCGGTGAACGGCATCGGCCTCTCCCCGCTGGGGGATAAGTTCCTCAAGGTGGTCAACATCCAGGCGGTGCGGCAGGAGGCGCCGGAAATGATTTCCGGCTCGGCCTTCGACCGGCCGGCCACGGGGAAGACCGCCTCCAAGATGTTCGCCCTCGAGTTCGCCCGTGCCCAGGAGGTGGCCCCGATGATCACCGGCCTCCTCAATGCCCTCTACGGCGGTCCGATCATCCTCGCCTCCGCCAACGCCCTGCTGATCACCGACAGCATCAGCAATTTGCAGCGGATCGAGACCGTCCTGCAGCACATCGACCGGCCCAACCCCTCCGGGATGAAGCCGAAGTTTTACCAGCTGAGGGACGCGAAGGCCAGTGACCTGGTGAACAAGCTCCGCGGCATCCTCACGGGCACGCTCCAGCAGCAGATCGGCTCCGCCACTTCCTACAGCGCCGACGACCGCACCAACCAGGTGATCCTCGTCACCGACCCGCGTCAGCACGCCTTCTTCGATGATCTCATCGAGCGCCTCGACCGCCGGGCCGACCCGAACACCCGCAATGAGGTCATCTACCTCAAGCACGCCAAGGCGACGGACGTGGTCAACGTGCTCAGCCGCATCATCTCGGGCACGAACACCGCGCTGCAGCGCCAGGGCGGCACCGGCCCGCGCCCGGCGACGCCCGCCGCGAACCCCAACCAGCCGGCGCCGGCCGTCGTGCCCCCGCCGACGATCGTCTCCGCCTCCAATTCCCAGGGCGACGGCAACAACGAGTTCAGCTCGCTGATGACCGTCGTGAACGACGACCGCAGCAACGCCGTGGTCGTCTTCGGGACCTCCGACGACATCCGCCTCGTCCGCGCCCTGATCGACAAGCTCGACATCGTTCTCCCCCAGGTCCGCATCGAGGTGGTCATCGCCGAGGTCACGCTCGACGACCAGCACGCCAGCGGCATCAGCGCGCTCGGGCTGAAGATCGAAGGCGACAAGCTGGTCGGTTTCTCCGGCACGACCGTCGGCGCGGGCATCACGGGCGGCGCCGTTTCCCGCGGCGGCGCGGTGTCCGGCGCCCGCGACCTCGCCGCCGAGATCTCCCTCAACACCACCCCCCGTTCGCGCAACAACGCCATCACCACCCAACCGGCGATCGTCACCAGCCACGGCAAGCAGGCCAAGTTCTTCAACGGCGAGACCCGGCCGGTCGTCACTGGGACGATCCAGTCCGCCGCCGGCGTCAGCACCGGTCTCGCCTCCAGCTCCACCGTCACCCAGCAGCAGATCGGCACCACGCTCACGGTCACGCCCTTCATCGGCGTCGACGGTGCGGTGCAGCTCGACCTGGTCCAGTCGGTGGAGGATGTGATCGGCGAGGTCTTGGTCGACCAGAACAAGCAGTACGTGATCGGCCGGCGCGAATCGACCAACTATGTCTCGGCCAAGTCCGGCGACATCATCGTCATCAGCGGCTTCCGCAAGAACTCCTCCCTGCGCAGTTCCAGCCGCTTCGGCCCCATCCCGATCCTCGGCGACCTGCTCGGCTCGCGTTCCCGCGGCAAGACGGTGTCCGACCTGGTGTTCTTCGTGCGGCCGGTGGTCCTCACCAACACGCCGGCGATCGACAACGCGGACGCGATGCGGCGGATCGACGGCTGGCCCTCGCGCGACGAGGTGAAGAAGGAGCTGGACCCGTCCTACGTGGCCCCGCCCCGCTCGGCCGTCGACCGCCTCCTCGGGAAATGAGCGCCGCCGCGGACCTTCAGGCCCCCGCCGCGGGGCTCCTGCCCGCCACGCTCGCCGAAAAGCTCACGGACGAGCAACGCCAGGCCCTTGCCGAGGCGCCGCGCGGGCAGCGCCTCGCCCTGCTCGCCACCGCCGTCGCGCGCCCCGAGGCGGAGGTGCTCGCCGCCTTGGCCGCCGCCTGCGGCCTCGACGTCGCGAGCAACCTCGAGGCCGATGCCGAGGCGCGCGGACTGCTTCCCGCCCGCCTCGTCCACGAGTACCAGATCATCCCCCTGCAGCTGGCCCGGGCCGGCAGCACGCCCCCGGTGCCGGTGCCCGACCTCGAGCGTCCCCTCCACCTCGCGGCGGCGTGGCCGCCGGACGCGGACATGGCCGCGTGGATCCGCACCTTCACCACCCGTCCCCTGGTCTGGCACCTCGCGGTCCCCGAGCGGGTGCACCAGCTGATCATCGAGAACTTCGGCGTCGGCGCCGGTTCGCTCGAGGACGGACAGGAGGACTACGTCGCGCCCGCGGCCCAGGCCGCCGCGGAGGAGGTGGTCGACGAGGAAGCGGCGGTCGTGCGCTTCGTCACGGATGTCATCTCGCAGGCGGTGGCCGACCAGGCGACGGACATCCACTTCGAGCCGCAGGAGGCCCAGCTGCGCATCCGCTACCGGGTCGACGGCCTCCTGGTGCCGGTGCCCGTCCCCGAGAACCTGCTGCGCTTCCAGGACGCCATCATCTCGCGCCTCAAGATCATGGCGCGGATGAACATCTCGGAAAAGCGCCTGCCGCAGGACGGCCGCATCAATTTCCGGGCCGGTGGCGTGACCCTCGACATCCGCGTGTCGACCGTCCCGACGATCTACGCCGAATCCATCTCCCTGCGCCTCCTGAACCAGAAGAAGGAGGCTTACACCATGGACCGCCTCGGGATGAGCGCGGAGGAGCAGGCGGCGATTGGCGAGGTCCTCGACACACCTCACGGCATCATCCTCGTCACCGGTCCGACCGGCTCCGGCAAGAGCACCTCGCTCAACGCCTTCCTGCGGAAGATCAATTCCACCGACCTGCGCATCATCACGATCGAGGACCCGATCGAGTACGAGGTGCCGGGGGTGAACCAGATGCAGGTGCGGCCCGAGATCGGCCTGACCTTCGCCGACGCGCTGCGCCACGTGCTGCGGCAGGATCCGGACGTGATCATGGTGGGTGAGATCCGCGACAAGGACACCGCCGAGATCGCGATCCGCGCCTCGCTCACGGGCCATCTGGTGTTCTCGACCCTGCACACCAACGACGCCCCCGGCGCGATCACACGCCTGGTGGACATGGGCATCGAGCCCTTCCTGGTGGCGTCGGCGATCGAGCTGGTGATCGCGCAGCGGCTGGTGCGGCGGCTGTGCCCCGAGTGCTCCCGGCCCGCGCCCATCTCGCGGGTGAAGCTGGACGAGAGCCTGGCGATCCTCGGTTGTGATCCGAAGGAGGCGGCGGACGTGACCGAGCTGGCGGCGCCGGTGGGGTGTGACCGCTGCCGGGGCACGGGTTACCGCGGCCGGATCGGCATCTTCGAGATCTTCCGCTTGAACGAGGAGATGCACCAGCTGGTGCTCAAGCGGGAGAGCACGCGGACGCTCGCCGAGTGCGCCCGCCGGCACGGCATGCGCACGCTCGGGCAGAGCGGCTGGGAAAAGGTCCGCCGGGGCCACACCACGTTCGACGAGGTGCTGCGGGTCGTGACCGTGGTGGAGAAGTGATGCCCCGCTTCGCCTACAGCGGACGCGATCGCGCGGGCCAGCCGGTCGCGGCCGAGCTCGAGGCTCCCTCGCGTCGCGACGCCCTGCGCGTGCTGGCCGCCCGTGGGGTGCAGGTGCGGACGGTGGAGGAACGGGCCGCGGGCAAGGCGGTCGCCCGCCGTCCGGCGGAGGCCCAGAGCGCCCGCGCCCTCACGCGCCGGGAGTGCCTGCCCTTCCTCGAGGCGTTGTACGACCTGGTCCACAGCGGGCTCTCCGCGGGTGAGGCGGTGCGGCTGCTGTCGGTGCGCATCCAGGAGCCGCGGCTGCGCCGGCTTTCCGGCCAGCTCTGGGAGCGCATCAGCGAAGGCGCCCCCCTCTCGCGGGCGATGGCGGCGAGTCCCGAGGTCTTCGAGCCGTCGGTGACCAACCTGATTCAGGCCGGCGAGGCGACGGGCTCCCTCAACGACACCCTGGCGCGGCTGATCGCGCACCTGACCGAGCAGCGCGAACTGCGGCGGCAGCTGCTCGCGGCGCTGGCTTATCCGGCGTTCATGGTGGTGGTGGCCGGCGGCGTGATCGTGTTCTTCCTCGTCTTCCTGCTGCCGCGGCTGAAAACCCTCCTCACCTCGCTCGGCGGGAAGATGCCGGCTTCGACCTCCCTGCTGATCGGGCTCTCCGAGTTCCTGCTCAGCCCGTGGGGGATCGGGCTGGTCGTCGCGGCGGTGGCGGGCGTCAGCTCGTTCCTCGGCTGGCGGCGCACGGCGGCCGGCCGGGCGGCGACGGACGCCTGGCTCCTGCGGCTGCCGCTGACCGGCCCGTTCGTGGTCGCGCAGACCGTGCTGGCCTTCGCCCAGACGCTGTCGGTGCTGCTCGAGAACGGCATCACCGCCGCGGAGGCGCTGCGGATGACGGAGAAGCAGATCGGAAACACCGTGCACCGGTCCGCGTTCCAGGCGGCGATCGCGCGCGTGCTCGAGGGCGAGGCGCTCTCCGCCGCGCTCGGCCGCACGGGCTGCTTCCCGGCGCTGGTGCTCGATCGCCTCGCGGTCGGCGAGAACACGGGCAACGTCGTCCCGAGCCTGAAGCAGATCGCCGCGGCCTACCAGAAGCGGATTTCGGGGCAGCTGAACGTCTTCACCAAGGTGATCGCCAGCGGCGTGCTCATGGCGGTGTTCGTCTTCGTCGGCTTCATCGCCTTCGCGATCGTGAGCGCGGTCTTCCAGGTCAGCTCCAGCTTCAAGCTCGGCGGGTGAGCGCGGCCGCGCCCGCGCCGGGCGTCCTCAGAGGTCGCGGGCGTGCAGGTTGGTGAAGACCCCTCCGGCGGTGGCGGGCACGAGGGCGAATGGTCCCTTGGCCGGCACCCCGGCGGGCAGCGCCGACTCGCTCGCCGCTCCGCCCTCGCGCGCGACGCGGACCTTTCCGCCAGTGACGGTGACCGTGAAGCGGCTGAACTTGCCCGGTTCCGCCCCCGTCAGGCGCACGGGATGCCCGCGCACCAGCACCACGGCCTCCGCAGGCCCGGCCTTGGGCGGCTGGTAGTCGACGATGAATTCCGCCGCGCCGAGCTCGCCGCGGGTGACGAGGGCGGCCGCCGGGCCCGCGCCGGTGCGTGCCGTGATCCGGCCGTTGGCCACGCCCCACGCGGCCTCCGTCGCGGGGCCGGTGCGCCAGCCGCGGAGGTCGAGGGCGTTGAAGAGCGCGCGCCAGCCCGGATCGACCGGCGCCGTGACCTCCGGGCCGGCGCCCGTGGAGGGGAGTTCCTTGATCCGCAGGTTGCGGAATTCGACCGGCGAGCCCTCGGACTCGAGCGCGAGGTAGCCCTTGCGGTAGTTCGCCTCGTCGCCGCCGCTGACCTCGCGGCCGTTGACGTGCAGGCGGAGCGAGCCGTTCCGCGCCTCGATCCGGTAGTGGTTCCATTCGGGGGAAGGGCGGCTGCGGTCCTCGACCGGGAAGCTGCGCTTGCCGTTGGTGCGGCCGATGTAGCGCATCGTGGCGCCGTGGATGGCGAACACGTCGCCGTGCACCGTGAACCAGTCCGACTTCTTCCCGTTCTTCCGCTCGAAGTCCTCCGCGTACCCGTGGTCGAGCGCCTGCACCTCGATCCCGCGGAGGAAGGGGACGCCGGGGGCGTTGATCGGGGAGCCCCACACGAAGACCCCGGAGTTGCCGCTGCGGCGCAGGTGGCGCCACTCGAGCTCGAGGATGAAGTTCTCGTACTGGCGCTCCGTGCGCAGGCCGCCGATCGGGAGCCCGGTGCAGTGGATCACGCCGTCGCGCACGCTCCAGGTCTCGGGGGCGCAGTTGCCGTTCACCCAGCCGCTCAGGTCGCGGCCGTTGAACAGCGGCACGAAGCCGTCGGCGTCGGGCGCCGGGGCGGCGGCGCGGACGAGCGCGGGCAGGAGCAGGACCAGGAGGGCGCGGCGGCGCCGCGGGGGAGGGGTGGGGCGCATCGGGCCGTGATGGCGGCGCGGACCCCGGCGTGCACGCCTGAAAATGAAGCTTTCCCGCGGCGGGCGCGGAGGTTTGGCTCCGGAAACCCCGATGGTCCCCGAACCTTCCTCCGCTGAGGCGCGCTTGCCCCGCCGCGACTTTCTCACCCGCTGCGGTCTGGGATTCGGCGCGCTCGGCCTGGCGGCGCTCGCGGCCCCGACCGCCGCCGCGGCGACCGCCTTCGACCCGCTGCGGCCGCTCGCGCCCCGCCCGGCCCACTTCCCGGCCCGCGCCCGCCGGGTCATCCACATCTTCGCCAACGGCGGCCCCTCGCAGGTCGACACCTTCGACCCGAAGCCCGCGCTCGCGCGCTGGCATGGGCGCCCGTTGCCCCTGGAGCTCAAGACCGAGCGCCGCACCGGCGCCGCGTTCGCCTCGCCCTTCCGCTTCGCCCGCCACGGCCGCAGCGGCCTGGAGGTCAGCGAGCTCTTCCCGCACGTCGCCGCCTGCGCGGACGAGCTCGCGGTCATCCGCTCGATGCGGGCCGACGTCCCCAACCACGAGCCGTCGCTGATGCTGATGAACTGCGGCGACGCGCGCCTGCCGCGGCCCAGCCTCGGCTCGTGGGTCACCTACGGCCTCGGTTCCGAGAACCAGAACCTCCCCGGCTTCGTCGCCCTGTGCCCGGGCGGCTATCCGATCCAGGAGTCCCAGAACTGGCAGAGCGCGTTTCTGCCCGGGATCTTCCAGGGGACGCACGTCGACACGCGGCACCGCGAGGTGGAGCGGTTGATTGAGCACATTCGCAGCCCGCTCACCGGTCCCGCCGACCAGCGGTCCCAGCTCGACCTCCTCGCGCGCCTCAACGCCCGCCACGCGGCCGTCCGCGCCGCCGATCCGCGGCTCGAGGCCCGCATCCAATCCTTCGAACTCGCCTCGCGCATGCAGCTCGAGGCCACCGACGCCTTCGACCTCGCCCGCGAGCCCGCCGCGATGCGCGAGCGGTACGGCGACACCACGCACGGCCGGCAGCTGCTGATCGCCCGTCGCCTGCTGGAACGCGGCGTCCGCTTCGTGCAGGCGTGGCACGGCCAGGGCCAGCCGTGGGACAACCACGACGACCTCGAGGTCAATCACCGCCGGTTGGCGCGGGAGAGCGACCAGGCGATCGGGGCCCTCCTGCGTGACCTGCGGGAGCGCGGGCTGCTCGACGAGACGCTGGTGATCTGGGGCGGCGAGTTCGGCCGCACGCCGGTGGTGGAGCTGCCCACCGCCGGGGCCAACGCGGGCAAGGTCAACGGCCGCGACCACAATCACCACGGGTTCACGATGTGGCTCGCCGGCGGCGGCGTGCGCGGCGGGATGGTCCACGGTGCGACCGACGAGTTCGGCTTCCGCGCGGTCGAGAAACCCGTCCACGTGCACGACCTGCACGCCACCATCCTCGCGCTGCTGGGCTTTGACCACGAGCGGTTGACTTACCGCCACGCCGGCCGCGATTACCGCCTGACCGACGTCCACGGGAACGTGGTGCGGGAGCTGATCGCGTGAACGCCCGCGTCGCCACCCTGCTGCTGCTTGCGCTGGTGCCGCCCGCGGCGTCCGCCGGCCTCAGCCCGGAGGACGAGGCCTTCTTTGAGTCGCGCATCCGGCCGGTGCTCGCCGAGCACTGTTACCGCTGCCACAGCGCCCGGGAGGGCAAGGCCAAGGGGGGGCTCCAGCTGGACACGCGCGAGGCGCTGCGCCGCGGTGGGGATTCCGGACCCGCGCTCGTGCCGGGCGCGCCGGAACAAGGATCGCTGCTGGCCGCGGTGCGCCCGGGCAATCCGGACTTGCAGATGCCGCCGGCGGACGCCGGTCCGCCGCTCACCCCGGCGCAGGTGGCCGACCTCGAGGCGTGGATCCGCCGCGGGGCACCCGATCCGCGGGACGGCGTCGCCGCCCCCACGGCCGCCGAGCTTGCCCGCACCCATTGGGCCTTCCAGCCGCCGCGGGCCCCCGCGCTGCCCCGCGTGCCCGGCGCCGCCGCCGACCCGGTGGACGCCTTCCTTCGCGCCACGCCGGGCGCGCCCGGAGGGGGGCCGGTGCCGGAGGCGGATGCACGGACCCTGCTGCGGCGCGTGAGTTATGCGCTCACCGGCCTGCCGCCGACGCCGGAGGAGACGGAGGCCTTCGCGCGCGAACACGCCGTCGACCCGGGCGCCTACGCGCGCGCGGTGGAGCGGCTCCTTGCTTCCCCGGCCTATGGTGAACGCTGGGGGCGGCACTGGCTGGACGTGGCCCGTTACGCCGATACCCAGGGCTACCTCGTGGGTGAGGCCGAGCGGCGGTTCCCCTTCTCCCACACCTACCGCGACTACGTGATCCGGGCGTTCAACGCCGACCTGCCCTACGACCGCTTCCTCACCGAGCAGCTGGCCGGCGACCTGCTCGCGACCGAGGACGATCGCAGCCCGCTCGCCGCCCTGGGGTTCCTCACCCTCGGCCGCCGCTTCCTCAACAACCAGAACGACATCATCGACGACCGCATCGATGTCGTCACCCGCGGTCTGCTCGGCCTGACCGTCGCCTGCGCCCGGTGCCACGACCACAAGTCCGAGCCGGTGACGATGCGGGACTACTACGCCCTGCACGGCATCTTCGCGTCGTCGGAGGAACCCGCCGAGAAACCCCTGCTCGCGCCCGTGACCGACACGGCCGAGCACCGGGCTTACCTCGCCAAGCGGGCCGCGACCGAGGACCGGGTGCGGGCCCGGGAGCGCGAAGAGGTCGACAAGTTCCTCGCGGGCATCCGGGCGCGGACGGGGGATTACCTCCTTGGCGTTCACGATTCCGCCCGGCTCCCGCCCGAGGCGAAACCGGAGCTCTTCGCCGGCGAACGGAAGCTCAACCCCGAGTTCCTGCGCCGCTGGCGCGAGTTCCTCGCGACTCCGGAGGCATCCGTCCAGCCCGTCCTCGCGCCTTGGTTCGCGCTGGTGGCGCTGCCGGCGGAAGGCTTCGCGGGCGCGGCCGCGGATCTGGTCTGCGGGTGGTCGGACACGCCGCCGGCGGGACTCGATGCCACCGTCGTCGCGGCGCTCGCCGGCGGGGCCCGGCCGCTGGGCTCGCTCGCGGACGTCGCGGCGGTTTACAACCGCGTCTTTGCCGCCCCCGGTCCCGCGCGGGCCTGGGCCGAGACGGAAGCCTTCCCCGGCCGGCTGCCCTTTCCCGGCGCGGCCGCGCTGATCCGGCGTCAGCTCGACACCCGCACCGCGGCCCTCCGCCGGGAGCTGGCCGCGCTCGAGTGGACGGAGCCCGGCGCCCCGTTGCGCGCGATGGCGCTCGTCGAGCGGGCGCAGCCGCGCGACTCCGCCGTGCTGCTGCGGGGCAACCCCGCGAACCGGGGCCCGGTCGTGCCGCGCGGCGTTCCCGCCCTGCTCGCCGGTGCGGACGCCCCAGCCGTGGCGGCGGGCAGCGGCCGGCGCGAGCTGGCGCGGGCGGTGGCGCGGGCGGACAATCCGTTGACCGCCCGCGTGTTCGTCAACCGCGTCTGGGCTTGGCATTTCGGCGAGGGGCTGGTGCGGACCCCGAGCGATTTCGGGGTGCGCACCGCGGCGCCCGAGCTGCGGGACCTGCTCGATTGGCTGGCGGCGGATTTCATGGCCGGAGGCTGGTCGGTCAAGCGGCTCCAGCGTCGGATCGTCCTCTCGGCGGCCTACCGGCGGGCCGCGGAGGCGCCGCCCGCCACGCTGGCGGCGGATCCGGAGAACCGGTGGCTCACCCGCTTCCCCCGGCGCCGCCTCGATTTCGAGGGCCTGCGGGACACGTTCCTCGCGGTGTCCGGCCGCCTGGAGACCCGGATCGGCGGCCTGGCGGAGGACCTGTGGCGCGAGCCGTTCACGGGCCGCCGCTCGGTGTACGGGTTCATCGACCGGCAGAACCTCCCGGGGGTCTTCCGCGTCTTTGACTTTCCCAATCCGGATGCTTCGGCGGCCCAGCGCATCGCGACGACCGTCCCGCAGCAGGCCTTGTTCCTCCTCAACAGCCCCTTCGCGCTGGAGACGGCGCGGGCCCTCGCGGCCCGGGCGGAGGCGGCCGGGCCGGCGCGGCTGGAGGCCTTGTTCCGGCTCGTGCACCAGCGGGTCCCGGACGCAGCCGAGCGCGAGTGGGCGGCGCAGTTCCTTGCGGAGGAACCGGTCGCCCTGCCGGTCGCCGATGCTCCCGGCGCGGTCCCGGCGGCGCGTCCCCCGCTGAGCCGGCTCGCCCAGTTGGCGCAGGTGCTGCTGCTGGCCAACGAGACGGCGTTCGTGGATTGACCGTGCCCGCGGGCCGCCGGAAGGTGGCGGCGCGATGATCCCCGCCCGCTTCGCCCTCCCGGTCCTGCTGTTCGCGCCGCCGGCCTTTGCTGCCGTCCCCGCCGCCGAGGCCTTGGCCCATCGCAACACCTACGCCCAGGCCTACGGGGCCACCAAGGGCACCACGGAGGTTGATCCGGCCAAGGACCTTCCGCGCTACCCGGCCTTCGCCCCGGCGGAGGCCGTCGCCACCTGGCAGGTGAAGCCGGGGTTCCGGATCGAGTTGGTCGCGAGTGAGCCGCAGGTGCGCGATCCGGTCGCGGTGACCTTCGACGAGAACGGCCGGATGTTCGTCTGTGAGATGATCGACTATTCCGAGGAACGGGACCGCAACCCGCACCTCGGCCGCATTTCGGTGCTCGAGGACCGCGATGGCGATGGCCGGTACGAGACCAGCCGGGTCTTTGCCGACAACCTGCCGTGGCCGAACGGCCTGCTCTGGGCCCACGGGGGCCTCTACGTGGGCGCCACGCCGGACATCTGGCGGTTGGAGGATCGCGACGGGGATGGTCGCGCGGAGGTCCGCGAGAAGGTCTTCACCGGCTTCGGCACGGGCCTGCCCCGGTTGAACGTGCAGGCGATGTTCAACAGCTTCACGTGGGGACCGGACAACCGCATCCATGTCCAGGGTGGCACCGGCAACCGCGGCCTGATCCGCTCCCTGCGACGGCCCGAGCTGCCCGCGGAGGAACTGGGCGGCCGCAACTTCTGGTTTGATCCCCGGACGCACGCCTTCGGCTTCACCCCCGGCGGTGCCCAGTTCGGAATGAGCTTCGACGACTACGGCCGGCGCTTCGCCTGCTCCAACTCCGACCACCTCCAATTCTGGGTCTACGACGGCCGTTACGCCGCGCGGAATCCCCATTTCACCCCGCCCGTGCCGCGCCAGAGCATCGCCGCCGACGGTGGCGCCGCCGAGGTTCACCGCATCAGCCCCGACGAGCCCTGGCGCATCATCCGCACCCGCTGGCGCATCGGCGGCGTCGTCCGCGGCGCGGTCGAGGGCGGCGGCCGGGTCAGCGGCTATTTCACCGGCGCCTCCGGCACCCTGGTCTACCGCGGCGACGCCTACGGTCCGGACTTCGTCAACAACACCTTCAGCGGCGACTCGGGGGGCCAGCTCGTCCACCGCAAGCGGTTGTTCGAGGACGGCGCCAGCCTCGTCGGCCGCCGGCCGGCCGACGAGCAGGGATTCGAGTTCGCGGCGAGCCGCGACACCTGGGTCCGGGTGGTCAACTTCGCCAACGCTCCCGACGGGACGCTGCACCTTTGCGATATGTACCGCGAGGTCATCGAGCACCCGTGGAGCATCCCGGACGAGATCAAGCGGCACCTCGACCTGAACTCGGGCAATGACCGCGGCCGCATCTACCGCCTCGTGCCCGCGGATGCCGGGTGGCGCCGCCGCGCGAACCCGGCCCTGGGCGCGGCCGACACCGCGACCCTTGTCGCCACGCTCACGCACCCCAACGGCTGGCACCGCGACACCGCCTCGCGCCTGCTGTATGAGCGGCAGGACCGCGCGGCGGTGCCGCTGCTGGCGCGGCTGGTCCGGGAGGCGGAGCCCGCGACGGCGCGGTTCCACGCGCTGGGCGCGCTGCAGGGCCTCGGCGCCCTCGACGCGGAGATCCTCGCGGTGGCGGCCGATGACCGTGACGCGCACGTGCGCGAGCGCGCGATCGTGCTGGCCGAGCCGCTGCTGGAGGCCGGACAGGCGACGCCGGCCCTCCTGGCCGCCCTCGACCGCCGCGCCGGGGACGTCAGCCCCCGCGTGCGGATGCAGCTGGCGTTCAGCGCCGCCTCTTCCCCGGCCCTTGCGCCCGCGCTGGCCCGGATCGCGGTCCGCGACCACGCCGACCAGTGGATCTCCGTCGCGCTTCTCACCAGCCCGCCCCCGGTCATCGCGGCCACGCTGCTGCCGGCGATGACGCGCGACCCGTCGCTGGCGCGGAAGGCGGCGCCCTTCGTTGCCCACCTGATCGAGACGCGCGCCGCGACCGCGGCCACGGCCGACCTTGCGCCGCTCATCGACTTCATCGCCCAGCCCGGCACGAGCCCGCGGTGGATTCGCGCCCTTGGCGAGGGATTACGCCGCGCGGGCTCCGGCATCGCGCAGGCGGACCGCGAGCGGAAGCTCGACACGGTCTTCGCCCGCGCCGCCGCCCGCGCCCGCGATGCCGCGGCGCCCGCCGTCGAACGGCTGGAGGCGATCGAGTTGCTGGCGGTGGGGGGAGCAGCCCAGGCCCGGCCGGCGCTCACGGCGGCGCGGGCCGCCGGCCAGCCCGAGGCGGTGCAGGCGGCCGCCGTGCGCGCCCTCGCCCTGCAGACCGGGCCCGAGGTGGCGACGGTGCTCCTGGAGCATTGGCAGTACGCCCCCAAGGCGAAGGACGCGGCCCTCGCCGCGCTCCTGGCGCGGGAGGATCGCACGCGTGCGCTGCTGGACGCGGTGGCGGCCGGCAAGGTGCCCGCGACCGACTTCTCCGCCTCGCAGATCGAGGCGCTCGCCCGGCACAAGCACGAGCCCATCCGCGCCCGGGCGCGCGCCGTGCTGGCGGCGGTGATCCCGCCTTCCCGCGAGGAGGTGGCCGCCAGGTTCCAGCCCGCCATTGCCCTCGCCGGGGACGCCTCCCGCGGGCGGGGCATCTACGCCGGCCGCTGCAGTGTCTGCCACCGCGCCGGTGGCGAGGGGATGGAGCTCGGTCCGGACCTGGTCACGGTGAAGTCCCGTGGCCGGGATTCGCTCCTGGCCGCGATCATCAACCCGCACCAGGAGGTGGCGCCCCAGTACATCGCCTACGAGGTGAACACCAAGGACGGGAACGCCTTCCTCGGGATGATTTCCCGGGACGAGGCCTCCAGCCTTTCCCTGCGGATCATGGGCGGCGCCGAAGTGACCCTGCCCCGCGCGAACATCCGGGGCAGTTCCTCCTCGGGCCAGAGCCTGATGCCGGAGGGTCTCGAGGCGGGGTTGTCGGTCCAGGAGATGGCCGACCTGCTGACCTTCATTGAGGAGCTGAAATGAGCGCGGGCCGGCCGAGGGGACGCACGGCCTATTTCAGGGGGGAAGTGATTTCGATCCGGGCGCGTGAGCGGTAGGTGGACGAGAAGGGCTTGCCGAGCAGGAAGGTCAGCAGCCACGGTGCGACCTGCGCGGGCGCGAGGGTCGCGGCGTCAAAGAGTCCGGTCATCGATTCCAGAAGGAAGCCCAGGCCGGCCCCGATCAGCGTGAGGAGGGGGAAGAAGGCGCCGGGCAGGCCGGGTCCGATGGCGAGGACGAGGGTGAGCGCCAGCGAGAACACGGCGACGGTCGGGTACAGGCCGCCGAGCGTGAGCCCCGCGATGTAGGCGAACGGGGCGTGGATGGTCTTCGGTTCGAGGTGGCCGCGGCATTGCAGCAGCGCACCTACCAGGAGCACCCCGGTGCGGAGGAGGAGGGGCGGATGGGCATCCATGCCCGCCTGGATCAGGTCCACGGTCGTGGCGGCGGCAAGCAGTCCGGCCCCCAGGGTGGCCCGGATGAGGTCGAACCAGTGCAGGCCGAAGAAAAAGGTGCGCGGCCAGTAGCCGTGCCAGCCGATGTCGACCACCCGGTGGCGGGCCCGCTTCCCCTGCAGCAGTGCGATGGGCGTCCACAGCAGCACCACGGCAGGCAGAAAGAGGAGCCAGTTGACGGTCATCCGGGAATGCTGGGTGATTGGTGCTCCCGGGTGGAGGAAAAAGTCGGAGGGATCCCCCGGCTCAGCGGACGCCCGGGGCCTGCCAGGGCACGACGCCGCCGCGTTGGATCTGCGCGCTGAGGGCGGCCTGCAGTTCCCGCACGACCCGCGGTTCCTTCGCGGCGAGATTCGTGCGTTCGCCGGGATCCTGGGCCAGATCGTAGAGCTCGAGCGCGCCGTAGGGCGAGTTGCGGAGCAGCTTCCAGTTCCCGCGGATGAGGGCGTGGTAATCCTGGCCGCCATAGGCCGGCCCGCCCTCGCGCCGGACAAAATAGAGGTCGCGCGGACCCGCGGGGGGCGGTCCGCCGCGGAGGTGCCCCAGCAGGCTGCGCGCGTCCAGGTCGGCCGGGACCGGCGCGCCGGCGGCTTCGAGCGCCGTCGGAAACAGGTCGAAGGTCTGACCGGCATAGGCCGAGGTCCCCCCCGCGGCGACCTGCCCGGGCCACCGCACCAGGAAAGGCACCCGCAGCCCACCATCGTAGTGGCTCTGCTTCCCGTCGCGCCACGGATCGTTGTTCTGCGCGTGCGGGAGCGACCCCCCGTTATCCGAGGTGAAGATCACCAGGGTGCGGGCGGCGAGGCCGGTCTCCTCGAGCGTGGTCAGCACCTGCCCGATGGCCTCGTCCAGGTGCTCCACGAACGCCACGTTCAGCGCGCGCTTGGGGTCGAGGCCCGGCAGGCGTCGCTGCACCCGCTCCAGATACGCCGCCGGGGGTTCGATCGGGAAGTGCGGCGCGTTGTAGGCGAGGTACAGGAAGAAGGGCTGGTCCGCGCGGGCGCGCTCCCGCAGGTAATCCTGCGTCCACGCGGTGAAGACGTCCGTGGCGTGACCCTCGGCGGTGATGACCTCCGTGCCGCGGCGCAGGTAGTTCTGCCCGTGACGGAGGTGGCCGGTGAAGCTGTCCATCATGTCCCCGAGGAAGCCGTGAAAGTGATCGAAGCCGCGTTGCGTGGGCAGGTTCGGCCGCTCGAGGCCCAGGTGCCATTTGCCGACGTGCGCGGTGTGGTAGCCCGCGGAGCGCAGCAGGTCGGCGAGGGTCGGGACGCCCGGCGCGAGGAAGCCGAAGGAATTCGCCGCCTGGGTCCGGATGACGCCCGGCACGCCGACGCGGTCCGGGTGCCGGCCGGTGAGGAGCGCCGCCCGCGCCGGGGAACACACGGTGCAGTTGGAGCGCATCGCGGTGAACTTCATCCCGCCGGCGGCGAGGGCGTCGAGTTGTGGCGTGCGCACGTCGACCCCCGGGCGGTAGGCGGAGACGTCCCCGATGCCGTGGTCGTCGGTGACGATCACCAGCACGTTGGGTGGGCGGGTGGGCGGGGTGGCGGCGGCGAGGGCGCTGACGGCCGCCACGAGGGCCAGCAGTGCGCGGGGCAGGGGAAGGAGGCGCATCCCCGCACGGCAACCGGGTGCGCGGCGGAGGCAAGCCGCAATGCGGACGCCTCCGGCCTTGCGCGCGCGTGCGGTGGCGACCAGCGTCCGGCGTAACCCCCGCGTCCCTCGGGCGCCCCCGCTGGTCCCGCCCATGAACCTGCCCCTCCGCCTCCTCCCCGCGCTCCTCGCCGGCCTGACCTTGGTCCCGTCCGCGGCCCACGCTGCCGTGCGCCTGCCGGCCATCCTTTCCGATGGGATGGTGCTCCAGGCCGGGCAACCCGTCGCCCTTTGGGGCTGGGCCGCTCCGGCGGAGACGGTCACGGTCACATTTCTCGGCCGGAATCAGTCGACGCGCGCCGGTGCGGACGGACGCTGGTCGGTCTCGTTGCCGCCACTGCCCGCGGGCGAGGGTGGGACGCTGGTCGTCCGCGGGGAGAATGCGATCGAGATCAAGGATGTCCTCGTCGGCGAGGTCTGGCTGGGCTCGGGCCAGTCCAACATGGCGATGACGGTGGCGCGGTCGCGCGATTATCCGGCGGAGCAGGCCGCCGCGCGGCTGCCCCGGATGCGGATGTTCAAGGAGGAGTCGCCCTCCGCGGAGACCCCGCAGGCCGAGCCGCGCGGCCGTTGGGTGGGGTGTGCCCCGGAGACGGTGGGGGCGTTCTCGGCGACGCTGTATTTCTTCGGTCGCGAGCTGCACCGGGAACTCGGGGTGCCGGTCGGCCTGATCAATTCCTCCGTCGGCGGCACGCCCATCGAGGCGTGGATCGCGGCCGAGGCGCAGCGGGGCGTGCCCGAACTCCGGGCCGCCCTCGAGACCCGGGCCGAACCGTCCGCCGCGCCGGCGCCGGCGGCCAAGGCGGGCAAGGCGGCGAAGTCAGCCGAGGCGGCGAAGGCGGCCAAGGCGGACGCGGCGGCGCGGCGCAAGGCGGACGTCGGGGGCCTGTTCAACGGCAAGATCGCTCCCCTGATCCCGTACACGTTCCGCGGCGCGCTCTGGTACCAGGGCGAGGCCAACACGCTGCCGGGCAAGCCCGCCCTCTACGAGGCGCAGCTGCGGCTGCTGGTGCAGGACTGGCGCCGGCGCTGGGGCCGCGAGTTCCCGTTCGCGTGGGTCCAGCTGCCCAACTTCGGCGGCCCGGGCCGCGACTGGCCCGCCGTGCGCGAGGCGATGCTCCGCACGCTGGCGCTGCCCCAGACCGGCATGGCGATCACCATCGATCTCGGCGAGGAGAAGGACATCCATCCGCGCAACAAGCAGGACGTCGGCCGCCGCCTCTCCCTCTGGGCGCTGGGCACGGTCTACGGTCGCCCGGTGCCGGCGACCTCGGGCCCGCTCCCGGCCGGGCACGAGTTCCGCGGGCGCGAAGGCTCGCTCCGCTTTCGACACACCGACGGCGGGCTGGTGGCGCGGGGTGGCCCGCTGACCGGCTTTCTGGTCGCGGGCGTCGATCGCCAGTGGCGGCCTGCCACGGCCCGGATCGAGGGCGACCGCGTGGTCGTCTCAAGCCCCGAGGTGCCCCAGCCGGTGGCCGCCCGTTACGCGTGGGAGAACTTCCCCGTCTGCAACCTCTACAATGGCGCCGGCCTGCCCGCCTCGCCCTTCCGCACCGACGACTGGCCCTGACCCGCCCGGACTCCGACTGTCCGAGGCCGGGGCACTTCTGCGGACCGCCGGTCTGGGATTTGACTCCAGTCCAGAAGTGCAGCGTGTCGCTGTCCCCCCCCTCCCTGACGCCATGAACCCCCGCCTGTACCCATCCTTCGCCGCCCTCCTGTCCCTCGCCGCGGCGCCCCTGCCCGGGCAGACCGCGCCCGCCGCCCCGTCCTCCTCCGCCCCGCGCCCGGAGGTGGTCGAACTCTCCCCGTTCCAGGTCTCCGCCGCCGCCGACCGGGGCTACCTCGCCGCCAACACGCTCTCCGGCACCCGCCTCAACTCGAAACTCGAGGACCTCGGCGCCTCCATCACCGTCGTCACCAAGCAGCAGCTCCTCGACACCGCGGCGGTCGACCTCAACGACATCTTCCTCTACGAGGCCAACACCGAGGGCACCGGGAATTTCACCGCCTTCACCGTCGACCGCAACGGCGGCGTCAACGACAGCGTCCAGGGCAGCCCCCAGACCGCGAACCGCATCCGGGGCATCGATTCCGCCAACATGGCCCTCGGCAACTTCGCGGCCAACAGCAGCATTCCGCTCGACACCTACAATGTGGACGCGGTCGAGATCAGCCGCGGGCCCAACTCGAACATCTTCGGCCTCGGGAACACCTCGGGCACGGTCAACATCCTCCGCTCGCAGGCCAACCTCACGCGCGCCTTCAACTCCTTCACGCTCCGGGGCGACAGCTACGGCGGCTACCGCACCAGCTTCGATCTCAACCGTCCCCTGCTGCGCCAGAAGCTCGCCGTCCGCGTCTCCGGGGTCTACGAGTCGAAGGGTTTCCAGCGGAAGCCCTCCGCCGAGATCAGCCGTCGCGGCCAGGCCGCCGTGACGTATCGGCCGTTCACCACCACCACCGTCCGGGCCAGCTACGAGTCCTATCATAACTACGCCCGCCGGCCCAACGCGGTCACGCCGCGTGACGCCGTCACCTATTGGAAGTCCGTCGGCAGCCCCACCTGGGACCCCACGACGCAGATCGTCACGTTCGCCAACGGCACGCGCAGCGGCCCGTTCACCCAGGCCCAGGATGGCACCCTGCCGCTCGGCCTCTTCGCCCAGGGCACGGGCTTCTACAACCGCCCCAGCATCTACGTGGACCAGGGCGCGGTCCAGTTTTGGAGCGTGAACCGCACCGGCACCGTCCCGACCACCGGCGTGTTCGCCGGAATCCCCACCCCCGACAACCCCAACACCAACCTCCGCTTCCTCGAGAGCGGCACCGACCTCCAGCGCCTCCGCGGCTCGCAGTTCCCCCTCTACGTCACCCCCTCGATCACGGACCGCTCCCTCTACGATTGGACCTCCGTCAACTTTGTCGCCCCCAACTACAACAAGGACAAGGCGGACATCTACATGGTGGAATTCGAGCAGATCGCGCTGCAGACCCGGACGCACCTGCTCGCCTTCCGCGCCGGCTGGATGCGCGAGGACTTCGACAATTACAGCCGCAACTTCATCGGCGGCACCAACGCGGTCCTCTACGTGGATGTGAACGAGAAGCTGCTCGATGGCCGCGCCAATCCCTATTTCAAGCGGCCCTACCTCGCCGCCTCCGAGCCCACGCTGTTCAAGCGGCCCTCGGTGAATGACATCCAGAGCGGTGACCTCGCGTACCAGTGGACACCCGCCGGCCTGCCCCGTCTCCTCGCCTGGGTCGGACCGCAGAAGTTCGCCGCCCACGCCGAGGTTCGCCGGCTCGACAACGGCACCTACCGGTACCGCGATGCCGTGCTCTCGGACCATCGCTGGATCAACCTCCAGAACCGCACCGGAGTCACCGCCGCGCGGGCCTACTACAAGTACTACGTGGGTGACGCCCAGGGGTCGAACCTCGACTACGCCCCGGCTGACGTCTACGGCCTTGCCGGCACCTACAACCTGACCTGGTTCAATGCCGCCACCAACCAGTGGGTCAACGAGCCCGCCAAGATCGGTGAGGCCGGCGTCACCCCCTCCAATCGCACCCGCCGCGAGATCCGCACCCAGTCGGCCACCACCCAGAATTTCTTCTTTGGCGACCGGCTCGTGACGACCTTCGGCCTCCGCGAGGACAAGAACCGCAGCCGCGATTCGAACGGCGCCGTCGTCGACGCCAGCACCGGTCTGCTCGACTACTCCCCGCTGCGGGTCTGGGGCCCGTGGCTGGAGAAGGCCGGACGCACCAAGACCGCCGGCGCGGTGGTCCGGCCGTTCCGCGACACCGCCTTCGTGGAGCGCCCGGCCCGGGACGGCGCCGGCGTGGCCCGCTTCGTCGCCCAGGCCGCGCGCTCGGTCGCGGCCCACTACAATCAGTCCGACAGTTTCCAGCCCGCGGTCACCCAGTACAACTTGTTGGGGGAGGTGTTGCCGAACCCGACCGGCCGCGGCAAGGACTACGGGGTTTCGGTGAGCCTGTTCGACAACCGGCTCTTCCTCCGGGTCAACCGGTACCAGACGTTCCAGCAGAACGCGCGGAACGGCGATGCCGGCATCGTCGCCACGCGCGCGATCCGGATGGACACGGGTCGCAGCGGCAACGGCAACGACTCCTTCAATCTGGAGACCTGGGCGACCCTGCTGGCGAATGCCCGCTTCACCGCCCAGGGCATCGTGCCCACCGCCGCGCAGACTTCGTCCGCGGTGGCCAAGCTGATGGGCCTGCCCGAAGGCTTCCTCGACACCCTGGTGGGCAAGAGCATCACCGAGACCTCCGACATCGAGGCGCGCGGCCTCGAGCTGGAGTTGAACTACAACCCCAGCCGCAACTGGCGCTTCAAGCTCACCGGCGCCCAGCAGAAGTCGATCGACACCAACATTTCGCCCCGCGTGCAGGAGTACCTGGACCGTCGGTTGCCCATCTGGACGACCCTCAAGGACGATGCGGGCGTCGAGTGGTGGAGCTCGCGCATCGGCAGCGGGGGAGTGCCGCGGGATTTCTACACGGGCAACGTCTCCGCCCCGCTGAAGCTGGCGATCGCGAACCAGGGTAAGCCGCGCTCGCAGGTGCGTGAGTGGCGCTTCAACTCGCTCGTGAACTACACCTTCACCGAGGGCCGCCTCAAGGACCTGAGCCTGGGCGGGGCCTTGCGCTGGGAGGATCAGGCGGCGATCGGCTTCCGCGGGGCGGCCCCGGATGCGGATGGCGTGGTGCGGACGCTGGATCGCAACCGGCCGGTCTTTGATCGGGCGCGGACCTACGTGGATCTGACGGCGGGCTACGCGCTGCGGCTCTTCGCGGGCAAGGTGCGCACACGGCTCCAGCTCAACGTCAGGAACGCGCTCGAGGATGGCCGCCTGCAGCCCGTGGCGGTGAATCCCGATGGCACTCCGTTCGCCTACCGCATCATCGACCCGCGCCAGTTCATCCTGACCGCGACCTTCGACCTCTGAGGTGGTCGCGGGTCAGGGCTGCGGCTGACGCCCCGGACGCTTCGCGGTCGGGGTGGCCGCGGCGTCTGCTTCGATGTCGCCGGACCGCGGCTCGGTGTAGCCGGGACATCTTGCCCCGGACGGCGGGAACGTGGTTCCTGCGGCGGAGCGGATGAGAATCGGGCGGGAAGCAGAGGTGGAAGGGGTTTCGTGCCGCACGACCGGGGCACGATGCCCCGCCCTCAGCGCGCCTCCGGTCGCAGGTGCGCGCGCACGAAGTCATTCGCGGTCGCGTGGCGCACGTCCGGGGCACCCGGATACACGAGCTCGCACGGGACGCCGTCGGCTTCGCACCGCTCCTTCAGCTTCACCCCGAAGTTGGCCGAGTGCGTGGGATCCTTCTCCGCCTGACCGAGGTTCGGCGGCGCGCTGTAATAGAGGCCGACCGGCGGGTCGCCCCGGCTCACCCGCTCGTACGGCGAATATTCCCGGATCCACGGCAGGAGCCGTTCCCGCGCCTCATGGAAGACCTGGAAGGAGGACAGCTTCCGGCGCGGATCGGCGGCGATCCCGAAGGCGTGCGCCCCGTAGGTGATGTTCGGCGTCCACGCGCGCATCTGGTGCGGGTCGAGGCTCGTCTGCGCCCCGTCGACGGCGACGCAGCTGACCCGGGTGGATTGCCGCGCCACCGGATCGGGGGAGCGCGGGTCGGCGAGGTCGTCGCGGAACGCCAGCCACAGGCTGGTGCAGGCGCCGGCGGAACCGCCCGCCAGGGCCACGCGCGTCGGGTCGAGGTTCCATTCCTTGGCCTTCGTCCGGCAGAACTGCAGCGCCCGCGCGCAGTCCAGCATCGGCCCCTGCACCGGCGGCACGAGGCCGTCGGCGGTCGCATCGCGGATGGTGCGGTATTCGACGGAGGCCACGGAGATGCCGGCCTGCAGGGCCGGGAGGAGCATGTTGCGCACCACGGAGCGGTCGCCGCCGTTCCAGCCGCCGCCGTGGATGTAGACCAGCAGGGGCGTCGGCCGGTCCGACCGGGCGCGCCAGAAATAGATGACCTGCATCCGGTGCGGCCCGTAGGCCACGTTCTCATCCGGCGGGACGGGCAGCGGATACTTCAGTTTCTCCGGATCGCCGGCCACGGGCGCCTTGGCCGCCGCCGCGGCAGGGGAGGGCGCCGCGGGAGCAGCCGCGCAGAGCGTGCCGGCCGTGAGCACGAACGTCAGGGTCAGGTGGAAGCGGGGCATGTGGTGGAGGCGGGGCCAGTCAGCGGCGGCCGGGGGTCGAGTCAACGCCCTCCGCCCCATCGGCCCTCTACTCGCTACTCGCTACCCGCTACCCGCTCCTTCCCCCCGCCTCTCAGACCTCCAGCGTCGCCCCGGGCGTGAGGACCTTGACGGCGTGACCGCCGGCCGCGGCCAGTGCGGCGAACCGGGCAGGGTCCTGCGCGATCACGGGCCAGGTGTTGTAATGCATGGGCACCGTCAGGCGCGGGCGCAGCAGGTCCAGTGCCGCGGCGGCGTCCTCCGGGCCCATCGTGTAGTTGTCCCCGATCGGCAGCAGCGCGACGTCGATCCCCGCCTTTCCGATCAGTTGCAGATCGAGGAACAGCGCCGTGTCCCCCGCGTGGTAGACGGTTTTACCGTCCGCCTGAATCAGGAGGCCGCAGGGCGATCCCAGATAGATGGGCCGGAGGCCCGCCTCCGCGCTCGAGCTGTGGTGGGCGAGCGTCAGCTTCACCCGGCCGAAGGGGAAGTTGA
>JBMTAG010000032.1:0-34660 GCA_049428505.1 Opitutaceae bacterium | reverse complement strand
GACTGCCCGATCTGCGACCAGGCGGGCGAGTGCAAGCTGCAGGAGCAGGCGACCGGCTACGGCCGCGGCTACTCGCGCTTCATCGAGCAGAAGAACGTGAAGCCCAAGCGGACCCAGCTCGGGCCCCGCGTGATGCTCGACGACGAGCGCTGCATCCTCTGCTCGCGCTGCATCCGCTTCTGCAAGGAGATCGCCAAGGATGACGTCCTCGGCTTCACCGACCGCGGCAGCTACTCGACGCTGACCTGCTACCCGGGCCGGCAGCTGACCAACAATTACTCCCTCAACACCGTCGACCTGTGTCCGGTGGGCGCGCTGACGAGCACGGATTTCCGCTTCAAGATGCGGGTGTGGTTCCTCAAGCAGACTCCCGGGATTGATCCCGAGTCGAGCGCCGGGGCCAACACCGTGGTCTGGTCGCGCGAGGGCGTGATCTACCGCATCACCCCGCGGGAGAACGACGCGGTGAACGACGCGTGGATGGCCGACAGCGGCCGCGAGCTTTACAAGCAGG
Organism: Opitutaceae bacterium; assembly: GCA_049428505.1. Taxonomy (GTDB): domain Bacteria; phylum Verrucomicrobiota; class Verrucomicrobiia; order Opitutales; family Opitutaceae; genus ER46. The sequence goes on along the minus strand of JBMTAG010000032.1, from coordinate 34,146 downwards.
TGCGGGCGCCCGGCCGGCTGGCGGGCGGGCGCGTGGCGGGCGCCCCGGCGACCCTCGACGCGGCCATCGCGCGGGCGGGCGAATTGTTCCGCGCCTCCGCGGGCCGTGTGGCCGTGGTCGGCTCGGGCCGCAGCTCCGTCGAGGAGCAGTGGCTGACGCGCCGGCTCGCCGAGGCCCTGCAGGCGCCGGCATACTTGGTCAGCCGAGTGGGGGAGAGCGACGGCCTGCTCGTCTCCGCGGACCGCAACCCGAACGTGCGCGGCGCGCTCGTGACGGGCCTGATCCGGAGCCTGCCGGCGCAGCGGTTGGACGATTTGGCGGCGGCGATCGACGCCGGCCGGGTCACGACCGTGGTCTCCGTGGGCGAGGATTTGGCGGCCGCGGGGTTGTCGGCGGCCCAGCTCGCGAAGGTGCAGGTCGTGCATCTGGGTACGGCGGCGAGTCCGTCCAGCGAGGTGGCGGCGGTGTTGTTGCCGGCGTTGACCGTCTTCGAGAAGTCCGGGTGCTTCGTGAACCAGCAGTTCCGCCTGCAGCGCTTCCAGCGCGCGGTGCCGGGTCCGGCGGGGGCCCACGATGACCTCGACCTGCTCGCGCGCCTGATCGGGGCGGCGGGTGGGGCGGCGGCCCCGGCGGACCTCGCCGGCGTCTGGCGCGAGATGGCGGCGGCGGTGCCGACGCTGGCGGGACGCACCTTCACGTCGGTGCCCGACCTCGGCGTGTTGCTGGACTCCGCCCCGTTCGCGGGCCTGCCCTTCATCGAGGGCCCCGGCCTCCACTACACCCCGACGCGCGCCTGACCCGGTTGCCCTATGGTCTCCCAAGCCTTCATCGCGGTCGGTCTCGGCTTTGTCCTGATGGGTGGCGGGTTGTATGCCCTCACCCTCACCAAGGCCAAGGCGTCGCCGGCGGAGCCGACCAAGGCGCAGCTGCGCGAGCAGGCGGTCCGGGCGGTGGAAACGCGCAAGATGCGGATCGCGGCGGCGGTGAGCGCGGGCCTCGGCCTCGCGCTGGTGCTGTTTTTCCTCTTCTGAGATGGTCGACCTCTACCTCAGTCTTCCCCCGCTCGTGCAGGGCCTCCTCAAGGGCCTGGCGGTCATCCTGGTGATCTTCCCCATCGGGGGCGCCTGCTCGATGGCGGAGCGCAAGGTTTCGGCGTGGATCCAGGGGCGTCCGGGCCCGAACCGCGCCGTCGTGCCGTGGGCGGCTTGGATCCCGGTGCTGGGCCCGTTCCTGCAGCGGCTTGGCGTGTTCCACGTGATGGCGGACGGCGGCAAGATGTTGTTCAAGGAGGACGCCCTGCCGGGGCACGTCCGGAAGTTCTATTTCGTGCTCGCCCCCTTGGTGGCGATGATGCCCGCCCTGACCACCGTGACCACGGTGCCGGTGGGCGCGTACCTCGACGCGGCGGGCCGGGCGGTGCCGCTGGTGCTGGCCAACGTCGACATCGGCATCCTCGCGGTCTTCGCGGTGTCCTCGCTCGGCGTCTACGCGCTGATCCTGGCCGGCTGGGCGTCGAACTCGAAGTACCCGTTCCTCGGCGGCATCCGGGCCTCGGCGCAGCTGATCGCCTACGAGTTGTCGCTGACGCTCTCGGTGGTGCCGGTCTTCCTGTGGATCAACGCGCCGGGTACGCCGGGCACGCTGAGCCTCTCGCGGGCGGTGGAATTCCAGTCGGGGGCCTGGCAGGGCCTCACCGCGGCCTCGTGGGGCGGGGTGTGGTTCCTGTTCCTGATGCCCGTGTCGGCGCTGGTCTTCCTGATCGCGCTGTTCGCGGAGACCAACCGTCATCCGTTTGACATGGCGGAGGGCGAGTCGGACCTCGTGGGCGGCTTCCACACCGAGTACGGCGCCTTCAAGTGGGGCCTGTTCTTCGTGGCCGAGTACGCGCACATGCTGATCGGCTCGGCGGTGTTCACGCTGCTCTTCCTCGGCGGCTGGAACCCGCTCCCGTGGGTGCCGCTGGCGACGCTCGTCGGCTGGCTGGGTGCGCTCACGCCGCTGGCCGCGCACCCGATCGCCGTGGGGCTGCTCTCGATCGGCATCTTCCTCGGCAAGGTGCTCGCGCTCATCTTCCTCTTCATGTGGGTGCGCTGGACGGTGCCGCGCTTCCGCTACGATCAGGTGATGGAGCTGGGGTGGAAGAAGCTGCTTCCCCTCTCGATCGTGAACCTGCTCTTCTACCTGGGCGCGATCGCCGCGCTCACGCCGTAAACCCGCCATGGCCGTCGTCCCCGTCGCCCGTCCCCCGCTCACCCTCGCCGAGCGCACCTACCTGCCGCAGATCGCCGCCGGGTTGCGCACGACCTGGAAGCACCTCGTGCGGCCGAAGCAGACCCTCGAGTACCCGGAGCAGCGGCCCGCCCTGCCGCCGGGCTACCGCGGCGTGCCGACCCTCGTCCGCGACCCGCACGGCCGCGAGAAGTGCGTGTCGTGCCAGCTCTGCGAGTTCGTCTGCCCGCCCAAGGCCATCCGCATCACCCCGGGCGAGATCGCCCCGGACGCCCCGACCGCCCACGTCGAGAAGGCGCCCCGGGAGTTCGAGATCGACATGCTCCGCTGCATCTACTGCGGGATGTGCCAGGAGGTCTGCCCCGAGGAGGCGATCTGGCTGCAGAACCAGTTTTCGATGACCGGCACCTCGCGCGAGGAGATGGTCAACCGCAAGGACCGGCTCTACGAGCTGGGCGGCACCCTGCCGGACCAGCATCTGAAGTGGGACCGCAAGGCCGCGGCGGAACAGGCCGGCAACGACCGGCACTGAAAATGGGCGAACTCACCTTCAACCTCCTCGCCTGGTTCACGCTGCTGAGCGCGGCCGGGGTCGTGATCAACCGTAATGCGGTCAACGCCGCCCTTTGCCTGCTGCTGTGCCTGACGGGCGTCGCGGGGCTCTTCGTCGTCCTCGAGGCCTACCTCCTGGCCTTCGTCCTCCTGCTGGTCTACGCGGGCGCGGTGGTGGCGCTGTTCCTCTTCATCGTCATGCTGCTCGACACCTCGGGCGCGCCCCGGGCCCTGCCGCGCCGCCTCCCGCTGGTGGCCCGCGTCCTGGCCGGCGGGTTGGTTGCCAGCGGCGTGCTCTCCTTCTCGGCGCGGGCGCGCCTGCCGGTGTCCGAGGCCGTGGCGGCGGCGCCCGGGGTGGGCGGCGCCCTCAAGCCCTACGCCTACCAGTTGTTCACCACCTACCTGCTGCCCGTGCAGGTGCTCGGCTTCCTCCTGCTGGCCGCGATGATCGGGGTGATCGTCCTCAGCAAGAAGTTCGAAGGTCTGGAGGACGTGAAATGATCCCCGCGACCCTCGACGGCCACCTGCTGGTGAGCGGGGCGCTCTTCGCCCTCGGGCTCCTCGGCGTCCTGCTCCGCCGCAACACGCTGGTCGTCTTCATGTGCCTCGAGCTGATGCTCGTCGCCTCGACCGTGGCGCTGGTGGCGTTCTCCCGCTACAACGGGATCCTCGACGGCAACGTCTTCGTCTTCTTCATCCTCACCGTGGCCGCCGCCGAGGTCGCGGTGGGTCTGGCCATCATCGTGGCCCTCTTCCGGCGGCGCCAGACCGTCCAGGTGGACGAGCTCAATTCCCTGCGCAACTGAGATGAGTCCCGCCCTCCTCGCTTCCGGCGTCCTGCTCGCGCCCCTCGTCGCGGCGGTGATCATCGCCCTCGGCCTGCGCCGCGCCCCCGGGGCCGCCACGGCCGTCGCCCTCCTCGCCGCGGCCCTCGTCGCCGGCGGCTCGCTGGTGCTGGCGCTCGGGCCGGCGCGCGACTTCACCGCGTCCGTCGAGCTGCTCCGCCTCGGGACGTTCGGGCTCTCCCTCGGGATCAAGTTCGATGACCTCGCCGCCCTGCTGCTGGTGATCGTGGGCGTGGTCGGACTCTGCGTCCACGTGTTCTCGGTGGGCTACATGCACGAGGATCCGGACCGCGCGCGCTACTTCGGCGGCCTCGCGATCTTCATGTTCTCGATGCTCGGCATCGTCTTCGCCGACTCCCTGCTGATGCTCTTCATCTTCTGGGAGCTGGTCGGCTTCAGCTCCTGGCTGCTGATCAACCACCACTTCGACCGGAATGCCGCGGCCGCGGCGTCCAAGAAAGCCTTCATCGTCAACCGCGTCGGCGACTTCGGTTTCCTCCTCGGCCTGGTCTGGTGCCAGGCGCAGTTCGGCACCACCCAGCTCGACGCCCTCGCGAAGGCGGTCGAGGGCGGCGCGGTCGTCACCGCGGGGCTGCCGCTGCTCCTGTTCTGCGGGGCCGTCGGCAAGTCCGCCCAGCTGCCGCTCCACGTCTGGCTCCCCGATGCGATGGAGGGCCCGACCCCCGTCTCCGCCCTGATCCACGCCGCCACGATGGTCGCGGCCGGCATCTACCTCCTCTGCCGCATCCACTTCCTGATGGTCCCGGCGGCCCTCGAGGTGATCCTGTGGACGGGGACCGTGACCGCGCTCTACGCGGCGCTGTGCGCGGTGACGCAGCGGGACATCAAGAAGGTGCTGGCGTATTCCACGCTCTCGCAGCTCGGGTACATGGTGGCGGCGTTCGGCCTCGGCTCCCTCAAGGTGGCCCACGGCGACCACCACCACCTCATCGCGGCGGGGGTCGGGGCGGCGATGTTCCACCTCACCACCCACGCCTTCTTCAAGGCGCTGCTCTTCCTCGGGGCCGGCTCGGTGATCCACGCCTGCCACCATGAGCAGGACATCTTCAAGATGGGCGGCCTCGCGCGGCGGATCCCGGTGACGTTCATCACCTTTACCATCGGCGTGCTGGCCCTGATCGGGATGCCCGGGCTGGCCGGGTTCTTTTCCAAGGACGCGATCCTGTACCTCGCTTGGGCGAAGCACCCGGGGGTCTTCGCGGTGCTGGCGCTGACGGCGGTGCTGACCGCGTTCTACATGGTTCGGCTCTGGCGGATCACCTTCCTCGGCGCGCCGCGGGGCGAGGGGGCGGAACACGCGCATGAGGGTGGGCTGGTGCTGACCGGTCCGTTGGTCTTGCTCGCGGTGCTGTCGGTGGTCGGCGGCTACGGCTGGTTCTACGGCGGCCTGCTCGGCGGCCGGTTCGACGGCGTGATCGACTCGGTCGTGCATCCGGAGGGCGCGGACCACACCGTGATCCTCCTGACGAGCGTGGCGGTGCTGGTCGTGGGCGCGCTGGGCGCGTGGCGGATGTATCCCGCGACGGGCGAGGACGCGCTGGCGCGGCGTGCGCCCGGCCTCTTCGGGCTGCTCGGCGGGCTGCAGGCCTCATTCGACCGGGCCTACGGCGCGTACGTGGCCAAGGTGCAGCAGCGGCTGGCGATGCTGCTGAACTTCCTCGAGCAGATCTTCCTCGCGGGCCTGATCGTCCGCGGCCTCGCCGGAGTGGTGGGCCTGCTGGGCCTCGGGGCCCGCGCCCTGCACGTCGGCAACGCCAACGCCTACGCCTACTGGTTCCTGCTCGGCCTCCTCGCCCTGTGGGCCTTTGCGGCGGGGCTCCTGTCCTTCTGACCGATGCGCACGCTGCCCTTTGATCCCCTGCTGGCCGCGATCGCCTTCCCGCTGGCGTCGGCGCTGGTCATCGCCTGCGGCCTGCCGAAGCGCTGGTCCGTGCGTCTCGCCTACGTCGCGTTCGCCGTGCCCCTGCTGCTCGCGCTGCACACGTGGTGGCACTTCGATGCCTCGCCCAAGGTGGCGGGCTACGCGTTCCTGACCCAGTATTCCACCGGCCTGGAGGCGGTGGGCATCTCCCTGAAGCTGGGCCTCAACGGCATCGCGATGCCGCTCTTCCTGCTGGCCGGGCTGGTGGGCTTCGCGGCCGGGCTGTACGCCCTGCAGTCCCAGGCCGAGCGCCTCAAGCTTTACCTGCTGCTGCTGCTCGTGATGCAGGGCGGCCTGATGGGGGTGTTCGCCAGCGTGGACGTGCTGTTCCTCTACTTCTTCCACGAACTCGCGCTCATTCCGACCTTCATCATGGTCGGGGTCTGGGGCGGGCGGGACCGGGCGTACGCGGCGATGAAGCTGACGATCTACCTGACCCTGGGCGCGATGCTGTCGCTGGCGGGGCTGATCGCGATCTACGCCCGGAGCGGCGCGAACTCCTTCGACCTGATGGCGCTGCGCGAACACCTCGCGCGCTTCCCCCTGGACCAGGCGCTCCAGGGCAACCTGTTCGGCCTGCTGCTCGTGGGGCTGGGTGTGCTCGTGTCCCTGTTCCCCCTGCACACCTGGGCTCCGCTGGGGTACGGGGCGGCGCCGAGCTCCAACGCGATGCTGCACGCCGGCGTGCTCAAGAAGTTCGGCCTCTACACGCTGATCCAGGTCGCCCTGCCGCTGCTGCCGGCCGGCCACGCGGCGTGGGCCTCGCCCCTCGCGTGGCTCGCGGTGCTGGGCAACGTATTGATCATCGGGTTGGTCACGATCGCCCAGCGCGACCTGAAGCAGATGATCGGCTACAGCTCCGTGATGCACATGGGCTACGCGTTTCTGGGGATCGCAACGGGCACGGCGGTGGGGGTGGGGGGAGCGGTGTTCCTGATGGTGGCGCACGGGCTCTCCGTGGCGCTCCTGTTCCTTCTCGCGACCAGCGTCCATCATCGCACCCAGACCTTCGCCCTCGACGAGATGGGTGGCCTCGCGCGGCCCGCGCCGGTGCTGGCGGCGTTCCTCGTGGCGGCGACCTTTGCGGGCATCGGCCTGCCGGGCTTCGCCAACTTCTGGGGTGAACTCGCGGTGTTCGTGGCGCTCTGGCAGTTCTCGCCGGCGGTCACGGCGGTGGCGGTGGCCGGCGTGGTGATCTCCGCCATCTACGGCCTGCGCGCGCTCGCCCAGGTCTGCTTCGGCCCCGCGACGCCCCGGATGGAGGAGGTCGCGGCCCGCCAGCCCCCGGCGGACCTGCGTTGGTCCGAGCGCGTGCCGGCGCTCGTGCTCCTGCTGGCCTTGCTGGTCCTCGGCTTCTGGCCGCGGGCGATCTCGGATCCGATCCACGCGGCGCTGGCCGCCCCGGCCACCACGGCCGCCGCCCCTTCCGTGCGATGACCCTCGAAGCCGCCAAGCTCGCCGCCGCCAACAACCTCTGGGGCGCCATCCTGCCCGAGCTGATGCTCGCCGGGGTCGCGCTCCTGCTGCTGGCCCTCGAGATCCTCCTGCCGCGCCGGCAGCATGCCATGCTCGCGGATCTCGCGGGGGCCGGCCTCCTCGGCACCCTGCTGGGACTCTGCTTCAACTGGGATTCCGCGATGCTTGGGTCGGAGACCTTCGGCGGGTTGCTGTACCACAGCACCGGGGGCCAGTTGCTGCGCGCCTTCTTCCTGATTGCGGCCTTCCTCACCTGCGTGATCGCGCGGCTGACCTTGGCCCGCCAGAAGATGCCGCGGATCGAGTTCTACCATCTCCTGCTGATCGTCACCGCCGCGATGATGCTGCTCGCGCAGACAAACCATCTGCTGATGCTCTTCGTGACGGTCGAGACGCTCACGATCGCCCTCTACGTGATGGTGGCGTATCACCGCACGAGCCCGGCCTCCCTCGAGGCGGGCCTGAAGTACGTGCTGATGGGCGCCCTGAGCTCCGGCCTGCTGCTCTTCGGGATCACGCTGCTCTACGGGGTGGCGGGCAACCCGGCCCTTCCCGGCCACGCGGCGCGGCCGTTCCACTACGCGGACCTCGCGGCTTTCCTGACCGCCAATCCGAACCACTTCCTCGCCAGCCTCGGCATCGTGCTGGTGCTGGCCGGGGTGGCCTTCAAGATCGGTGCGTTCCCGTTCCAGATCTGGGTGCCGGACGTCTACCAGGGCGCGCCGACCCCGGTCACCGCGTTCCTCGCCGTGGCCTCAAAGGCGGCGGGCTTCGCGGTCCTCCTCGGCCTCTGCGGCCCCGGCGGGGTGTTCGCGGCCTATGCCTGGCTCACGACCCCCGTGCTCACGGCGATGGCAGCCGCCTCGCTCCTCTTCGGCAACCTGGCGGCGCTGACCCAGCATAATGTGAAGCGCCTGCTGGGGCTCTCGGGCGTGTCCCACGCGGGGTTCCTCCTCCTCGGCGTGGTGGCGGCCGCAGCGACCCCGATGGCCCTCGGGGCGATCTACTTCTACCTCTTCGCCTACCTGCTCGCGGCCTTCGCGGTCTTCGGGGTGATGGCGCATGTGGCCGGTCCCGACGATGCCGACCAGGAACTCGACCACTACGCCGGCTTGGCGAAGGAAAGCCCGTTCCTCGCCGGAGTGCTCACCGTGGGCTTGGGCTCCTTGGCGGGCATCCCCCCGCTGGCGGGTTTCATGGGGAAACTCTTCATCTTCCTGGCCGCCTTCCAGGCCGGGGCGCGGGCGATGCTCGCCGTCGCGATCGTCGGCGTGGTGGTTTCCATCTATTATTACTTTGGCTGGCTGCGGGCGGCTTACTTCGAAACCTGGTCGCCCCCCGCCGATGCCGCCGCGGGTCCGACCCGGCCGGCCCGCACCCCCGTCGGCCTGCTCGCCGGCGTCACCCTGGGCGTGCTCGCGCTCGCGTCCATCGTGATCGGCTTGTACCCGGGTCCGCTCGGGCACTGGCTGGCGATGCGGTGAACCTCGTGCGCCCGCGCTTGCCCCCGAAGCCGGCCGCCGGTTTATCCGCCGTATGAAGATCACCGGCCTCGCCCTGGTTCCCCCTCCCGGCGCGGCGGACCTGCCCCGGGTGACGCCCGAGCTGCTCGCCTCCGTCCTCGCGCGCTATTCGCGCAGCAATGAGGGACTCGGGGCCATCCTCGCCAAGGTCGACCCGGCCAATCCGGATGCCTCGATCGACCGCATCCTCAAGTTCGTCGATTACGGGCATGCCTCGATCGGCGGGCTCACCGGTGGCCTCGCGGTGGCCCTCGACGACGTTTCGATGTGGCTGGCCTACAAGCTGTTCGAGCTCGCCACGATGGCGGACGGCCAGGAGTCGAGCTCCCGCTACATCACCCTCGCGCCGGAGAACCTGCCGGCGGCCGAGGAACTCGGGGTGCCGGCGGACCTGGCGCCGCGGTGGCGCGACGTGATGGCCCGGGCCTTCGCGGCGTACCAGACGGAGTACGCGCGCCTGGACGCCCTCGCCATGGCGGAGCCGCAGCGGGTGCGCCTGCCGGCCGGGGCGACGCCGGCGGTGGCGGGCCGGTTGCGCAAGAACTACGCGCTCGATCGCGCCCGGTACTTCATCCCCTTCGCCACGCGGACCAACGTCGGGCTCGTGCAGACGGCGCGGATGTGGGCGGCGACGGTCAAGCACCTCGCGTCCCTCCCACACCCCGAAGCCCGGGCCGCGGCCGACCTGATCCGCGGCGAACTGCTCAAGCAGTCGCCGCGCCTCATGCGCCACAGCCAGGCCGAGGCCTCGCACGTCGAGCAGGCGGCGCAGGAACTGGCGCGCTCCCTCGCGCTCGGCCGCGAACGCCTGTCGCACGCGCCGCTGGCCGATGACGTCTGGGTGCACGTGGACCGTGCCGCGCCGCCGTGGCTGGCGGAGACGCAGCCGGTGGCCGAGGCGCTGCGCCACCGTACGAACCGCTATGGGCAGCAGGGCCTGGCCACGCGGCGGATGCGGGTGACCTTCGCGTGGAACAACATGGCGCTGGCCGAGCTGCGCGACCTGAATCGTCACCGGACCGGCCACCGGTACACGCCGGTCATCCAGGCCGGGTTCTACCTGCCACCCGAGATCGACCGGGCGCCGCACGCGGCCCTGCTGGCGGACCAACTGGAGCTGACCCGCGAGCTGCTCGCGCGCGGGAGCCCGGCGTACGTGTACTCCCTGCTGCTCGGCGCGCAGACGCCCTTCGAGCACAGCACCCACGCCGACAAGTTCATCTACGAGGCCGAATTGCGGACCGGGATGGGCGCGCATTTCCGGTATGCCGAGCACCTCAGCGCGGCCTTGCGGGCCTTCTGCGCGCAGGTGCCGGAGGCGCGGGACTGGGTGGTCGAGGGCACGGCCGAGCCCGAGTAGGGACCGGCTTTGCCGTTGCCTGACCCGCGGAGAGTCCCTTCCACTCCGACCGTGAAGCCGCGCCTCGCCTCCCTTTGCACCCTGGTGCTCGCGACGGGCTTGGCCGCGGCGGATGCCACCAGCCCGGTTGACCCGGCGCGGCGGAACGAGACCTTCGCCCCCGGCGGTACTGTGACCCCCGCCCGGCGCACGCCCACGGACGAGGCCAATAGCTCCGTGCAGGCCCGCCGTTTTGAGACCGAGATCGTGCCGCGGCAGGAGTCCCCGCTGGCCGGGCGGCGGTCGCCCCTTGAGGTGCAGGAGTCCAGGCCGAAGGAGATCCAGGACAAGGCCTCCCATCGCCCGGAGGCCCCGGAGCCGCGGCGCAGCCCGATGGACCATCGCCCCTCCGAGATCGCCACCACGCGGCAGGTCAACCCGCCCAAGGTGGCCCGGTTCCAGGAGAGTTTGGACGCGGCGAGTGTCGCCAACATGGCCCGCTTTCCCGCTCTGGATCAGGCGACCACCGTGAAGCTCAACCGTTTTGTCTTCCGCAAGAACCCGACCGAGGCGGGCGGAGTCCTGCCAGGGGCGCCGGTGACTCCCGCGGGCGGGCGGGCGCCCTGAGTCCACGGTGAGCGGCCGCCTCAGGCGCCGGGAGGGACGACGCGGCGCAGCGTGTAGGTTTCCCCGCCCGCCAGGTCCGCCGCGCCCAGGGTGGGCCAAGGGTCCCAGGGTGCGGCGAGCAGCCGGCCGCTGATCCCGTCGCTGCGGGGGGAAAGCAGCCATTCGACGCAGTCGAGCGCGCGGGCGAGCGGGACCGGATCCCCGGCCCGCTGGCGTTGCGCGGCGGCGTACTCCGCCTCCCCCGCGACGGCAGGGCCCAGCGCGAGCACCTCCTCCGTCAGTCGCGTATGGATGGCGCCGGGGGCGAGGGCATTGATGTCGAATGGCCGGCCGGATTCCTCCGCGGCGATCGTCTCGACGAGGCGGACCACGGCGGTCTTGGCGGCGCCGTACGCGGAGAAATTGGGTCGCGGCTTGGTTGCGCCGCCCCCCGAGAAACAGACGGCCTTGGGCCGCCGTTCCGCGCGGGCGAGCAGTGGGGCGCAGGCCCGCAGGGTGAAGTACGTCCCGTCCAGGTTGGCGTGGACCGTTTCGCTCCAGCGGAGTGGATCCGCGGCGAGGGCGCGGCCGATCTCGCCCTGGACGCCGGCGCAGGTGACGAGGGCGTCGAGTCCGCCCCAGGCGGCCGTGAGTTCCGCCGCGGCGGCCTGCACTGCCGGCCAGTCGGCCACGTCGGTGCGGGTGGCGCGGAACGTGGGCCGCGTTGCGGCGAGGTCCGCCTGATCGGAGCGCGCCCAGCCCCAGACCGCGTGGCCCGCGTCGAGCAGCCGGAGCGTGAGCGCCCGGCCGATGCCCGTGCTGGAGCCGGTGACCAGGACGCGCATCGCGGCAGGCCGGTCAGCGCCGGCTCTCGTAGACCCAGCGGTTGGCCTCGAGCCAGCGGAGGGTCTGCACGACGCCCTGCTCGATCGTCAGGCGGGGCTTCCAGCCGGTGGCCTGGATGCGGCGGGTGTCGAGGAAGATGAACGGGTTGTCGCCGATCCAGCCGCGGTCGCCGCCGGTGAAGTCGAGCCGCGGGTTGAGGCCGAGCGCGCCGCAGATGAAGCGGATGCTGTCCTTCACCTGGACGAACTCGGGCGTGCCGAGATTGTAGACCTGGGTGCGGTGGCGGACGCCGCGCGCGGTGCCGAGGCGGGCGACGTGGAGGATGGCGGCGATGCAGTCCTGGACGTAGAGGTAGCTTTTGCGCTGGGAGCCGTCGCCGAGCACCCGCAGGTGGTCGGGGTGGTCGAGCAGTTGCCGGTAGAAGTCGAAGACGTGCCCGTGCGTGTAGCGCTCGCCGAGGATCGAGACGAAGCGGAAGAGGTAGGCCTCGTCGAGCTGGCCGCCCTCGGCGTAGGCCGCGATCAGGCCCTCACCGGCCGCCTTGGAGGCGCCATAGAGGGAGGTCTGGACCGGGAACGCGTCGTCCTCGGGCGTGGGGCGGTCGGGCGTTACGAGAGCCTCGCCGTAGACCGAGCCGGTGGAGGAGAAGGCGATGCGGCGCACGCCGTTGGCGCGCATCGCCTCGAGCACGTTGAACGTGGCGATCGTGTTCTGCTGGAGGTCCTTCTCCGGGTGCGACCAGCCGTCCTTGATGTCGGCGTTGGCGGCGAGGTGGAACACGAAGTCCGCCCCGGCCATCGCGGCGCGGAGGGCGGGGAGGTCGAGGGTGTCGCCCTCGAGCAGGCGGAAGCCGGGGTGGCGGGCGGCGCCCTCGAGGAAGCGGCGCTGGCCGGTCGAGAGGTTGTCCCAGCCCGTGACCCGGATCCCGTCGGCCAGCAGGCGGTCCACGAGGGTGGACCCGATGAAGCCGGCGGCGCCGGTGACGAACGCGTGCCGGAGGGCCGGGGGCTGCGGGGCCGGGCTCACTTCAGCAGCATGTCCTTCACCGTCTTGCCGGCGGGAATCATCGGCAGCACGTGTTCGGTGTAGGGGACGATGATGTCGAGGACGTAGGGGCCGTCGTGGTCGAGCATCTCCTGGATGGCGGCGCGGAGCTCGCTCTTGCGGATGACGCGGCGGCCCTTGACCCCGAAGCCCTCGGCGATCTTGACGAAGTCCGGGTAGAGGGCGGACGGGTTGTCCGGGCTGCCGACGTTGGATTCGTCGCCGAGGACCGTGTTGCCGCGGACGCTGCCGTAGAAGCGGTCCTCCCATTGGACGACCATCCCAAGGTGCTGGTTGTTGAGGATCATGGCCTTGGCGGCGATGCCCTCGATCTTGCAGGTGGCGAGTTCCTGGACGTTCATCACGAACGAGCCGTCGCCGTCGATATCGATCACCTGCTTGTCGGGGCAGGCGACCTTGGCGCCCATCGCGGCGGGGTAGCCGAAGCCCATCGCGCCGAGGCCGAGGGAACTGAGGTAGCGGCGGGGCTCGTTGAAGCGGTAGAACTGCGCCGCCCACATCTGGTGCTGGCCGACGCCCGTGGTGATGATGGCATCCCCCTTGGTGAGCTCATAGAGCACCTGCACCGCCTCCTGGGGCACGATGTGGCGGCTCTCCTCGTAGGCGAAGGGGTGGTCCCGCTTCCACGCGGCGACCTGCGTGAGCCAAGCGGAGGTGTCGGGCGGCGTGAAACGGGCGGCGGTGGCGAGTTCGACGAGGCGGCCGAGGGCGTGCTTCACGTCGCTGACGACCGCGAGGTGGGCGCGCTTGTTCTTGTGGTGCTCGGAGGCGTCGATGTCGAGGTGGACGATCTTCGCCTGGGTGGCGAAGTGCCGCGTGTCGCCGGTGATGCGGTCGTCGAACCGGGCGCCCACGCAGAGGAGGAGGTCGCACTGGTCGACCGCCCAGTTGCCGTAGGCGGCCCCGTGCATCCCGAACCACTGCAGCGAGAGCGGGTGCGACTCCGGGAAGCCACCGACGCCCATCAGGGTGGTGGCAACCTGGATGTTGGCCTTCTCGGCGAAGGCCTTCAGTTCGCCGTGGGCCTCCGCGGAGATGATGCCGCCGCCCGCGTAGAGGATGGGTCGCTTCGCCTCGGCCACGAGGGCGAGCACCTGCTGCAGGGTCGCGTCGGTGGCCCGCGGGGTCGCATTGGCGTAGGGGCTGCGGAACTCGACCGCCGGCGGGAACACCGGCTGGAACTTCGCCTGCTGGATGTCCTTCGGAATGTCGATGATGACGGGGCCGGGCCGGCCGCTGCGGGCGAGGTGGAAGGCCTCCTTGAAGATGCGCGGCAGGTCGTGGACGTTCAGCACCAGGTAGGAGTGCTTCACGATCGGGAGCGTCATCCCGTAGAAGTCCGTTTCCTGGAACGCCATCTTGCCGATGTACTTCGAGTAGACCTGGCCCGTGATGGCGACCAGCGGGATCGAGTCCATGAACGCGTCCGCGATGGCCGACACGAGATTGGTGGCGCCCGGGCCGGAGGTGGCCATGCAGACGCCGACCTTCCCGGTGGCGCGGGCGTAGCCTTCGGCGGCGAAGGAGCCACCCTGTTCGTGACGGGGCAGGATCACGCGGATCTTGTCCGTGCGGGCGAGCGACTGGTGAAGTTCCTGGGAGGCGCCGCCCGGGTAGGCGAAGATCACGTCGACCCCTTCGCGGACCAGGCACTCGACGACGCAGTCGGAACCCTTCATTTCGCGGCCGACTTCGGCCTGGGGAAACGCGGCGGGGGAGGTGGTTTCTTTTTTCATGGCGGGTACGGGTCCGGATCGAAACGGCGAGGAGAAGGGGCTTGCCCGGGCGAGGCAAGCCCGCGGAACGCCCACCGCCCGCACGGGGCCGGCCGGCTCAGCGATACTCCCGGCGCAGGTTGCTCGGGAGCAGACCGAGTTCCTCCCGGTACTTGGCCACCGTCCGCCGGGCGATGGTGATGCCCCGTTCCTGCAGCTTGCCCACGAGGTCCTGGTCGCTGAGGGGGCTCGAGACGTCCTCCACGTTGATCAGGTCGGCGATCATCTCCTTCACGCTGGTGTTGGAGACTGCCGCCCCGCTCTCGGCCTGGTAGCCGGGCGTGAAGAAGTACTTGAGCTCGAAGACCCCGTGCGGGGTCTGGGCGTACTTGTTGGCGATCGCCCGGCTCACGGTGGTCTCGTGGACGCCCACGACGGACGCGACCTGGGTCATCGTCAGCGGCTTCAGGGCCGAGACGCCCCGCTCGAAGAAGTCGCGCTGCACGTTGATGATCTCGCGGGTGATGCGCTCGATCGTGCGCTGGCGCTGCTCGATGGAGTCGATGAGGAACTTGCCGGAACGGATCCGCTCGCGGAGGTACTCGCGCTCCTCCTTGGACAGGGTGCCGCGCGCGATCATCTCGCGGTAGGCGCCCGAGATGCGCAGGCGGGGGATGTAGTCGCTGTTGAGGGTGATCTTCCAGTCGTCCCCGTCGCGCTCGATGATCACGTCCGGGACGACCGCGCGGTTGCTGTCGTCGGCGAAGCGGCGGCCCGGGGCCGGGTCGAGCTTGCCGATCTCCTCGATCGCCTCCTGCACGTCCTCCGGGTCCGCGTCGAGGCGCCGCGCGAGGTCCGGGATGCGCCGGCGGGTGAGGAGTTCGAACTGTTCGGCGAGGATGCGGTGCGCGAGGCTGCCGGAGCGGCCCTTGGCGGCAAGCTGGTGCAGGAGGCAGCCGGCGAGGTCCTCCGCGCCGATGCCGGGGGGGTCGAAGGTCCGCAGGCACGCCACGGCCTCCTGCACCGCGCTGAGCGGCAGCCCGGCCTGGAGAGCCACGTCCGAGGGCGACTGGGTCAGGAACCCGGCGTCATCGAGGCAGCCCACCAGGTGCCGCATCGCCGCCATTTCCTGGGGCGTGAGGTCCGCGAGCTCCGCCTGGCGCAGCAGGTGCTCCTGGAGGGAGGTTTCGCTGACCAGCGAATCGAACAGGTGCTGGCGCCGCTCCGCGTCCTCGGCGGTCGCCGGCTGGGCGCCGCCGATGCTCGCCATATGGTCCCGCCAGTCCTCGTCGAGCTTGCCGAGGATCTCGAATTCCCTGTCGCGGGAGAAATCCAGCTCGTCGCGCCGCGTTTCGCCCTCGCCCGCGTCGGCGGGGCGCTCCGCCCCGCCGTCCTCGCCCCCGGCCTCGGGGGCGTCGGCGGGCGCGTCGAGGCTCACGCCGTCGAGCGGCAGCTCCTCGAGGGTCGGGTTGGCCTGCAATTCCTCCTGGATCACCGTCCGCAGGTCGAGCGCGGCCACCTGCAGGATCTTCAGCGACTGGCGCAGCTGCGGTGCCAGAACCTGGGTCTGGGTCTGGCGCTGGCGCAGATCGTTGCTGAAGGCGGCTCCACTCATGCGGTTAGGATTAATCCAGGATCATCGGGCGCCGGCGGCCACGGGCACCTCCGGAGCGGCGCCGGATTCACTTACGCCCCAGAGGGCTTTTACGTAGTCGGACAGGGTCCGGGTCGTCGGGCCGAAGCGCCCGCCGTAGAGGTGTTCCTCGAGGTCGCGGACGATCTCCCCGGCCGCCTGGTAGCGTCGGTCGCGGTCCCGGGTGAGCATCCGCTGGAGGATCGCCTCGAGCGGGGCGGCGATGTCCGCCCGCAGGCTGCCGAAGCGCGGAATGGGCAGGGTGAGGATGTTCCGCCGCGACTGCGCGCGGTCCGCGGAGCGGAACAGGTTCCGCCCCAGCAGCAGCTCGGTGAGCACAATGCCCAAGGGGAACAGGTCGGCGCGGGCGTCGGTGACGGCGTAGCTGGCCTGTTCGGGCGAGAGGTACTCGTCCTTGCCCGCGATCACCCGGCCCTCCTCGTTGTACATCAGGTTCAAGGCCTTCGCGATGCCGAAGTCGGTCAGCTTCACGTCACCCTCGAAGGAGAGCAGCACGTTCTTCGGGCCGATGTCGCGGTGCACGAGATTGAGGTGGCGGCCCTCCGCGTCGCGCTGGGCGTGCGCGTAGGCGAGGCCGCTGGCGACGCGGGAGATGATGAACGCGGCGAGGTCCACCGGGATGGGCCGACCCTGCTCCCGGTGGCGCTCGAGGAACTGCTCGAGGCTCAGACCGCGCACGAATTCCATCACCATGAAGTACTGCCCCCCGGCGCGGCCGAGGTGGTAGGTCTGGACGATGTTCGGGTGGATCAGGTCCGCCACCAGCCGGGCCTCGCCGATGAAGTTGTTCTGGAAATCCTCGAGCGCCGAATACTCCTCCCGGATCACCTTGATCGCGACAACCTTGCGGAAATGCCCGGCGCCCAGCTGCCGCGCCTCGTAGACGACCCCCATCCCGCCCTCGGCGATCTTGCGCGTGAGCTCGTAGCGCAGGTGGTCGAAGAGGTGCGTGAGATCCGCCATCCCCCGCAGTCAACGCCCCGCGCAAAACCGTGGCAAGAGTCGAGACGCGAAACCGGCCTGAAAACTGCTGCACGGATCCGCGGGCGGGGGTTTGACAGCGCCGCGCGCGGGCCCACGGTCGGGGCATGATCACGTTGACGACCCGCGCGGCCCGGCAGGTGCGGACGATGCAGGCGGAGCTGAACGACCCGGCCAAGCAGCTGCGGGTCCTGGTCGAGACCGGGGGCTGCTCCGGTTTCCAGTACGGGATGTCGTTCGACGAGCCGAAGGCCGATGACGCCCGCCTCGAGAGCGAAGGTGTGGCGGTGCTGATCGACCCCACCAGCCTCGCCTACCTTTCGGGTTCGACCATCGACTTCGACGATGGGCTGCACGGGAAGGGGTTCGAGATCCGCAACCCCAACGCGCAGAGCACCTGCGGGTGCGGTAAGTCGTTCGCCTGAGCGGCGCGCGTTTCGCCCGCTACGGCCCCAATCCCGCCGCGCAACCGCTCCCGCCCTTGAGCGCGCCCCCCTCCTTGGCCCCCGATGGTGGGGAGCAGCCGTCCGGCATCGGGCCGCGCCAGCTTGCCGGCTGGATCCTCGGCCCCGGGGCGCTGCTCCTCACGCTTGTGTTGCCTCCGCCGCCGGGCCTCAGCCCGGAGGGCTGGCGGACGGCCGGAGCCGCGCTGCTGATGGCGATCTTCTGGATCTGCGAGTCCGTGCCGATCCCGGTCACGGCCCTGCTGCCGCTGATCCTGTTCCCGGCGCTCGGGCTGGGGGACATCCGGGAAACGGCGGCGCCGTTCGCCAATCCGGTGATCTACCTTTTCCTCGGGGGTTTCCTGATCGCGCTGGCGATGCAGCGGTGGAACCTCCACCGCCGGGTGGCGATCAACCTGATCGGGGTGCTCGGCACGCGGCCTGACCGCCTCGTCGGCGGTTTCCTGCTGGCCTCGGCCGCGGTCAGCATGTGGGTCAGCAACACGGCCACCGCGCTGATGATGCTGCCGATCGCGATCTCGATCGTGCAACTGCTGCCGCGGGAGGGCGGGGCCGTCGGGCCCGGCAACCGCGACTTCGCCACGGCGCTGCTTCTGGCCGTGGCCTACGGGGCCACCACGGGCGGGATGGCGACCCTCATCGGCACGCCGCCCAACGCCCTGCTCGCCGCCTACGTCGCCAAGTCCTACGGCGTGACCATCGGCTTCGGCCAGTGGATGCTCCTGGGCGTGCCCGTGATGCTCGTCACGCTGCCGGTGGTGTACCTCATCCTTACCCGGGTGAGCTTCCGGCTGGAGCGCGGGGAGATTCCGGGGCTGGCGGCGCACCTGCGGACCGCGCGCGCGGAACTCGGACCGTGGTCCCGCGGGGAGATCGGGGTGCTCTGGGTGTTCGTGCTCACGGCGCTGGCGTGGATTTTCCAGCCGCTGCTGGCCCGCGCGCTGCCGCTTTTGTCCGACGCCACGATCGCCGTCGCCGGCGGGCTGGCCCTCTTCTTCGTCCCGGTGGAGCCGCGGCGCGGCGAGTTCCTGATGAACTGGGAGGCGACCAAGGGCCTGCCGTGGGATGTGCTGCTGCTGTTCGGCGGCGGGCTGAGTCTGGCGGGCAACATCGATAAGCACGGGCTCTCGCGCTACCTGGGCGACCTCTGCGCGGGCCTTGGCGGCATCCCGACCATCGCGCTCGTCTGCGTGGTGTGCTTCGGGATCCTGATGCTCACCGAACTCACGAGCAACACGGCCACCGCGGCGACCTTCCTGCCCATTGTCGCCGCCCTCGCGTTGAGCCTGGGCCAGAATCCGCTGCTCTTCCTCATCCCCACCGCCGTCGCCGCGAACTGCTCCTACATGCTCCCGGTCGGCACCCCGCCCAACGCCATCGTGTTCGGCAGCGGGCTCGTCACGCTGCCCCAGATGGCGCGCGCCGGGTTGTGGCTGAACGTCCTGCTGGTCCCCATTCTGGTCGGCCTGGTGCTGCTGCTCGGAAGCCTCGTCTTCGATCTCGAACTCGGGGTCGTGCCCGCGTGGGCCCGGTCCGCCGCGGGCTGAGCCGGACTCCTGCGGCTGGCGGCTCGGCCCCCGGGTTTTTTTCTCGCCGCCCCCGGCGCCTTGCGGTGGGTTACGGGGGCCCCGCCGTTCCCCTCCGGAGCCCGTGTCCCCCATGAATCGCCGCCGCTTCCTCCTCCAATCCCTCGGGGCCTCCCTTGCCCTGCCCGCGCTCCCCTCGCTCGTTGCCCGGGCCGCGGACGGCGGCTCCGCCCTGCGCACGGCGAAGGGAGCGGGGACTGGCGCGCGCCGGTTCGTCGCGATCGGCAACCTGCTCGGCTTCCAGACCAAGCACCTGTTCCCCGCCACGCCGGGCGCCGCGTACGAATCGACCCGCCTGCTCGCGCCGCTCGCGGAGAACCGCCGCCACCTCACCCTCTACCGCGGCCTCGACCACGGCGTGAAGGGCGGCCACTTCGCGGTCCATTCCTTCCTCTCCGGCGTCCTCAACTCCGAGGCCCAGAACCGCCCCTCCGGCAACGTCACGCTCGACCAGTTCATGGCCGACGAAATCGGCCCCGAGACGCGGTTCGCCTCGCTCACCGTCGGTTCGGAGGGCGGCATCCACGGCGGCTGCCAGCTCTCGTGGACGAAGGCCGGCGTGCGCGTGCCGCCGATCTCGGGCCCGGCCGAGCTCTTTGATCGTCTCTTCGTCGACGATGCCCCCGACCGCCGCGCCCGCCGTCTCGGGGAGCACCGCCTCCAGGCCTCGATCCTCGACGCCGTCCGCGAGGATGCGGGCCGCCTCGCGCGGCGCGTCGACCGCGAGGACCGCGCGAAGCTGGACGAATACTTCACCTCCGTGCGCGAAGTGGAGCAGCGGCTGCAGCTGCGGCAGCGCTGGTCCAGCCAGCCCAAGCCGGCGGCCCCCCTCGAGCGGCCCGTGAACCGCAACAAGGTCGAGGACCTCCCGCTCCTGTACGAGCTCATCGCCCTCGCCCTGCACACCGACTCCACCCGCATCGCGACGCTTGAGATCGGCGGCGACTTCCTCCCGCAGAACCTCGGCATCGACAAGTCGTACCACGGCCTCTCCCACCACGGGAACGACGAGTCCGCGATCCAGCACCTGCTCACGCTGGAGACCTACCAGATCCTCCAGTTCAACCGCTTCCTCACCCGCCTCGCGGGGCTGCGCGACGGCGGCGGCTCCCTGCTCGACGCCACGACGGTCCTCTTCGGCAGCGGCATCGGCGACGCCAACACGCACAAGAATTCCGATCTGCCGGTGATCCTTGCCGGCGGCGGCTACCGGCACGGCGAGTTCAAGCGCCTGCCCGCCAGCGGCCCCGGCAAGGTGCCGCTCTGCAACCTGTTTGTCGACATCGCGCAGCGGATGGGACTCGAGACCGGCGCCTTCGGCACCAGCACGGGCCGCTTCGCCTGAGGTGGGGGCTCCGATGCGGCGGCGTGGCGGCGGGTTCCTTGGGCTGGCGCTGGGGCTGGCGTGCGCGGCGGTCCCGGCCGGAGCTTCCCCGGAAGTCACGGACTTCCTCGGCCGGCACTGCCTGCGCTGCCATGGGGCGGAAAAGCAGAAGGCCGATCACGACTTCCGCGCGTTCCGCCTGCCCCTCGCCGGTGACGCGGCGCTCATCGAGGCCAAGGACATCATCGACCAGCTCACCCTTCGGGAAATGCCGCCCCGCGAGGAGCCCCAGCCCTCCGACGCCGAACGCCTTGCCGTGATTCGCGCCCTGCGTGCCGGGATTGCCGCCGCGCGTGACGGCGGCGCGGCCGCGGGCGCCCGCACTGTCCTCCGCCGGCTGTCCAACCGGGAATACGAGAACACCCTCGCCACCCTGTTCGGCCGCCGCGTCGACACCCTCGGCCTCACCGCCGAGTTCCCCAAGGAGAAGGCCAGCGAACGCCTCGACACCATCGGCCGCTCGCTCGTCACCTCCGGCTTCCTGCTCGACCAGTATTTCCAGGCGGCGCACCTGCTCGTGGATCGGCGGCTGGGCCGGCCGGAGCCGGTCCCACGCACGTGGCGTTTCGCCGGCAACTTCGTCCAGTACGAGGAACTGCAGGGGCCGCACAAGGCCGCGTTCAACTTCCGCTACCTTTGTCTTTACGAGCAGCCCAACACCGACACGCGCCAGGGCGGCTACGGCCACATCGAGGACTTCCTGCAGGGCGTGCCGTCCTCGGGACTTTACGACATCGCGGTCCTCGCGCAGGCGCTTCACCGCGACACCCATTACGATCCGGCGATCTTCGGCATCGACTTCACGGAACCGTTCCTGCTCGGCGTGGTGCCGGGGGACGCTTCGCGCAACCACATCCATTACCCGCAGACGATCGAGCCGCTGCTCGGCCAAGCGGTGGTGCCCGACGAGGAGCCGCGCTGGCTGCGGTTCCGCGTCTGGCTGGAGCAGGGCCAGACCCCGCGCTTCATCTTCCCGAATGGTCCGCACGAATCGCGCGCGTCCGTGCTCCAGATCAACCGGCGCTACGCGGATGACTTCCAGGGTCGCTTCGCCAAGGCCGGCGTGAGCCGCACCCACCTGCTGCGCGAGGGCAAGCTGCCGCACATCCGCATCAGCGAGATCACGATCGAGGGGCCGCTGCCCGAGCCCGCGGGCGGGGCCGAGGAGGTCGCGGTGTTCGGCCCGGAGGGGTTCCAGGCCGACCGCGCCGCGGCGCAACTGGAGGCCTTCGCCGCCCGCGCCTACCGCCGGCCGCTCGCCCCGGAGGATCGCGCCGCCCTCGCGGACGTGTACGCCGGCCGCCTCCGCGAAGGTGCCACCGCCCGCGCCGCCGCGCTCGACACGGTCAAGTTCATCCTCTGCTCCCCCTCGTTCCTCTACCTTGACGAGGAGACCGGCGCGGCCGGCCGCCGCCTCGGCACCCACGCTCTCGCCACCCGCCTCGCGTACGCGCTGACCGCCACGCTGCCCGATGCGGAGCTCCGCGCCGCCGCCGACTCCGGCCGCCTCGCCGCCGACGCCGAACTCGCCCGCCAGGCGACCCGGTTGCTCACCTCCCCGGCGGCCGATGCGTTCGCCGCGGGCTTTCTCGACGGCTGGCTCCACCTGCGCGACCTCGGCGGAATGCCCCCGCCGCGCGAGACGGCCCGCGCCTACTACGCCGAGAACCTGCCCGAGGCCATGAAGACTGAGGCCCGCCTCTTCTTCCTCCATCTGCTCCGCGGCAACGGCCCGGTGACGGATTTCCTCGAGGCCGACTACACCTTCGCCGACAAGCGCCTCGCCCGCCTCTACCAGTTGCCGGAACGGAACACGCTCCGCCTCGCCGATGGGTTCCAGCGCGTGAGCCTCGCCGGCAACGCCCAGCGCGGCGGCCTGCTGGGCATGGCCGGCGTCCTCACGGTGAGCGCCAACGGTGTCGAGACCTCCCCGGTCACGCGCGGCGTCTGGGTTTCCGAGAACATCCTGGGAATCCGCCCGCCACCCCCGCCCGACGTGGTGCCGGCGATCGAGCCCGACGTGAACGGCAGCACCACCCTGCGCGAACGGCTGGCGCGCCACCGGGCGGACGCCGCCTGCGCGGAATGTCATCGCAAGATCGATCCGCTCGGCTTCGCGCTGGAAAGCTTTGATCCGATCGGCCGTTGGCGCGTCGCCTACCCGAAGCCCAAGGGCAATGCCCCGGCCCCTCGGGTCGACGCCAGCGGGGAGTTCAGCACGGGCGAGACCTACGCCGGCTTCCCGGAATTCCGTGCCCTGCTGGCCCGGGACCGGCGCGACGTCTTCACCCGGCACCTCATCCGCCAGTTCCTCAGCTACGGCACCGGTCGTCACCTCGAGCCCGTGGACGAGCCGGTGGTGGAACAGCTCCTCGAGGCGGTCCGCCGGGACGGTTACGGCCTGCGCACGCTGGTCCTCACGGCGGTCGCCAGCGAGGTGTTCCGTTCCCGCTGAGCACGGGAGCGGATCCGGACGTCAGCGCCAGATCGGGACGAGGTCCTCGCGGCGCACCCAGCCGGTCTGCCCGTTCGGGAAGGCGATCCGCCGCCAGCCGAGGAAGCTGCCCTCCACTTTGGCCAGGCCGCCGGCGGTGAGCGGCGTCGTCTTTTGGCTGGTGTCCGCCTCGGTGGGAATGGAGCGGAGCACAGTGGTGCGGGCCACGATGGCGGCGGCGGGATGCGCGGCCCGCCCGTATGCCAGGCTGCCGACGAGGGCGCAACTGGTGCCGAGCAGCCCTAGCGCGAAGCCGGTCCACGCCACGCGTCGCCCGCGCGGGCCTCCGCCGCGGTAGGCAAGGGTCAGGACGCCGGCGAGCCCGGCGGCGGCGAGCCACGCGGCGACCACCGCGGCCCATTCCCAGATCGCCGGCGAGGCGTGCCGGGCCCAGCCGCGCCAGAGGTCGGGCTGGAGGAAGGGAACGAGCTCCGCGGGAGCCATCCCGCCGCGGCCCGCGGCGTGCGCGAAGTGCCACCGCACGGCTTCGTGATCCGGTTGCTGGACGAATGCCGCCGCGGCGTGCGCGGCCGCCTCCGGGTTCCGGTCCAATTGCTCCAGCGCGAGCGAGAGGTTGTGCCGGGCGATCCAGTTTCCGGGAGCCTGCTCGACTCCCCCCCGCCACGCCTTCTCCGCCCCCGTGAAATCCCCCCGGCGGTACAGTCCCGTGGGTTCGGCGGCGGCGGCCGCGGCCGCCTCGAGCGCCGTGCCCGCGAGGCCCGCCCACAGGACGAGGCTCGCTGCGAACGGCATCAGGTTGCGCGGCCGCAGGAGGGTCCACGGCCGGAAACCCGGCACGCGGCGCACGGCCAGGGCCGTCTGCGCGCGATCCAGCCAGTCCGCGGGCAGTTCCGGGCGCGGGCCGTACAGTGCTTGGTCCGCCTCCTGCCAGAGCCGCAGCCAAGCCTCGGCCCCGCCGTCTCCGGGTGCCGCGGCCGCGGCCAGCGCGCGGCTGGACGGGGCGGCGTGCTCGAGGCCCCAGAGGCGCGCGGTGTCCTGTTGCCACGCGAGGAGGGGCCCGCGCCGATCCCCGGCCCCCGCCCGCGCGAGCGCCGCAAGGTGTCCGGCGAGCCGGGCCCGCGCCTCCCGCCGGGGGCGCAGCGGATCGGTGTTCCGGGCGCGCCGGTACGCGAGCGCCAGCCACCAGGCGAATACGGCCAGCCCCGGCGCCGCGAGCGCCCAGCCGAGACTGCGGGCGGTGAAGGGGATCGCGGCGCGCGCCTCACCGGCGAGCGGATCGCGCGGGATGCCCGCGGGCGCGGCCGCCGGCGTGACCTCCCGCGGGGCCGGCGCGGCGACCGCCGCCGCCCCCGGGTCATTCGCCGGATCCGGCGGGGTGACGTTGAAGCGCGGCACCGGCGCGCCGGTGATGGCAAGGGTGGTTCGCGGCGCGGTGATCGTGCGGTACGCCCCCGCCTGGGGATCGAAGTAGCTGAAACTCACCGGTCCGAGCGCGTACTCCCCGGCCTTCGTCGGCACCAGGACGACGTCCTCCGTCAGCGTGGCGTCGAACAATTTGCCCTCCGCATTCACCCGTTTCGCCTTGGGCTGCACGACCTGGAAATCCTGCGACACCGTGCGCGCCGGCAACGCGCCGAGGTCCGGCCAGTTGCCGGTGCCCGTCAACTCGAGCGTCCACGTGACCGGCTCGCCCACCGCCGCCCGCTCCGGCACGACGCGGGAGACGAGTTTGAACTGGCCCACCGCGCCGCCGAAGCCCGCCGGCGCCCCGGACGGCAGGGGCCGCACCTCGAGCACCGGTTGATCGGAGGGCACCGCGACCTGTTCCATCCGCGGCTGGGAGATGATCCCGAAGCCGATCGTGCCCGTCTGGATGCTGATCAGGTGGCTGGCCGCCTCGAGCTTGAGCCGGTTCGGCACCTTCGCGACGGCCCGCGTCCGGAACGTCACGTTCACCCGGCGGTCGCCGTTCGCCACCGCCTCGGTGACCTCCGGCTTGGACCAGTCCTCGGCCGCGAGCGGCGCGGGGTTCCAGTCGAAGGTCGGCGAGATCTGCGGATTGGTGCGCCGGGCGGCGGAGAGCTCGTAGGTCAGGCCGAACACCTCGCCGGCCCACACGGTCGGCCGGGCCGGCAGCAAGCGTGCGCGGGCCAGCGAATCCAGCGGCGCGGCGGGCGCCGCGACGTTGAACGCCGCGACGGGCAGGTCTCCCTTCGAGGTCCGCACGGTGAACGCGGGGATCTGGAGGGGCGGATTCTGCGGGCCCCGCACGACGTACGAGAGGGCGATGGTCCGCGAGACCGAGAAGTTGACGATGTTGGTGCTTTCCGAGCGGCCGGCGGGGGTGAAGGTGACGCCCGGGATCGCGGGCAGGGCGGGTTGGCCCTCGGGCTCGCAGTTCTCGAAGATCAACAGCAGGGAGTTGCCGAGGCCGGAGTCCCCGGCCTCCCAGCGCACGGACTGCGCGGGCAGGGCGAGCGCCGCGCCGGCGAAGGCCAGGAGCATCCAGAGCAGCCGGCGGCCGGGGCCGGTCCGGAGGGGCGGGAGGAGTCTCATCGGTTCACCAGTCCTTGCCCGTCTTCCGGGCGGGTTTGCGTTCGCCTTCCATCAATTGAAACAGCTGCGCCGGGGAATCCTGCGCCCGGAGCTGGTCGAGCTTTTGCAACGGCAGCGCGAGGGCCGGATTGTTCGCCTCGGGGGGCGGGCCTTCCTTGCGCTCCGGCTGACCGCCGACCTTCTGGGTGGCTTCGGGGGGCGGGGCGGGCGGCTCCTCGCGGTTGAGATCCCCGAGCGCGGGATCCTGGTCCGGCGGCGCCTCGCCGGGCGGCGAATCCTGGCCCGGCGTCTTCTCCTGCTTCGACTGCTGGTCCGGCGGCGGTTGCCCCTGCTCGCCCTCGGGCGGCGGCTGGTCCGGGGGCGGTTCACCCGGGGAGGACTGCTGCTGCGGGTCCGGTTTTTGCTGCGGGTCCTGCTTCTGCGGCGGTGGCGGCTGGTCGGGTTTCTGGTCCGGCGGCGGCTCCGGGGGTGTGGCCAGCAACTCCTCGAGTTCCGTCCGCAGGCGGGACCAGTCCGCGGCTCCGGCCTCCAGCTTCTGCCCGAGGGCGACTGCCTCAAGCGCGTCCCGCACCGGGCCTTCCGGCACCGGTTGGCCACCGGACTTGAGCTGCGAGCCCCAGGTGATCGTTTCGCGCCCGAGTTCCGCCCAGTCCCGCGCGCGGTGCTCCGTCGTGGCCGCGAGGCGGCCGACCATCCGGGAGAGCGGCGAGGGCGGCGGCGCCTCCGCCGCGGGGGCGGGGACCGGGCCGGGGGCGGCGGGAGGGGCGGCAGGCGCCGGCGGGGGCGGGGCCGGATCCTCCCGGCGGGCCGCGGCCGGGGCAGGGGCCGGGGCGGCGAGCAGGGCGAGCAGGAGCGCGAGGGTCGCGGTCGCGGCGGGCCGCGGGGCCGGGGGCCGCAGGGGGAGGGCGCGGGGTTTCGGGCGCACGGGGAACTCGGTGAAGAAACTGACCAGCAGGCACCACAAGGCGAGCGCGAGGGGCCACTGGTAACGCTCGACCTGGCGCACGGTCTTGCGCTCCGCGAAGCGGCCGCGCTGGCCCCGCTCCACCGTCTCCCGCAGCAGCGCCGAAAGGTCCAGCCACGCGCTCGCGTCCCGGTAGGTCCCGCCGGTGACGCGCGCCAGTTCCTGCAGGGTGGAGGGTTCGAGGCGGGACATCACGACGGCGCCGCGCTCGTCCTTCACCAGCCCGCCCGCGCCGTCGGGGATCATCCCGCCAGCCGCGGTGCCGATGCCGAGGGACAGCACGCGGATCTCCTTCTTGGCCAGTTCGGCGGCGCGCTCCTTCCAGCGTTCATCCGTCGCCTCGCCATCGCTGAGCACGACGAGGAAGCGGTCGGCTGCGGCGGTGGCGCCGAAGGCCTGTAGCGAGGCTTCGAGCACCGCCCCGTAGTTGCTCCCGCCCTGGGGCAGGAAGTCCGGGCTCAGCGCCGGGAGGAACTCCCGCAGGATCTCGTAATCCGCGCTCAGCGGGGCCTGCAGGAACGCGGTCCCCGCGAACACGACCAGGCCGACCCGCTCGCCCGCCAGCTTCTCGAGGAGGGACTGGATGAGCAGCTTGGCCCGCTCGAGCCGCGAGGGCTTCACGTCCGGGGTGAGCATCGAGCGCGAGAGGTCGACCGCGAGGAGGATCTCGCGCGCCTGGTCGAAGACGGGTTCCTCAAGCTTGCCCCATTGCGGGCGGGCCAGGGCGAGGACGGCGAGCGTGAACCCGGCGGCGAGCCACCACCGCGGTCGGCGGCCGGTCGGCGGCGGAGCGTCCGCCGGCGCGAGGCGCAGCCCGCCCGCGCCCGCCTCCGCGCGCCGGATGCGCGGGCGGGCCACGCCCGCGGCCGCGCGGGCACGCCGGTCGAGGACCAGCAGGAGCACCGGAATCGCCAGCAGCCAGAGGAGGTGGGGGAGGGCGAAGGTCCCGCGGCCACCTCCCGGCGGAAGGGCGGGCGCGCCGCCGCCGCCCCGAGCGCGAGCAGGCCGAGGCCCGGCCACGCCGCCCACGCGAAGAGCTCCGTCGTCACCAGGTAGCTCTTGGCCTGGAATTCGATCTTCTGCGCGCGGTCGATGGCGCGGAACGCCGCCTCGATCGTGCCCGTGTCCGCCGCCCGGAAGAACTTGCCGCCCGTCTGGTTCGCGATCTCACGCAGGGTGCCCTCGTCGAGGTCCGACAGCATCCGGCGATACGTGACCTTGCGGCCTTGGTCATCGTAGATCGGCACGGGCACGTAGCCCTCCTTGCCGGAACCAATGGTGTAGATCGGCACGCCGCGCGACTTGGCGATCTCGGCGGCCTGGAGCGGCTGGAGGGCGCCGCGGTTATTGGCCCCGTCCGTCATCAGGACCACGAAGGCCCCGATGCGCCGACCCGCGGCGTCCCGGCGCGCCTGCTCCAGCCGGGTAAGGGCCACGCCAAGGCCGTCCCCGATCGCGGTGCCGTCCTCGATCATCCCGATGCGCACGCGGGCCAGCTGCCGCGCGAGCCAGTCGTGGTCGAAGGTGAGCGGCGCCATGGTGTAGGCGCGACCGGAGAAGAGGACGATCCCGATGCGGTCGGTCGGCCGCCGCTCGATGAAGGCCTGGATCACCGGCTTGATCGCCTGCAGGCGATTGATCCGCTCCCCGTCCTTCTCGAAGTCCTCGGCGCGCATTGAGGTCGAGAGGTCGATCGCGAGCACGATGTCGTAGCCTTCGGAACGGACCTCACGCCGGTCCTCCACGCGCTGGGGCCGGGCGAGGGCGACGACCAGCAGTGCCAGGCCTCCGAGCACGAGGGCCGCGGGCCACCGACCGGGGGAGGCGAGGGAAGGGCGATGCCAGGCGGCCGCGAAGGGCACGAGCAGGACCGGCACGCGCCGCCGCCCCCGCAGCCATACGACGAGCGGCAGCGCGAGCAGCGCCAGCAGCCAGAGCGGGTCCTGGAGGGTGAGGCGGTCCATCGGATCAGCCCCGCCCCGGGTTCATCCGGGCGTGGAAGAAGCGCACCAGCGCGTCGAGGCGATTCTCCCCGGTGCCGACCGCCAGGCGCGTGAGCGGGTCGGGGAACAGGGTCTGCCAGGCGCGTTCCCGCGCCGCCACCCACGCGGCGTGCGCGGCCTGCTCCGCCGCGCCTCCGTCGATCGTCACCAGCCGCCCGGCCACCGCGTCGTACGCCGCGAACGGTTCGCCGGCCGGCAGCGCGCGGTCCCACGGGTCGTCCACCCGGAACCCCATCGTCTGGTAGCGCCGCTGCAGCACGCTCCAGCCCTCGGGCCGCGGATCGTCCGCCCCCGAACGCGCGACCGGCGGGAAATCTCCCAGCCAGATCAGGATGCTGTGCTTCGGCGCCGCGCGGGCGAGGAAGCGCCACGGCGGCCCCGGCGCCGGCGCGTCGGGCGCCGGGGCCGGCCGGGCCATCAGCGACGCCGCCAGTTGCAGGATCCGGCCGCGGCCGCGCACCGGCTCCCGCACGTCGTTGCCGCCCGGCGCCGCGTGCACGAATCCCACCCGGTCCCGGTTCACCGCCCCGAGCAGCATCACCAGCCCCGCCAGTTCGAGCAGCGCTTCCCGCCGCGACTGCGCCCCGGATCCGAAGCCCAGCGAGGGGGAGTCCTCCAGCACCAACAGGACGGTGACCTCCCGCTCCTCGACGAACTTCTTGCGGTACGGCTCCCCGAGGCGCGCCGTCACGTTCCAGTCGATGTCGCGCACATCGTCCCCGAACTCGTACTTCACCACCTGGTCGAACTCCATCCCCCGCCCCCGGAACGCGGAGCGGTACTCGCCGCTCAGCATCGCCTCCACCGCATGGCGCACCCGCCATTCCAGCCGGCGCAACGCCGCCAGCGGCGCGGCGGCCGCCGGGGCGGGGGGGGGGGCGGGGGCGGCGGCGGGCATCGGCGGGCGCCTAGACGGCCGGCACTGCGGTGCGGGTGATCACCTCCGCCACCAGCTTGTCCGCGGTGATCTCCTCGGCCTCGGCCTCGTAGGTCAGGCCGATCCGGTGCCGCAGGATGTCCGGCGCGAGCTCCTGGATCAGGCCGGGGGAAACATGGTCCTCGCCCCGCAGCCACGCCAGGGCCCGCCCGGCCTGATAAAGCGCGAGCGAGGCCCGGGGAGAGGCCCCGAACGACAGGTGCCGGCGCGGCGCCGCCGCATCCGCCAGGGCCCGGGTGCCCCGCACCAAGGCGAGAATGTAACCCTGCACCGCCGGCGACAGATGGATCGCGTCCACCTCCGCCCGGAGCGCGAGGAGTTCCTCCCCGTGCGAGACGGCCGCGAGCGCTGGCTGGCGGGTGACCTGGCCCCAGCGCTGCAGCATCGCCGCCTCCTCGGCCGCGCTGGGGTAGTCGACGAGCAGCTTGAACAGGAAGCGGTCGGTCTGCGCCTCCGGCAGCGGGTAGGTGCCCTCCTGCTCCACCGGATTCTGGGTGGCCATCACGAAGAACGGCCGGGGCAGCGCGTGCGTCTGGCCACCAAGGGTCACCTGCCGTTCCTGCATCCCCTCGAGCAGGGCGCTCTGCACCTTGGCCGGCGCCCGGTTGATCTCGTCCGCCAGCACCAGATTGGCGAAGATCGGCCCCCGGTGGGCGGTGAACTCCCCCGTCTTCGGCTGGAAGATCATCGTGCCCACGACGTCGCTCGGCAGCAGGTCCGGCGTGAACTGGATCCGCTCGAATTGCACCCCGAGGGCCGTGCCGAGCGACTTCACCAACAGGGTTTTCGCGAGCCCGGGCATCCCCTCGAGCAACACGTGGCCGTTGGCCAGCAGGGCCACCAGCAGGCGTTCGATGACGGCGTCTTGGCCGACGACGGCCTTGCCAATTTCAGCGCGGAGTTTCTGGGACCAGGCGGGACCGGTGGGCGGCATGCGTTAAGGGCGGGAAGGTGAACGGGATCGCGCGCCTTTGGCAACCCGCACGTCGCGCCTTCGCTCCGCCCGACCCCGCCGGGCCCGGCTCAGGCCGCCACCGGCTCGTCCTTCCCCCGCCGCGGCTGCCGCGGCCGGTAGGCGGCCGCGAACAGCGCGAACCCGGGCCGCTCCACCCCGTCCGGCGTGAACCGCACGTACCCCTTCTGCGCCGCCATCCGGATCAGGGCGCCGCGGTGCTGCACCCCCAGCTTCCGGTGCAGGTCCCGCCGCACCGAGGAAATGGTCGCCGGGCTCAGCCGCAGCAGTTCCCCCGCCTCGTCGTCGTCGCAGCCCGCCCCGATCACGCTCAGGACCAGCTGCTCGAAGTCCGTCAGCAGCCGGAACAGCGCCTTCGGCGCCGCCGAGATCTGCCGCAGCTCCCCCTGCACCGACGCGCTCCACGAACGCTGCCCCGCGAGCACCCGCTCCAGCGCCGGCCGGAACGCGTCCGATTCCTCCGTGACGGCATCAAACACGCCCTCGACCGCCAGGGTCCGCAGGGCCGAGAGGGTCCGGTAGGTGCAGCGCAGCGCCACCACCATCACCCGCCGGGCGCGCCGCGGCGCCCGGGTGGACTGGGCCAGCAGGTCGAGCGCGTCCCCCTCGGGCCCCTCCCCCAGGCTGCCCAGCAGCAGGTCCACCGGCGCCCGCTCCAGCAGGGTCCGGGCTGCCGCGACGGTCGGAGCCACCGTGATCCGCGCCCCCGGCAGCACGGCGTCCACGTGGGCACGGAGGGTGGCGGCGTAGAGCTGGTCAGCCTTGAGGATGACGACGGTGGGGTGCGTTTCCATGGCCGCACCGTGCCCGGCCCCGGCCCGCTCCGGAACGGGCCCGCCGTAACTTTTCCGTTACCGCCCGGCGGTCCGCCGCAAGCGGTAGCCGGACTTCGGGATCACCTCGATCCAGGCGCGCGCGTCGACGCCGGCACGGGCCGCCGCGGCGCAGAGCTTGCCGAGCAGGACCCGCAGGTTGCCGGTGTCCCCCCGGAAGGGCCGGCCCAAAATGTCCGCGTAGAGGGCCTCGTAGGCGACCACCTGCCCGGGCGACCGCGCCAGCAGCTCCGCCAGCTGCGCCTCCCGCGGCGCAAGGGTGGTCCCCCGGGCGCCGCGGCGCAGGGTCCGGTCCGCGGGATCCAGCTGGCCCCCCGCGAACGCCAGCCGCGCCGGGCCGGGCGGCGGCGCCGTTCCCGGTTCCCGCCGGAAACGCTCCAGGTACGCCAGCAGCACCTCGATGCGCACGGGCTCCCGCAGGACGCAGTCCGCGCCCAGCCCGACCAACCGGGCTTCCACGGCCCCGCTGGTCCCCGCCGGCACCAGCACCATCCGCCGGCAGCGCGTTTCCGCCAGCGCCGTGAGCACCTCCTCGGCGAGGCCGTCGCGCAGGGTGCGCCGGATGACGGCCACGCGCGGCCGCAGCCGCGGGATCCGCCGCCGGGCTTCGGCGACGGTCGCGCAGGCGCCCGTCACCCAGCCCCGCCCGGCGCAGAGCTCCGCCAGGACCGACCCCTCGCGCTCCGCGCTGTCGACGAGCAGGATCATCGCCGGGTCACACGGGGAGCGCCAGCGCGAGGCTGAAGCGGCCGGAATGCGGGGACACCGCCGCGCCGATGACGCCGTGGCAGCGCTGCACGCCGGCGACGAGGCCGCGGGCCGTGATGGCCGCCAGGGGATCGTGCCGGTCCTGCAGCCACGCCTCCAGCGCCGCCGGGGTCAGGGCCGGGCCGGCGCCGGTCACGGTGATCAGCACCGCCGCCTGGCCGGTCGGGGCGTGGCGGCGGTTGTACCATACGAAGTTGCGCAGCGCCGGGTCGCGGTAGGCCTCCTCGAGTCGGCCCAGCGGCTCCGCCCGCACCCCCACCGTCGTCCGGCGCGGCGCGCCCGCGAGGGCCGCGCCCAGCGCCGGGGTCATCAAAAGCAGGAAGTCGATGCCCGACAGCCCCCGCACCGGCAGGCCCGCGGCCCCGGGGGTGAACTCCACCGCCTTGCCCTCCTCCTCCCCCCGGCACATCCGCAGGGCGATCCCGCCCGCGTGGCGGATGCCCTCGTCCACCACCGCCGGCGACGTGTCGCGGCTGCCGTAGCCGGTGTCAAAGAACGCCTCCGTGACCGCCATCGCGGCCTCCGCCGTGCGCCGGGCCTCCTCCAGCCGCCGGGTGAACTGCGCCGCCCGCGGATCCGCCCGCCCCGGCGTGCCCAGCAGCGCCTGCGAGGCGAGCAGCTGGGCGTGCACCGTGGTGAGCAGTCCGGCCGTCTGCCGCAGGGCATCGCGCGCCGTCTCGGAGGCCACCAGCTCGACGTCCCGTTCCAGCCGCGCCGCCTCGCGTTCCCCCGCCACCACCCCCGCGGAGCGGGCGAGCTCCTGGTCCACGCGCCGCTGGCGGGTCCGCTCGATCCACTCGGGGATCCGCGCCTCGAAGTCCGCCTTGCCCGGCAGCGGCTTCGACAGGAAATCGTAGACCTGCAGGGGAATGGTGCGCCGGAGGTTCTCCGCCGAATCGAACGCGCTCAACACCACGAAGCCGAGCGCCGGATCCACCTCCCGCGCCGCCTCGATGAACGCGAAGCCGTCCATCCGCGGCATGTGCAGGTCCGCGAGGCACAGGTCGAACCGCGTCTGCCGCAGTCGCTCGAGGCCCCCGGCGGCGTCGAAGGCGAACTCGAGCTCGTGCGCCCCGCCCAGCCGCAGCCGCAGCGAGGCGTGGATCTGCCGCTCGTCGTCCACCACGAGGATCCGGGAGGGCAAAATGGCGCTGGAGGTGGTGGCCACGGGAGCGGGTCAGGTGACGGCGGCGACCGCCGCGGGATCCACCGGCAGGTCGACGCTCAGGGTGGTCCCGGCGCCCGGCCGGCTCTCGACCGTGATGCGGCCGTGATGCAGGTGCACGATGCGCTGCGAGATGGTCAGCCCGAGGCCGAACCCCCGCACCTCCTCGCCGAACTGCTTGGTCGTGAAGTAGGGGTCGAAGATCCGCGCCCGCGTCGCCTCGTCCATCCCGCACCCCTGGTCGATGACCCGGAGCGTGATCATCCCCGCCACGGGCCCCTCCGCGGTCAACCGCACCTCCCCGCCGCGCGCGGAGGCGTCGATCGCGTTGTTCATCAGGTTCACCAGCAGCCGTTGCAGCAGCACCGCGTCCGCCTGCAGCGTCCCGGTGCAGGAGCTGCGCGCCGTGAGCCGGATCCCGCGCCGGGTTGCGCGCTCCACCGCGAGGTTGCGCGCGCCCTCGAGGAGCCCCGCGGGTTCCACCGGGGAGAAGCGCGGGGTCAGCTGGTCCGAGAAGAACAGCGCCTCCCGCAGGTACGTCGTCATCACCCCGATCGATCGGCTGGCGGCGCCGTGCACCTCCTCCTCCGCGCTGCCCGCCGGCGCCCGGCCCTCGGTGTGCACGAGGTAGGAGGACACGGGCGTGATCAGGTTCTTCAGGTCGTGGGCCAGACCGCGGGACATCATGGCGAGGTATTCCATCCGCGCCCGCAAGGCGAGCTGGTCCGTCAGCCGGGAACGGGTGAGGATGTTGTCGATCAGGTCGGCGGTGTGCAGCAGGCGCACGACATCGGGATACGTGAAGGGCCACTCGTTGCGGCGGACGCCGACGGCGACGAGGAGGTTCGGGACGGGGCTCTCGCGCGGCACCGCGACGAGCGCCCCGGCGCCGAGTTCGCGCAGGAGGGCGGCGAGATCCTCCAGCGGCGGGGTGGGGCGGCGGCGCTGGAGGCTCTCCGGGGTGCTCCAGCCGTCGTCGCGGAGGGCGGTGATCGCCGCCCGGTCGTGGCGGATCGTGTGGCCGCCACCCGTGTAGGCCTCGCCGCTGCGGGTGAGGATCACCGCGGCGGGGGCGTCGTGCCGGGCGGCGAGCAGGGTTTCGAACTCCGCCGCGAGCCGCGTCGTGTCCCCGCCTTTCATCGCCACCTCGAGCACCTCGGTGCGCAGGGCGCGGATTCGGGAGGAGTCATCCAGCCCGAACCACCCCCGCATCCGGGCATCGAGCCAGAAGATCGCGGATCCGCAGAGGAACATGCTCAACGGCCAGGCGACGTGAGGCGGGAGG
>JBMTAG010000031.1:0-35313 GCA_049428505.1 Opitutaceae bacterium | reverse complement strand
TGATGACGTTCATCGCCTCCCGCGTCGGCTCGCGCATCTGCTTCGCGCTTTCGCTGACCCGGCTCTGCGTGACGCTGAAGAGCTTCTGTTCGACCTGGTCGACGAACTCCTCGATTCCCCCGGTGAACCCGTAGCAGTCCTCGATCGCTCCGGTCGCGGACCGGATGAGGTCGCGGAGCAGGGCCTGTTCCCGGACCTTCTCGATGAAGTACTGCGCCTGGGCGGTGGTCGGAATCCGGCTGCTGACCTGGGTCAGGAAGGCGTAGCCCCCGATCTGATCGAGCCGCTTGGACGTCTTGAGCTCCTCGGCGACGACTGCGACGTCGATGGGGGCCTGACGGTTGTACAGTTCCAGCAGGCAGTCGAAGACCACCCCATGCTTCGGATCGTAGAAGGAGCGGCCCTCGATCTTGGCCTCTAGGCAGCGCGCGACGATGTCGGCGCCGTCCAGCAGGCAACAGGAGAGCAGGTGCTCCTCCGCCTCGAGGCTGTGCGGGAGCGTGCGGCCGGCGGGCGCCGGACGAGTCGGGGCGGGATTCTCGCTGGGAGGCATCGGACGGGCAGCGCGGGAGAAAGCGGGCGCGGGGCGCCACCGCAATCCCTGCTTGCTCACAATCCGTTCACGGCAAGACGAAGGCCGCGCCCTCCGGATGGGGGACGCGGCCTGAGCTGCCGGAGCGGCCGGCGGTTAGGCCGAAGCCTCCTTGCGCTGGCGGTCGGAACGCTTCTCCGTCTTCTCCCCCGCGGGCTCGGCGACCGGTGCGGCCGGCTCGATGGGGTTCTCGGAGACGACGTCGAAGGACAGGTCGACCGCCACATCCGCGTGCAGGCGGATCTTGACGGTGTGCTGGCCCAGGGTCTTCACCGGGGTGAAGAGGTGGACCTTCTTGCGATCGAGCGTGAAGCCGGCGGCGGCCAGCTTCTCCTGGACATCCTGGGCGGTGATGGCGCCGAACATCCGGCCGCCCTCGCCCGTCTTGACCACGAAGGCCAGCGAGGTCTTCTCGAGCTTGCGCGCGAGCTCCTGGGCGCCGGACAGCTCCGCCTGTTCGCGCTCGGCGCGGCGCTTCTTGAGGGCGTCGACCTGCTTGCGGTTGGCGGTGGTCAGCGACACCGCGATCTTGCGGGGCAGCAGATAGTTGCGGGCGTAGCCGGCGCGGACTTTGACTTGGTCGCCTTCGCCGCCGAGACCTTCGACGGGTTTGACGAGGAGCACTTCTTTGGTGGCCATATGCGTGGTGGGATGAGGTTGGAGTTGGTTTTGGTTTCGTGGCGGGGTTCACCGCCGACGGACCCGGGGGCGGGTCCGCACCGATGCGGGGGAAACGGAGACGTTCAGAACGGAACGTCCTCGTCGAGGTTCTCCGTCGTCGCTGGCTTCGGGGAGGAAGCCCGCGGGGGCGGGGAAAAGCGTTCGGGAGAGGCGGCACCGGGGGCATCCCCGCCGCCTGAGGGGGCACCGCCCCGGCCATCACCCAAGAATTGGAATTGCTCCAGCACGACCTTCATCCGGCTGCGCTTTTCCTTGGTGTTCTTGTCCTCCCATTGGTCGAGCCGGAGGCGGCCTTCGACGTACAGGGGGCGGCCCTTCGTGCAATACTTGGCGATCGTCTCGCCCTGCTTGCCCCACGCCTCGACGTCCACGTAGATCACCTCTTCGCGGCTTTCACCGGACTCCATCTTGAACTGCCGGTTGATCGCGAGGGCGAACTGGCAGATCGGAGTGCCCTTGGGCGTGACCCGCAACTCGGGGTCGCGGGTCAGGTTCCCCATCAGCAGGACCTTGTTGAGGGCGGGCATGGCGGCGGGCGCCTCAGGCGCTCTGGATGAACGTGCGGTACACGCTGCCGTTGAGGCGAAGCTTCTCGCGCAGCGCGGCGGGCGCCTCGGCGGGGCCCGAAAAATCGATGTGCACGTAGTGGGCGCCCGTGAACTTGCGATCGGTCACGCGGACGAAGTCCTTGCGGCCGATGTTCTCGACGTTGGCGACCTCACCCTTGACCTCGGTGATGACCTTCTTGATGCCGTCGACGATCTGGTCGACGGTCTCCTCCTTGCCCCGGTTGTCGAGGATGAAGGAGGCGTGGTAGCTGCGGTGGGACGGGTTCATTTGGGATCTCGGCGGTTGAGTTGGTTCATGGCGGCGTCGGCGCCCCGGGTGAGCAGGAGGTCGAGGCCTTGGAGGAAATGCGGCAGACGCTGGGAGACGAGGATGGATTGATCGGAAGTGAAGGTTCCAAGGACGAAGTCGGTCAGTTCCATGGCCGCGGGCGCGCGGGGTCCGATGCCCAGCCGGAAGCGGACGAAGGGTCCGTCCAGATGCTGGACGAGGCTGGCGACGCCATTGTGGCCGGCCGAACCGCCCCCGATCGAGACCTTCATCAGGCCCAAGTCGAGGGTGAGGTCGTCGTACACGGCCACGATCTCCGGAGCGGGAATCCGGTGGTAGCGGGACAGCGGGCCGACGGCCTCGCCGCTCGCGTTCATGAACGTCTGCGGCTTGACCAGCCAGCACGTCGGGGCTCCCGGACGATCCCAACGGGCGACCTCCGCGCGAAATTGGGGCGCGGGGCGCCACGCGAGGCGTTCCCGGGTGGCGAGGGCGTCGAGCACCTGCCAGCCCAGGTTATGCCGGGTGTCGCGGTATTCGCGGCCTGGATTGCCCAGACCGACGACGAGCGAAGGGAATATGACTCAAAGAACTTCGAACCCAGCGGCCGTCCCGGCGAATGGGGACGGCCGCGAACCGACGGCGAATTACTTCTTGGCGGCGGCGGCCGGCTTGGCCCCCGCGGCGGGAGCGGCGGGAGCCGCGGCCTTGGCATCGCCAGCGGCGGCTGGCGCCGCCGCACCCTCGGCGGGAGCCGCGGCAGCCGCGCCCTCGGCCGGAGCGGCGGCGGCGGCGGCCTGGGCCACCTCGGCGACCGGCTCGACGCACGACACCACGGGTTGTCCCTTGGAGTCGAGGAAGTCTACGCCGGGAATCGCCTTCAGGCTGCCTACCTTGATCGTCTCCCCAACCTTAAGTTCGGTGACGTCGACCACGATCGCCTCAGGCAGATCCTTCGGAAGCACGCGGATGCGGAGGGCGGGAGTCGCCATTTCCAACACGCCGCTCTGGTTCTTCACCCCGAAGGACTCGCCGCTCAGGTGCACCGGCACGCGAATCTCGAACTTCTCGTCCGCCTTCACCTCCTGCAGATCGATGTGGAGGTACTTGTCCGTGAGGGGATCCCGCTGAACCTCCTGAAGGAAGGAAATCACCGGCGCGGATTGGTCGCCCCGCTGGAGGTCGACCAGCACGGCACGACCACCGACGGCTTTCAGGAGGCGCACGAATTCCGGGGCGTCAATCGAGAGAGACTCGGGCTTCGTGTGCTTTCCGTAAAGCACCGCGGGGACGCGCTGCGCTTTGCGGAGACGACGGGAGGCGCTGCGACCGGTCTGGGCGCGAGCGGCGACGTTGAGTTTGAACTTTTGGCTCATGGTTTCGGTCCACCTGTCACCCCGACCATCGGAGGCAGGCGTAATGGAAAAGGTGACGACGCAAAGGCTGGGCCCGACCGAACGCAACCGGAATCTTTCCGAGGCCCCTAATTCCGGGCCTGCAGCGGCCGGCCCGGCTCCCTCCGCGCATTTGCTTTTGACCCGCCCGGAGCGTTCGGTTCCGCTCGCCCGTTCATCGATCCGCCAATGTCCGCCCAGCCCACCCTGATCTACACTCAAACGGACGAGGCTCCCGCCTTGGCCACCTTTTCGCTCCTGCCGATCGTCCAGGCCTTTGTGCGACCAGCCGGGATCGCCGTGGAGACGCGGGACATTTCCCTGGCGGGACGCATCCTCGCCGCGTTCGCGGACCGATTGCCGGCCGACCAGCGGCAGGACGATCACCTCGCGGAATTGGGCGCCCTCACCCTCCGCCCCGAGGCGAACATCATCAAGCTGCCCAACATCAGCGCCTCCGTGCCCCAGCTGAAGGAGGCGATCGCGGAGCTGCAGGCCCAGGGTTTCGCCCTGCCTGACTATCCGGAGGCCCCAGCCACGGACGCGGAACGCGACGCCAAGGGGCGCTACGACAAGGTGAAAGGCAGCGCCGTGAATCCGGTGCTGCGCGAGGGCAACTCGGATCGCCGGGCCCCCAAGGCGGTCAAGGACTACGCGCGCGCCCACCCGCACAGCATGGGCGCTTGGAGCGGCGCCTCGCGGACGCGGGTGGCAACGATGGGCCGGGACGACTTCTTCGCCAACGAGCGCTCGCTGACCTTGGACGCCCCGGCCACCGCGCGGATCGAGTTCCTCGCCGCCGGGAGCGCCCCGCGCGTCCTGCTCCCGAAGCTGACGCTGAAGGCGGGGGAAATCCTTGACGGCACGTTCATCAGCGTGCGCGCGCTGCGGGTGTTTTATGCGGCCCAACTGGCGCGGGCCCGGCAGGAGGGCGTGCTGTTCTCCCTGCACCTGAAGGCGACGATGATGAAGGTCTCCGACCCGATCCTGTTCGGATACGCGGTGCAGGCCTACTTCACGGACTTCTGCACCCGCCACGCGAGCACCCTGGCCGCGCTCGGGGTGGATTGGAACAACGGCCTCGGCGACCTGATCGAGAAGCTGCCGCGCCTCCCGGCGGCGGAACGTGCGACGCTCGAGGCGGACCTCAAGGCCGCCCTCGCGACCGGGCCGGCGCTGGCGATGGTCAACTCCGACGAGGGCATCACCAACCTGCACGTGCCCAGCGACGTGATCATCGACGCCTCGATGCCCGCGATGATTCGCGCCGGCGGAAAGATGTACGATGCGCAGGGCAAGCTGCAGGATACCCTCGCGGTGATCCCGGACAGCTCCTACGCCGGCGTCTACGAGGCGACCATCGACTTCTGCCGGACCCACGGCGCCTTCGACCCCCGCACGATGGGCACCGTGCCCAACGTCGGCCTGATGGCGCAGGCGGCCGAGGAATACGGCTCCCATAACAAGACCTTCGTCGCTCCCGGCGAGGGCGAGATCCGCGTCGTGGACGAGCAGGGCCGCGTGCTCCTCGCCCACCGGGTCGAGGCCGGCGACATCTGGCGCGCCTGCCAGACCAAGGACGCCGCCGTGCAGGACTGGGTGAAGCTGGCGGTCAATCGGGCCCGCCTGAGCGCCACGCCGGCGATCTTCTGGCTGGACGAGGCCCGCGCCCACGATGCCCAGCTGATCGCGAAAGTCCGGGCCGCCCTGGCGCAACTGGACACCGCCGGACTCGACCTCCGCATCCTCGCGCCCGCCGCCGCGTGCCGCGCCACCCTCGAACGCCTGCGGGCCGGCCAGGACACCATC
The DNA here is from genome assembly GCA_049428505.1 of Opitutaceae bacterium. Classification (GTDB taxonomy): domain Bacteria; phylum Verrucomicrobiota; class Verrucomicrobiia; order Opitutales; family Opitutaceae; genus ER46. The sequence goes on along the minus strand of JBMTAG010000031.1, from coordinate 30,000 downwards.
TCCGTCACGGGTAACGTGCTGCGCGATTACCTGACGGACCTGTTCCCGATCCTCGAGGTCGGCACCAGCGCCAAGATGCTGTCCATCGTCCCGCTGATGAAGGGCGGTGGCCTGTTTGAGACCGGGGCCGGCGGTTCCGCGCCGAAGCACGTCGAGCAATTCCTGCAGGAAGGCTACCTGCGGTGGGACTCCCTGGGTGAGTTCTTCGCCCTGGCCGCCTCGCTCGAGCATCTCGCGCAGGTCTTCCAACACGCTCCCGCGCGGGTGTTGGCCGACACGCTGGACCAGGCGACGGGCAAGTTCCTCGAACTCGACCGCTCCCCGGGCCGCAAGCTCGGCACCACCGACAATCGCGGCAGCCATTTCTACCTGGCCTTGTACTGGGCGCAGGCGCTCGCGGTGCAGACGCGGGATCCGGCGCTGCAGGCGCGGTTTGCGCCCATCGCCGCACGCCTAACCGAACAGGAAAAGACCATCGCCCAGGATCTGCTGGCCGCGCAGGGGCGCCCGGTCGACGTCGGAGGCTATTATCGGCCGGATCCCGTGAAGGCCGCGGCGGCCCTCCGGCCGAGCGCGACCTTCAACGCGATCCTCGCCGCCCTGGCCTGAGTCCGCCCGCCTTCCGCACCGGAGACGGCGCGGCTCACACCCGGAGTTCCGGGTGCTGCGCCGCGTACGCTTGCACGAAATCCTCCCAAGCAGCCTGCAACCGCCGGGTGGCCGGGCCGGGAGCATCTGGCCACTCCCGGGCGTCAATCGCCGCCACCGGGGTCACGTTCTTGGTGGTCGAAAGCGCCATGGCCTCGGAGCAGCGCTGCACATCGGCCGGGGAAATCGAGCGCTCCTCGATCAGGAGGCCGGCCGCGGGCGCCACGTGCGTCAGCAGCAGTGCGCGGGTGATCCCGGCGAGCAGGCCATCCTCCAGCCGCGGGGTGACCAGCCGCGGCCCATCCACCAGGATCAGGGAGGCCGCGGACAATTCCGTCAGGTGGCCGACGAGGTTGAGGAAGAGCGCATCATCGGCGCCCCGGCGGCGGGCCTCCCCCACTCCGAGCAGGTTGTTGAGGTAGTTGCCGGTCTTCCAGGCCGGATCCAGACACGCGGCGGGGTTACGCCGCAACGTGAGGGGGATCGCGAGCCGCAGGCCCCGGGCAGGGGGCGCCGGAGCCGGCTGCACCAACAAGGTCCAGTCCGACTGGTCCGCGAGGCCGGGATCGAGGCCGATGGGCCCGCCGCCGCGGGTGACCTGGAGACGGACGTAGAGGTCGCCCGGCTCCCCCGTGAACGCGCGGAACGCGGCCGCGGTGCGCGCAATTTGTTCCCGGACCTGCGCGGAGGTCAGGGGCAGCTGCAGGTGCAACGCTGTGGCCGAGCGCTCCAACCGGGTCCAATGCTCCGCGAAGGCGAACAGCACGCCCCGGTGGGTGCGCCAGACCTCGTAGACCGCATCTCCATAGAGGTACCCCCGGTTCAGGGGCGCGATCGCCGGGGCGTCCGCGGGATGCAGACGGCCGTTGCTATTGGCTTGTATATAGGCCGCCGGAGGCACGGGGGCGTGAGGCTACAAAGGTTAATATAAGCAACCGTGGGCACGGCGACTCATTGAGACCATAAAAAAGCCCCCGCGCGAGCGGGGGCGGTACGGTCGCGGCGTTACTCAGGCCGCGGTCCGGGACTTCACCAGGCCGAACGCCTTCTTGATGAGTTGAATCGTCGGAAGCGAGAGGCCGGTGGCCGCCTTGATCTGCTGGCCGGTCTGGCCCGACTCGGCGAGCTGCTTCACCTGCTGGCGCAGTTCCTCCGTGACGACGCTCCGCTTGCGCGTGCCCTTCGGCTTGGCGGCACCCTTGGGCCGCCCGGCCTTACGCGCAGGGCGGGCGCCGGAGGAGGCGGCCTTGACCACGGCATCCGCGAACGCCTGCGCGGACTCGAAGCCGAACTGGGCGGGCAGGGCCGCCAATTCCGCTTCAATCGTCTTCTCGAGGCTGGCGAGACGGTCCCGCGCGGCCTGCAGTTCCTTGAGCTTTTTGGATAACATACGCGCGGACGCTCGCGCTTGGGGTCGCGTATATCAAGTTCTATTTTGTCCCTCAAAAATACTATAACCTTCAGATCGTCATCGCGTGGTAACCGCCATCGACAATGAGTTCGGAGCCCGTGATGAAGCCGCCGGCCCGCTCGCTGGCCAGCAGCAGCGTGGCGCCGATCAGTTCCCGCGCCTCGCCGAAGCGCTTCATCGGGGTGTGGCCGAGGATGCTCGCGACCCGGTCGGGCGAGAGGATCTTCCGGTTCTGCTCGGCCGGGAAGAAGCCGGGCACCAGGGTGTTGACGCGGATCCGCTGCGGCGCCCACTCGCGGGCGAGGTTCTTCGACAGGTTGTGCACCGCGGCCTTGGAGGCCGAATAGGTGAATACTCGGGAGAGCGGCACGACGGCGCTCATCGAGCCGAGGTTGATGATGCTGCCCCCTTGGCCGCGCTCGACCAGATAGCGGCCGAACACCTGACAGCCGAGGAACACGCCCTTGAGATTCACGCGCATGATGCGGTCGAACTCGTCCTCGGAGATGTCGAGGAAGGGAGTGGCGGAGTTCACGCCCGCGCCGTTGACGACAATATCAATCCCTCCGGAGCGCTCCCGCACGGTCGCGAGCAGGTTTTCCAGGGAGGCCTTTTCCGCCGCCTCGGCCGGCAGGAAATAGCCCCGGCCGCCGGCGGCATGGATCCGCTCCAGGCGCGGCGCCGCCTTCTCCACCTGGCGCCCGACCAGGACGACCTCCGCCCCGGCCCCGGCGAGGCCCTCCGCCATCGCGCCGCACAATTCGCCGGTGCCGCCGATGACGACCGCCACCTTGCCGGTGAGCGCATAGAGTGAAGCGAGGAATTCCGCGGAAGTGGTCATGGGAGGGTGAAAACGCGGAGGCAAAGCCGGCGGCCGGGACAAGGCAACGGCAAACCCGGGGCGCATCCGGCTTGCCGCTCGGGCCTCCGGGCGGATATGCCGAGGGATGCCGCATCTGCCGCTGGAGGACAACTATCAGGATGTGATCGCCAAAGCCCAGCGCGGGCTCGGGATCAGCGATGCCGATCTGGCCCGCCGCGCCGAAATAAGCCTGGAGGACCTCCACGCCCTCCAATCGGGCCCGCCCAAGGATGCCGTCCTCCGCCGCGTCGCGCGGCACCTCGGGCTGTCCCCGGATGCCTTGGAGGCGCTGGCGCACCAGCGCTGGTACCCGCGGATCCCCGATTTCCCGACCGGTTTCGCGGCGTTCAGCACCCGACACCACGAGATGCTGGTCAACAATTACCTGATTTGGGACCCCCGGGCCAAGGTCGCGGCGGCCTTCGACACTGGGACGGACTGCACGGCGATGCTGGACATCATCGCGACGGAGGGCCTGCGCCTGCGCTACCTGTTTCTGACCCACACGCATCCCGATCATCGGGGAGACCTGCCGCGGCTGGCGGGGGCCACCGGCGCGGAGGTGTGGAGCAGCGAATTGGAGCCGGTGGAGCATCCGGGTGCCCGCACCTTCCCGGAGAATGCGCACTTTCACGTGGGCGCCTTGGCGGTGAAGACGCTGCTCACCTCCGGGCATTCCCCGGGGCAGACCACCTTCTATGTCACGGGCCTGAGCTGGCCCCTGGCCGTGGTCGGCGACTCCCTCTTTGCCAGCTCGATGGGCGGCAGCGCGACGCATTTCAAGGACCAGTTGAACAACAATCGCCGGAAGATCCTGTCCCTCCCCCGCGATACCGTGCTCGCCTGCGGTCACGGACCGCTGACGACCTTGGATCAGGAGAAGGTCCACAACCCCTTCTTCGCCCGCTAGCCGATGCGGCTCCGTCTTCCGTTCCGGCCACTTTCCGGCCTGCTGCTGGCGCTGGTCGCCCGGGCCGGGGCGGCGGAGGCGGTTGTGTTCTTCACCGAGCCGAATTTCCAGGGCGAGGCCCTGCGGGTGGAGGCGGGTGCCACCGTCGAGGACTTGGCGACGTTGCGCCGCGCGAACCAGCAATCGTGGCGCGGAGCCATTTCCTCGGTCCGGATCGAGGGCGCAGCGCGCGCGACCGTGGCGAGCGCCCCCGGGCTGCGTGGGGACCGCCTGGAGCTCGCCGCCGACGTTCCGGATCTCTATGTATTTTCCCGGGCCAGCCAGACTTGGGATCGGGCGATCGTTTCCATCCAGGTGGCCGGTCCAAGCTCCGTTGCGCCGGCGCCCGCCTCCCCGGAGCGGCTTCCCGGGCCCGTGATCGTGGTGCCACCGCCGGCCCCACCCCGGGTGGTGGTCGTGGAGCCGCCGCGGCCGCGGATCGACCGCCGGACCGCCGAGCGGATGGTGGAACACGCCTATCGGGAGGTGCTGGACCGCGACGCCGACCCCTCCGGACTCCGGACCTACCGGGATCGGGTGATGCAGGAAGGCTGGAGCCAGCAGGAGGTCATCCAGCAACTCCAACGCAGCCCGGAGGCGCGGGCGATCCAGCCGGAGGCAGCCATCCGGCGGATGTACCGGGAAGTCCTGGGGCGCGAGGCCGACCCGGCGGGCCTGGCCCACTACCGGGGGAAATGGCGCGAAGGCTGGACGCAGGGGCAGATTCGGGCGGATCTCCGGCGCAGCCAGGAGGGTCGCGGGCGCAACGTACGCGAGATCATCATCCGGGCCTACCGGGACGTCCTGGGCCGTGATCCGGATCCGGCGGGACTGGCGAATTACGAGCGCCAGATGCGCGAAAAGGGACTGACCGAACGAGACCTGCGACGGGCCCTGATGAGCGGCGACGAGTACCGCCAGCGCCAGCGGCGCTGAGTCCGGCCTAGTCCTCCTCGACGGCCCGCTCCTCGGCAGCGGCCCAACGGGGGCGGGGCGGGCCATCCCGACCACTTCCGGCGCCACCGGCGTGGGCGGCGGCCCGCTCCTCATCGCGGGTCTTGCCGACCAGTTCGAAGAACACCGGGCAGCCGTGCAGGCCAAACTCCTCCACCACCCCGGCCTCCAAATAACGGCGGTATTGTTCGGAAAGCTTTTCCTCGCGGTTGCAGAAAAGCCGGATGCGGAACGGGCGATTGCCCGTCTGCGTCGCGTAATAGATCCGGAACCGCCGGCCGGCGATCGCCGCCGGCGGGTTGCGCTCGGCGAGGAACGTGAGCTGCTGGTTCAGCTTCGCCGTCGGGATGCGCTTATCCAGCGCCCGGTTGAGCTTCACCGCCGCATTGAGCATCCGGTCCACCTCATAGCCGCTCAGCGCCGAGACGAAAATCACGGGCGAGCCGGGCGTGAAGAACAGGCGATCGAACAGGGCCCGTTCATACTTCTCCCGGTAATCGCGTTCACTCTTGTAAGGTTCGAAGCCGCCCTGGGCCTTGAATGCCTCCTTCACCAGATCCCACTTGTTGACGACGATAACGATCGGCTTGCCCTCCTTGACGGCCTCGCCGGCGATCGCCTTGTCCTGCTGCGTCACCCCCTCGAGCGCATCGAGGACCAGAAAGACGACGTCCGTGCGCTTGATCGCGTCGAGCGAACGCAGGCGCGAGAAGTACTCCACCGGGGAGGCGAGCTTCGTCGCGGCCTTGATGCCGGCCGTGTCGATCAGCCGGAAGGGATGCGGCTTCCCATCCCGGCCGAGGAAATCAAAGGGCAGCTCGATCGAATCCCGGGTGGTGCCGGGGACATCGCTCACGATCAGCCGGTCGCTTTGGAGGAGACGGTTGCTGAGGGAGGACTTGCCGACGTTGGGCCGGCCGATGAAACAGACGCAAAGGGGATCCGCCGCGGTGCGGGCGGGGGGGGCCTCCGGGATCGGGCCGAGGGCTTCGGTGATCGCGGCCCGCAACTCCGGCTCACCGCGCCCGTGCTCGGCGGAGACCCGCAATGGTTCCCCGAAGCCGAGGCGGTAGGCCTCGTCGAGGGCGACCTTCTCGTCCCCGAAATCCGCCTTGTTCACCACGAGGCGGACTTGCCGCCGGGAGCGGCGCAGCTTGGTCGCGATCCGCTCGTCCAGCGCCGCGATGCCAGCCAGGCCGTCGACCACGAAGAGAATGAGTCCGGCGGTGGCGATGGCGAACTCCACCTGGCGCTCGGAAGCCCGGGTGAGGGCTGCCGGCGTGTCTTCCCCCTCGTAGCCCAGACCCCCGGTGTCGAGCAGCGTATAGCCCCCGTCGGCCACCTCGGCCGAAATCACGTCGCGGGTGACTCCGGGCTGGTCGTGGACGATGGAAATGCGGCGGCCAGCCAGCCGGTTGAACAGCCGGCTCTTGCCGACATTGGGCCGGCCCACGATCGCCACGATGCGGTTCATCGGGCGGCTCACTTCCGAAGCCCTTGGACGAAGCGGTCGATACGGTCGCAGGCCTCGATCACCTGGTCATAGGCGGTGGCGAAACAGGCGCGGACGTGCCCGCGGCCGTTTTCGCCGAAAGCGAGGCCGGGGACCACCGCGACCTTGTGGCGCTGCAGGAGGCCGACGGAGAAGTCGTTCTCGGAGAGGCCGGTCGCCGAGATATCCGGGAAGGCGTAAAAGCTGCCGCGGGGAAGGTGGCAGGAGAGACCGGACTCATTCAGGCGGCGGACGATGAGATCGCGGCGGCGATGGTATTGCTCGCGCATGCGCACGACATTGTCCCAGCCGTGCTTCAGGGCCTCGAGGGCTCCCTCCTGGGCGATGATGGAGGCGCACATCATCGCGTACTGGTGGACCTTCATCATCGCGTCGATCAGGGGCGCGGGACCGCAGGCGTAGCCGATGCGCCAGCCCGTCATGGCGAAGGCCTTCGAAAAGCCATGGAGGAAAAGGGTCCGTTCCGCCATGCCCGGGAGGCTGGCGATGCTGGTGTGGGTGCCCTCAAAGGTGAGCTCCGAATAGATCTCGTCGCTCAGGACCAGCAGGTCCTTCTCGCGGCAGAAGGCGGCGATCTCCTCCAATTGCGCGCGAGTGCAAGTCCCGCCCGTCGGGTTGCACGGCAGATTGAGCATCAGGATCTTGGCGCCGGGCTGCCAGGCGGCGCGCAATGCGGCCGCGGTGAGCGCGAAGTTGTCCCGGGCGAAGGTGGGCACGGCGATGCCCACCCCGTGCACCAGCGAGATGCTCGGATGGTAGCTGACGTAACAGGGCTGGTGGAACATCACCTTGTCCCCGGGGTTGCAGAAGGCGCGGAAGGCGAGGTCCAGGGCCTCGCTGACCCCGACGGTGACGATCACCTGGTCCTCGGGCCGGTAGCTAACTCCGAAATGCCGTTCCACGTAAGTGGAGATTTCGCGCCGCAGCTCGAGCATCCCCAGGTTGGAGGTATAGTAGGTCTTGCCCCGTTCGAGGGCGTAGATGGCGGCCTCGCGGACGTGCCAGGGCGTGACGAAGTCGGGCTCCCCCACTCCGAGGGAAATGACGTCCTGGCCCTTCATCTTCGCGACCAGTTCGAAGAAGTCGCGGATTCCGCTCTTGGGCAGCCCGGCCACGTGGCCGGCCACCCACCGTTGCGCGTCGGTGCTCATGCGGCGGGGGTGTTCAGGGCGCGACGTTGAGGCGCTGCGTCTGGGCATCATCCGCCCCGAGCAGGAACCCCTGTTCCTTGTAGCAGCGGAGCATGAAGTGGGTGGAGGTCGAGAGGACGCCCTCGATCGTGGACAGCTTCTCGGAGACGAAGGAGGCCACCCGCTGCAGGGTCGCCCCACGGACGAACACCAGCAGGTCGTAGCCGCCCGAGACCAGATAGCAGGACTCAACCTCGTCGAACCGGGCGATCCGCTCGGCCAGCCGGTTGAAGCCGCCGCCCCGCTCCGGGGTGACCTTCACCTCGATCACGGCGCGCACGGCCAGGGCGGCGGCGGCCTCGCGGGAAAGGTCGAGCACCGGGCGCCAGCCGAGGAAGATGCCTTCCCGGCGCAGCTGCTCCAGGTGCTGGTTCACCTCCGCCTCGGTCAGCCCGGCCACCAGGGCCAATTGGCCGGTGGTGAGGCTGCCGCCTTCGATCAGGAGCTTGAGCACTGGATTCATGGGACCGGCGGTTATCGGCCATCCCCTCCCCCTTGACGAGGACGAAGTTGCCCCGGGCGCGAGCGCCGGATTGCAACCCGCCCGGAATCGCCCCAGCTATCCGCCTCCGATGTTCGCCTCCCTCACCGAGAAACTCACCGGCGCGCTGCGCAACCTCCGCGGCGCGAGCAAGCTGACCGAGGAAAATATGGGCGCCGCCCTGCAGGAGGTGCGCAGCGCCCTCCTCTCGGCCGACGTGCACTTCCGGGTCGTCCGGGACTTCATCGACCGCGTCCAGCTGCAATGCGTCGGCCAGGAGGTCCTCAAGGGGGTCGCGCCGGGGCAGCAGGTGGTGAAGGTGATCCACGACGAGCTCGTCCGCCTGCTGGGCGAAGGCGCCACGGGGCTGACCGCCACGCGTCCCTTGAAGGTGCTGCTCGTCGGCCTCCACGGCTCCGGGAAAACCACCTCCACCGCCAAGCTCGGGCGCCTCCTCCGCCGGCGCGGCAGCAAGCCGTTCGTCATCGGGGCGGACATCTACCGTCCCGCGGCGATCGATCAGCTGGAGATCCTGGCCCGGCAGGAGGAACTGGGTTTCTTCGCCGACCGCCAGTCGCGGGACGTCCCGGCCATCGGGGCCGCCGGACTGGACGCGGCGCGCGCGGCAGGGGCGGATTGCATCCTGTTTGATACGGCGGGCCGGCTGCAGATCGATGCGGACCTCATCGAGGAGGTCCGCCGCCTGCGGGAGCGCGTGCAACCGGACGAAATCCTCCTGGTGGCGGACGGCGCCCTCGGTCAGGAGGCGGTCAACGTGGCGCAGGCGTTCCACGAGGCGCTCCAGTTGACCGGGCTCATCCTCACCAAGCTCGATGGCGACACCCGGGGCGGTGCCGCGCTGTCGATCAAGGCGGTCACCGGCGTCCCGATCAAATTCATCGGCACCGGGGAGAAGGCCGAGGACTTCGAGGCCTTCCACCCGGATCGGCTGGCGTCGCGGATCCTCGGGATGGGCGACGTGGTGTCGCTGGTCGAGAAGGCGCAGGAGAACATCGACCAGAAGGAGGCGGAGCGGATGGCGGAGAAGCTCCGGCAGGCCGATTTCAACCTCGAGGACTTCCTCGCGCAGATGCAGCAGGTGAAGAAGATGGGCTCGATGCAGAGCATCATGGGGATGATCCCGGGGATGAGCGGGATGCAATTGCCGGAAGGAGCCGACCGTCAAATGGCGCGGACGGAGGCGATCATCAAATCGATGACCAAGCAGGAGCGCCGCAAGCCGGAGATCCTCAACGGCAGCCGGCGCAAACGCATCGCCGACGGCTCCGGGGTGAAGATCGTCGAGGTGAACCAGTTGCTGAAGCAGTTTCAGCAGATGCAGCAGATGATGAAGATGATGAAGGGCGGCGGCGGGAAGAAGTTCCTGCGCCAGATGGAAGCGATGCGCGGCCGCGGCGGCTTCCCGGGAAGGTAGGCCCGGCCTTTCCCTTGGCGCATCCGCGGGTTGCCAATCCCGCGGACGCGGCACATCTGTCCCTCGAAGGTATGCATAGCCCCCTGCCCCTCCGTTTGCTCCTCCCGTTCGCCGCGGTCACCGGAACCCTGCCCGCGGCCGCGGCACCGGATTATCTCCGCGAGATCAAGCCGATCCTGACGCAACACTGCGTCCGGTGCCATGGCGCCGCAAAGGAGGAGGCCGGCCTGCGTCTGGACACGGCGGCCCACGCGCGACTCGGCGGCTCGAGCGGATCCGTCGTCCGCACGACGGCTGGCCGCGAAAGCCTCCTGCTCGCCGTCGTGCGGGGCACGCACGAGGACATCCCGGCCATGCCCTATAAGAAGCCCCCGCTGGGCGCGGCCGAGGTGGCGCTGCTCCAGGCGTGGGTCGCAGCGGGGGCACCCGCGCCGGAGGACGAAGCACCGGGACGCTTTGAACACTGGGCCTACCGTGCCCCCGCGCGGCCGGCGATCCCAGTCGTCACGAGTGCCCCCCCGGGCTGGACCGGCCACCCCATCGACGCGTTCATCCTCCAGCGCATGGCGGCCGTGAAACTCGCGCCGGCCCCGGAGGCGGACCGGGTGACGCTGCTGCGCCGAGCCTCCCTCGACCTCATCGGGCTGCCGCCCGCGCCGGCGGAAGTCGACGCCTTCCTCGCGGACCAAGCCCCCGGCGCTTGGGGACGGGCGGTCGACCGCCTCCTCGCATCGCCGCACCACGGCGAGCGCTGGGCGCGGCCCTGGCTGGATGTCGCCCGCTATGGGGATTCCAACGGCTACAGCATCGATGCGCCCCGGCAGATCTGGAAGTACCGGGACTGGGTCGTCGCGGCGCTGAACCGCGACCTGCCCTACGATCAATTCATCATCGCGCAACTGGCCGGTGACCTGCTGCCGGGGGCTACCGTGGATCAGCGGATCGCCACCGGCTTCAACCGGAACACCCAGATCAACCAGGAAGGGGGCATCGATCCGGAGCAGTTCCGCATCGAATCCGTGCTCGATCGCGTGAATACCTTCGGCACGGCTTTCCTGGGGCTGACCATCTCGTGCGCCCAATGCCACGACCACAAGTTCGACCCGATCTCGCACCGGGAGTACTACCAGCTGTTCGCCTTCTTCAACAACAGCGTCGACGATGGCCACGGGGGCCGTCGCTCCCGCTCCACTGGGGTCCTGACGCTTTCCCCGGAAGGCAAGATCGACGAGGGGCTGGAAGCGCGCGTGGCGGAAGCGCAGGAAAACCTGGAAAAGCTGTTCACCGCGCACGCGGCCGCGATTGAGGGCTGGCGGCAGACCCTGCCCGCCGCGAAGCGCGCGGCCCAACGCTCGGCGAGCCTGCGGGCTGCCCTCGACGTCCCTTGGGAAAAGCAATCCTTCACTCAACGGCGCAGTGTCTACCCGCTCGCCCGTCCCGGGGACGCGGAATTCAAGGCCCTCTCCGCCCGGCTGACCGAACTGCAGCGCCCGGTGCCGGGAGCCATCACGACGCTGGTGATGGAGGAATTGCCCGAACCGCGCCCGAGCCACCTGTTTGTGCAGGGGGACTTCACGCGCCTCGGTGAGCGGGTGGAGCCGGGCACGCCCGCCATTTTGCCGCCACTCCGGAGCGCCGGACCGCGGCCAAACCGGCTGGATCTCGCGCGCTGGACCGCGGATCCAAATCATCCCCTGACCGCCCGGGTGATCGTGAACCGGGTCTGGCAGCAGTACTTCGGCCTGGGCCTGGTCGAGACGGAGAACGATTTCGGATCCCAGGGCCTGCCGCCCTCGCATCCCGAACTGCTCGACTGGCTGGCGACCGAGTTCGTCGCGCGGGGTTGGAGCCTCAAGGCGCTGCATCGCCTCATCGTGACTTCGGCCACCTACCGGCAATCGTCCCACGCCCGCGAGGATCTCGCCCTGGTGGATCCGTTGAACCGGCTCGTCGCCCGCCAGCAGCGGCTGCGGCTCGATGCGGAGCTCATTCGGGATGCCGCCCTGACGGCGAGCGGCCGGTTGGTCCCGCGTCTCGGCGGCCCCCCGGTTTATCCGCCCCAACCGGATGGCGTGATGAGCTTGGGCCAGGTCAAGCGCGAGTGGAAGGCGAGCACCGGCGAGGACCGCTACCGGCGAGGACTGTATACTCATTTCTGGCGGGCGACCCCGCATCCGGCCCTCGCGGTTTTTGACGCTGCCGACGGCTTCAGCAGCTGCACCCGCCGGTTGCGTTCCAACACGCCCCTCCAGGCCCTGACGCTGCTCAATGACCAGCAGTTCTACGAGTTCGCGGAAGGCCTCGCCGAACGCGTGCTCCGCGAACGTCCGGGCGCCCCCTTGGCGGAGCAGCTGGAGCACGCCTTCCGCCTCAGCACGGCCCGCCGGCCGAGCGCCGCGGAACGCGAGCGGCTCGCCGCCCTCCATGCGCGCCGCCTCGCGGCCGAGACCGGGGAGCCCGCGACCCGCGAACGCGCGGCCTGGATCGCCGTTGCCCGAGTCCTCCTGAACCTCGACGAGACCATCACCCGCGAATGAACCCGCCCCTCCCTCCCCAGACCTGGCCGGACTTCCTCGCCGGACGCACCCGTCGCCACTTCCTCAGCCGCTGCGCGGTCGGGCTCGGCGGCATCGCGCTCGCGTCCATGCTGAATCAGGCCCGGGGCGCCACCGCCGCACCGGCCGGCCCGCTTGCCCCGCGGCCGACGCACTTCCCGGCGCGCGCGCGCAATGTCATCTATCTCTTCATGGCCGGCGGACCCAGCCAGTTGGAGCTCTTTGACCACAAGCCGAAGTTGGCCGAGTTGAACGGCCAGCCGATCCCGCCATCCTTCGTGGAAGGGAAACGCTTCGCCTTCATGGATTCCAGCCACGGCACGCGGCTGATGGGCTCGCGCCGCCAGTTCGCCCGGCACGGCCGCAGCGGGATGTGGGTCTCCGAATTGTTCCCGCACACCGCGCGGATCGTCGACGACCTCACGATGGTGAAGTCCTGTCAGGCGACCCTCTTCAACCACGCCCCGGCGAAACTCTTCATGAACACCGGTTCAGGTCAGTTCGGGCGCCCCAGCATGGGCTCCTGGCTGAACTACGGCCTGGGCAGCGAGTGCCAGGATCTCCCGGGTTTCGTCGTCCTGCAATCCGGCCCCCGCGGGCCGCGCGGTGGCGCCGTCAACTGGGGTTCCGGCTTCTTGCCCACGACGTACCAGGGCGTCCCCTTCCGGGGGAGCGGCGAACCCATCCTCAACCTGACCCGACCGGCGGCGGTCACGGCGGACGGCCAGCGCGACGCGCTCGACGCGCTGCGGGACTTGAACCTGCAGCGGGCCGTCGCGACCGGGGACCCGGAGATCGCGACCCGCATCGCCGCCTACGAGATGGCGTCCCGGATGCAGTCCAGCGCGCCCGACCTGATCGACCTGAAGGCGGAGAGCGCGGCCACGCTGAAGCTTTACGGCATCGAGGACCAGCGTCCGTCCTTCGCCCGCAACTGCCTGCTCGCGCGGCGGTTGGTCGAACGCGGCGTGCGTTTCGTGCAGCTGTATCACACCAACTGGGACAGTCACGGCGGGCCGGGGGAGAACCTGCAGGGGGACTTCGAGAAGGTCTGCCGCGAGGTCGACCAGGGGCAGGCCGCCCTGGTGCAGGACCTGAAGGAGCGCGGACTGCTGCAGGACACCCTCGTCATCTGGGGCGGCGAATTCGGCCGCACCCCGATGGGCGAGAACCGCGACACCACCGGGCGCAACCACCACATCGACGCGTTCACGATGTGGTTCGCCGGCGGCGGGGTGAAGGCGGGCGAGGTGATCGGCGAGACCGACGAGCTCGGCTTCAATGCGGTGAAAGACCCGATGCACGTACACGACCTGCACGCCACCATCCTGCACCTGCTCGGCCTGGATCACACCAAGCTGACCTTCCGCTTCCAGGGCCGGGACTTCCGGCTCACGGACGTGCACGGCAAGGTGAATCACCGGCTCTTCGCCTGACGCGGGGACCCGGCGCGGGAGCTTTCTCCGGCGCGCCGGGGCCGCGGTCCTTCACGGCACGCGCGCCATGGCGGGCGGGGAGCCGTCGGTGGACGCCAGCAACGGGCCCTGACGCAGCGTCTCGGCGAGATTGGCCGCCCGTTCGGCGTAGCGGTGGGCCCGGGAGGGAGCCTCGCGGCGGATCACCGCCCCCAGGCCGCTGTTCCACGCCAAGGCCACGTGATACGCATCCTGGGGCAGCTTGGCCTTGGCGAGCCCGCGGCAGATCCAGTCGTAGTGCCGGGCCGCAACCCGCAGCGCCTCACTCCCGTCGAGCGCATCCGCAAACGGGCGGGTCGTGTGCATCCGCCAAGTCTCGGCCTTGAACTGCCATGGACCGAGCTCGCCGCCGGGACCTGGCCGGGAAACATTGCGGGGGTTCTCGATCAGGCGGATCGCCTCGAGGGTCGCGGCGCGCTCCGGGGAGGCCGCCACGGACTCGACCACCACCGAGAGGACAAACACGCGCAGGCCGTTCCGGAGGAAGGCGCGCACGGAGCTGCAGGGGAGTTTGGGCATAGCGCACCCGGAGACCGCCCCGCCAACAGCCGGATTCACCTTGTGAATAAGTTTTTCTGCTGACCGGAAGGGAACTTTTTCCTCGGTACGGGTCGCCCTGCAGTAAGCACTTGCGGGACGGTCGCACCGCTCGCTGGCTGACGGCATGCTTCGGATCCACCTGCCGCCCAACCTGGTCGCTGCCGCCGCGCGGGACGCGGTTGCGGTGCGGGTGGAGCTGGATCTCCGCGTCGCGCCGCCGGCGGAACTCCTGCCGGCGCTGGCTTTGTTGCAACGTTGGTGCGGACCGCAACCGCCGGGGGTGCTGCAGGTGAACCGCCGCCAACTGGGTGAACTGACCCGGGCGGTGGCGGGCCAGTGCGTGTTCGTGGAGGGCGGCCAGCCGGTCGCGTGGCGCCACGATGAGCTCCTGCGCGAAGCGGCGGTGCCCGCGGCACCCGCCGCTTCCGGACCACCACTCCGCGCCAGGCCGCGGGACGAGGGTCGGCCGCTCGAGGTGGACGGCACCGAGCATTACCTGGCGTTAACCCTGCCTTCGCGGGAGCACTCGCAGTATGCGGAGGCGCTCGCGCTGGTGAAGGAGGCGGGCTTCCTCCTCGAGCCATCCAATGGGCGCTGGTGGCTCCGCGACCGCCACCGCACGCTCTCGTTCCTGGCGCGGCACGGCGCGCGCCTGCGCGGCGCGCTGGGCGCCCGTTTCACTCCGGCCTTCACGCGACAGACGGCCCACCTCGTGCAGGCGCGCCTGGCCGCCCAGGTCGAGGCGGCAGGCGATCAGTTCCGGGTGGAGCTTGGCCTCGCCGCGGAAGGTGCGTCGGAAACCGAACTCAGGTCCGCCCTCGCGGCGGGGCGGGGCTATCTGGAGACCAAGGGACGCGTGTTGCTGCTCGATCCCGAACTCACCAGCCGACTTGCTCAGGCGCAACAAGCCCTGGCCGGCGATCCGCGGGTCGCGACGGCCCCGGCCGTGCGCCAACAGGTGCCACGGAGTCGGGTCGCGGAGGTCGCGGAGCTGCTGGAGGAGCTCGCCCCCGGCTTCCGGTCACCGGCGGACTGGCAACAGCTGACCGGCGCGCTCGAACGTTTGTCCGCCCTGGAATCCGCCCCGGTGCCCACCGGCCTCCACGCCCTGCTGCGTCCGTACCAGCGCCTCGGGGTGGCGTGGCTGTGGCACCTGCACCGGCACGGGCTGGGAGGCATTCTCGCGGATGAAATGGGCCTCGGGAAGACGCTGCAGGCCCTCGCCTTCCTCGCCGCACTGCACCGTCCGGCGGCCGTCCCCGTTGGGACCACCTTGGTGGTGTGTCCGGCCTCCCTGCTGGAGAACTGGCGCCGGGAGGCCGCCCGGTTCACGCCCGAGCTGCGCGTGGAGGTGCATCACGGATCCGGCCGGTTGACCCGTGCCACCGATCTGGCCCGGAGCGATCTGCTCATCACCAGCTACGGCACCCTCGCCCGCGACCAGGCGCTTTTTGACGCCGCGGAGTTTGCCGCGGTGGTGGCGGACGAGGCGCAGCACATCAAGAATCGGCGCTCGCAGAGCGCCGTGGCGCTGCGGGCCCTGCGGGCGCGAACCCGTTTTCTGCTCACCGGCACCCCGCTGGAGAACTCCCTGGCCGACCTGCGCTCCCTGCTGGAGTTCCTTTTGCCGGGCTACCTACCCCGGCTGCCCGCCGGCCTCAGCGCGGAGGAACGGACGTGGCACGACGACCGGCTGCGCCGACAGGCCGCACCTTACCTCCTGCGGCGGACCAAGCGGGCGGTGGCCCCGGAATTGCCGCCGCGCCTGGAACAGGTCCTGTGGGTGGAACTGACCCCGGCCCAATCCGAGCTGTACCGGCGGATCGAGCAGGAGGGCGAACGGCAGCTGATCGATCTCGCCGCCGCCGGGGTCGCCGAATCCCGGTTGCGGCTCGCGGCGCTCACCCAGTTGCTGCGCCTGCGCCAGGTCTGTTGCGACCCGCGGCTGGTGACCGACCTCCCCGAGGACCCGCCCGCTGCGGTTTCCGCCAAGCTGGAGGCGTTCCGCGAACTGCTCGCGGAGGCCGTCGACGACGGGCACCGGTTGCTCGTCTTCTCGCAGTTCACGCGCCTGCTGGACCTCGTCGGGACGGAGTTGGCGGCGCAAGGCATCCCCTGGTGCCGGCTGGACGGCACGATGTCCCCCACGCAGCGGCAGGCGGAGGTGGACCGCTTCCAATCCGAACCGGGGGTGCCGGTGTTCCTGCTCTCCCTGAAAGCCGGTGGGACCGGCCTCAATCTCACGGCCGCGGATACCGTGGTGCATCTGGATCCTTGGTGGAATCCGGCCGCGGAGGCCCAGGCCACGGATCGGGCGCACCGGATTGGGCAGACCCGGACGGTAACGAGCTACAAGCTCATCGCGACCGGCACCGTGGAGGAGCGGGTGCTGGCGCTGCAGGAGGAAAAGCGGACCCTGCTCGCCGAGGTCTTCGAGGCCAGTGACGCCGCGGCGGCGAAGCTGAGCTTGGCCGACCTTCGGGGGCTCCTTGGGGGTGCACGAAGCTGAGCCGGCAGCCGCCGCCACCCGGGCCCGGCGACGGCTAAAGGAGATCGGCCGCCAGCTCGGCAAGGCGCGAGCGCTCCCCCTTGGTCAGCTTCACGTGCGCGGCGAGGGGTTGGCCCTTCATCCGGTTGTGGCAGTACACCAAGCCGTTGCTGCGGGCGTCGACGTAAGGGTTGTCGATCTGGGCCGGATCGCCGATCAGGACGATCTTCGAGCCCTCGCTGATGCGGGTGATGACCGTCTTGACCTCGTGGGGCGTGAGCTGCTGGGCCTCGTCGAGGATGAAGAAGCGTCGCGCGATCGAGCGCCCACGGATGAAGGCCAGCGCCTCGATCTCAACCAGGCCGCTACGCAGCAGGCGCTCGTAGGGCTTGAGGGGAGTGCCTGGCGCCCCCGTCGGCGCCGGACTCGGGGCCGGCGGAAGATCCGGTCGCTTTCCCTTTCGCCGGGTCACCTTCTTGGCGGCGAACTGGGGCTCCTTGGGCGGCTTCGACGGGATCAGGACCTCCAAGGCATCATGGTAGGGCTGCAGCCACGGGCGCATCTTTTCCTCCAGCGAGCCCGGCAGGAACCCCAGGTCCTTGCCCAGGCTGATGATCGGTCGCGAGATCGAGAGTCCGTCGTAGCGGCAGTGGTCGTCCTGCAGCTGATGCAACGCGCAGGCGGTGGAGAGCAGCGTCTTGCCCGTGCCCGCCTTGCCGAAGCAGGTGATCAGTGAGATCCCCTCGTCGAGCAGGGCATCCATCAGGAATTGCTGCTCGAGATTGCGCGCCCGGATGGGGATGCCGCCCGGGGCCTTGACGAAGTCGGGCAGTTTGAGGCGGCGGAGCACCCCTTCCCCATAGTGGCGAGCGGGCATCGTCTTGCCCTCGGCGGTACGCAGCAGGACGTACTCGTTGAGGAACAGGGGCGTCGCGGCGGAGGCCGGCAGCGCGTACGCGCCCTCGGAGCAGAAACGCTGCAATTCGTACTGATCGAGCGCCACCTCGCGGTAGCTCGCTTCGTCGTCCGTCGCCGGCACCTTGTCGTTGAGGTAATCCTGGGATTCCAGTCCGACCGCGCGGGCCTTCAGCTGCACGTTCACGTCCTTGGTGACGAGGATCGTGGGAGGCGGGAAGCGTTCCTGCACGAAGAGCGCGCAGGCGAGGATGCGGTTATCCTTCTTGCTGAGGTCGGGCAAAATCGCGCGCAACCGGTCCATCGCCGGCGACCAGTGTCCGGGATTCAGCAGGTAGGGATTGATGATGATGGAGAGCGTGCCCCCCGTCTCGAGCTCGACCCCCTCGTGCATCGAACGGGTGTCGGGCAGGAGCTCCTGCAGCATCCGGTGGACGCGCCGCGCATTTCGCCCGCGCTCCGTGGACTGCTCGCCCTTGATGGCGTCGAGTTCCTCGAGGACCTCCACCGGGATCGCCAGATTGTTATCCTGGAACTTCAGGATGCACTGGGGATCGTGGAGGAGGACGTTCGTATCGAGGACGAACGTCTTCACCTTGGCCGAGACCTTGAACCGCGAGACCGGGGCTTCCGCCCCACGCATGTGTTCCATCGGTAGGGTGTGAATAACTTCCGAACAACTAGCCGCCGCCCCGCGGCTGTCGACCGTAATGTGCGGTCGCCCCGGGAATGTCACCGCCGCAGCGGGCCGCCCCTTGACCCGCCTCCCCGCCCTCCGCCACGCT
Source organism: Opitutaceae bacterium (assembly GCA_049428505.1). Classification (GTDB taxonomy): domain Bacteria; phylum Verrucomicrobiota; class Verrucomicrobiia; order Opitutales; family Opitutaceae; genus ER46. The sequence goes on along the minus strand of JBMTAG010000031.1, from coordinate 11,799 downwards.
CGGCGCGTGCTTTTCTCAGCCGTCCCCTCCGGTGGAAGCAGAGCCTCGGTTTTCCGGCTGCTCCCGCGCGCACCCGCCGTCGCGGCCGCCTTGCTGGCCACCCTTGCGCCTCGCCCTCCGGCCCACGCGGCCGTCCCGGCGCCCCGCCCGCCGAACCTGATCGTCCTGCTGTGCGACAATCTCGGTTACGGCGACACGGGCCCCTTCGGCTCGACGATCCATCGGACCCCGGAACTCGACCGGATGGCGCGCGAGGGGTTGCGCTTGACGCACTTCTACGCCGCCAGCGGGGTGTGCACGCCCTCCCGGGCCGCCCTGATGACCGGCTCGTATCCCCGCCGCGTAAACCTGCACCGTAACGCGCGGGGCGGCGCCGTGCTGCAACCGGTCGAGCCGATCGGGCTCCACCCGGCGGAGGAGACCGTGGCCGAGTTGCTGCGGGAAAGCGGCTACGCCACCGCGATGATCGGCAAGTGGCACCTCGGGGATCAGGCCCCGTTCCTGCCCACCCGCCAAGGTTTCGAGTCGTACCTCGGGGTCCCCTACAGCGACGACATGACCCCGCGCGAGGGCCAACCTTGGCCGGACCTGCCCCTGATGCGGAATGAGGAGGTGATCGAGGCCCCCGTGGATCGCGACTACCTCACCCAACGCGAAGCGGAGGCGGCCGTGCGCTTCATCCAGGAGAACCGCCAGCGGCCCTTCTTCCTTTACGTCGCCCACGCGATGCCCGGCAGCACCCGCTCCCCGCACTCCAGCCCGGGTTTTCGCGGTCGCTCGCGCCACGGCGCCTGGGGTGACGCGGTCGAGGAACTGGACTGGGCCGCAGGGCAGATCCTGGCCGCGGTCCGCACCGCGGGACTGGCGGAGCACACCGTGGTGCTCTGGACTTCGGACAACGGGGCGCCGCGCCGCGATCCGATGCAGGGCAGCAATCTCCCGCTCGGCGGCTGGGGCTACACCACCAGCGAGGGGGGGATGCGCGTTCCGGGGATCGTCTGGGCGCCGGGACGCGTGCCGGCCGGGCGCGAATGCGCCGAGCTCGCCACCCTGATGGACGTCCTCCCCACGTTCGTCCGCCTCGCCGGCGGCCGGCTGCCGAGGCAGGCGATCGACGGGCGGGACCTCTGGCCGCTCCTCGCGGGCGAAACCGGCGCCCGCAGCCCGCACGAAGCCTTTTTCTATTACTACGGGGAACAGTTGCAGGCGGTCCGCTCCGGACCGTGGAAGCTGCACCTGGCGCTCCCGGCCCGGGCGACGGGTACGGCCGGCAAAACCGGCGGACCACGGAGAGCCCAACTCTTCGACGTGACGCGGGACCCGGGCGAGACCGTGGACCTCCACGCGGCGCAGCCCGCAGTGGTGGCCCGGCTCCAGCGGGCGGCGGAGGCCGCGCGCGCGGAATTGGGGGATGTGGACCGCCCGGGCCGGGGCCAGCGGCCGGCCGGCTGGGTCGCAGACCCTCGGCCCCTGCGCCTGCCGCCGGCGGCGCGCTGAAACGGGCCCTTATTTCCGGGGCGGCTCCGCGCGGGCCGGAGCTTGCCTCCGCGGCGCCGCGTCCTTCGTCTCGGCCCGATGTCGGAAGCGAAGCTCACGCCCATGATGCAGCAGTACTTCGAGGTCCGACGCGGCCTTCCGAAGGACACCCTGCTGCTCTTCCGGCTGGGCGACTTCTTCGAGTTGTTCTTCGAGGACGCGGTCACCGCCTCGCGCCTGCTGGGCCTCACCCTCACCCGCCGCAACGACGTCCCGATGGCGGGCCTGCCGGCGCACGCGGCGGACGGCTACGTGACCCGGCTGCTCGCCGCGGGCCGCAAGGTGGCCCTCTGCGACCAAGCCGAGCCGGCTAAGGCGGGCAAGCTGGTACGTCGCCAGCTCACGCGGATTCTCTCCCCGGGCACCACCCTCGCACCCGGCCAGATGGAGGCGGGACGCAATCATTATCTCGCCGCGGTGGTGACTGACCGCGCGGGTCTGCATGCGGCGTGGCTCGACCTCTCGACGGGCGAGTTCCGCGTGGCGACGGATCCCCGGCCGGCAAACCTGTTGCCGGTGCTCACCGCGCTCGCCCCGGCGGAGTTGCTGGTGATGGAGGGGGAACGGGAACGCTGGGCCGCGGCACCCGCCGAGGAGGCGGGGCTGCGGGCCCTGCACGGGTTCGCCGGGGAGCGCCTCGTCTCTGAGCTGCCGGGCTACCATTTCGACGTGCGGGCGGGTGTCCGGGCGGTGCAGGACGCGCTGCGCGTGCTCAACCTTGAGGGTTTCGGCCTCGCGGCGGACCACCCGGGCCTGGGCCCCGCCGGCGCGCTCGTCCAGTACGTGACGGAGAACCTCCGCGCGCGGCCGGAGAACCTGACCCGGCTGCAGGAGTACCGCAGCGGCCGGGCGCTGCTCCTCGATCCCGCCACGCTGCGCAACCTCGAGATTTTCAGCTCAAGTCGCGGGTCGCGGGAAGGTTCTTTGCTGCACGCCGTCAACCGCACCGCCACCGCTTCCGGGGCGCGGCTCCTGGAGCGCTGGCTCGCCGCCCCCACCCTGGAGTTGCCGGAAATCCGGCGGCGCCAGGCGATTGTCGGCGACCTGCTGACGCAGCCGCTGCGCCTGGGCGAATTGCACGAGCTCCTGCAGGCGGTGCGTGACATCCCGCGGATCCTGGGCCGGCTGCAGAACCGGTTGCGCAATCCCCGGGAGCTCGGGGGCATCCGCGACACCTTGGAACGGCTGCCGGGCCTGCGGGCGGTCTTGGCCGCGTTCGGGCCCGAGTCGCCGCTCGCCGGGGCGGCGGCGCCCCTGACCGAGCAGCCGGCGCTGCTGGACCAACTGCGCCGCGGCCTCGCCGAGGAACTCCCCAATGATCTGGCGGACGGCAACTTCATCCGGGCCGGGCACGATGCCGAGTTGGACCGCCTGCGCGCGTTGACCAGCGGCAACCGCACCTGGCTTTCGGACCTCGAGCGCACGGAGCAGGAGCGCACCGGGATCCGCAGCCTGAAGGTGCGCTTCACCCAGAACTTCGGCTATTACATCGAGGTCACCAAGGCGAACCTGCACCTCGTGCCCGCCGACTATATCCGGCGCCAGACCACCGTGGGCGGCGAACGCTACGTCACCGAGGCGCTGCGGGCGAAGGAGAAGGAAATCTTCCACGCCGAGGAGGGGGCGCAGGCGCGGGAACTGGAGCTGTTCTCCGCCCTGGTCGCGGCCGTGCTGGACGAGGCTCTCGCGCTGATGCGGACGGCCGAGACCCTGGCCGAGCTCGATGTCTTGGCGGGCTGGGCGCTGCTCGCCCGCGAGTGGGACTACTGCCGTCCGGAGCTCGACGAGGGCGAGGCGCTCGAGATCACCGAGGGGCGGCATCCGGTCGTGGAGCAGGTGCTGCGGGCGCCGGACGCGGCCGTGGCGCTCGGGGGCACGGCGGGGTTCGTGCCCAACGACACCCAACTGCGGGCGGACGAGGCTCAGCTGATGCTCCTCACCGGCCCGAATATGGCGGGGAAATCGACCTACATCCGGCAGGTGGCGCTGATCACCCTGCTCGCGCAGATCGGCTGCTGGGTGCCGGCGCGCCGCTGCCGCGTCGGTTTGGTCGACCGGATATTTTCGCGGGTGGGCGCGAGTGACGACCTGGCCCGGGGCAACTCGACCTTCATGGTCGAGATGAATGAGACCGCGAACATTCTCAACCACGCCACCGAACGTTCCCTGATCATCCTCGATGAGATCGGCCGGGGCACCTCGACCTACGACGGCCTGGCGATCGCTTGGGCGGTGGTCGAACACCTGCACCAGGGGCCGGAACGGGGACCGCGGACCCTGTTCGCGACCCATTACCAGGAACTCACGCAACTGGAGCGGCACCTGCCGCGGCTGCGGAACTTCTCCGTGGCGGTGAAGGAGTGGAACGACGAGATCCTCTTTGTGCGGCGGATCGTGCCCGGGGCGGCCGATCGGAGCTACGGCATCCAGGTCGCCCGCCTGGCCGGCCTGCCGCCCAGCGTGATCGCCCGCGCCCGGACCATCCTCGGCCGCCTGGAAGGCGAGAATCCGGACGTGGAGTTGCCTGCTCCGGAGGTGCGCCCGCGCCGCAAGCTGCGGGTGGCGGTGGAAGACGACCCCCAACTCAGCCTGCTTTGACGCCCCGCCGCAGCCGCCAGAGGGCGCGCGCCTGCCGGATCGTCTCGGCCAACCCCTCGGGCGTCAGCGCCTGCTTGGGGTCGTCGCCGATCCCGTGGTTCGGGCTGACGTGCGCCTCGAGGCAGAGGCCATCGGCCCCGTAGGCCACGGCGGCGAGGGCGCTGGCGGGAACGTAGGCCGCCTTGCCCACCGAGTGGGAGGGATCGACGACCACCGGGGCCCAAGTCTTCTCCTTAAGCAGCGGCGTGATGCTCTCGTCGGGGTGGTTGCGGTAGCCGTCGAGCCCCGGGGCGGTGCCACGCGGGCAGAGCAGGATGTTGGGATTGCCGAAGGCGGCGATGTACTCGGCGGCCGAGATGAACTCGTTCACCGGGCCCATGTGGATGCTGCGCTTGAGGAGGACGGCCGTCTCCCGGCCGGCGACCGCGCGGCCGATGGCGCGGAGGAGGGAGTAATTGAGGGCGTTGCGCGCGCCCACCTGGAGGCACGTCACGCCCGCCTCCAGCGCGAGGCCGATGTGCGCCTCCTCCATCACTTCGGTGTCAACCGGCAGGCCCGTGCGCCGCGCGCCCTCCAGCAGGATATCCAGGGAACGCGTGTCCCCCTGGAAGGTGTACGGGTTGGTACGCGGCTTCCAGACCCCGCCCCGGATCATCTGGGCACCGGCCTCCTTCACCGCGGCGGCGCTCTCATAGAAATAGTTCGGGTTCTTCGGATCGATGGTGCAGGGCCCCGCGATCACGAAAAGCTCCTCCCCCAGGGTCACCCCGCCGATCCGGATCCGGTGGCTGGCGAGGTCCGAACGCTTGTCCATCAGCTTGAACGGCGACTGGATGCGGTCGATGCGCTCGACGAAATCCAACCCCTCGAGCCGGTTGATCATCAGGTCATCCCGCTCGTCGCCGACGATCGCATAGATCGTGCGGAGGGCGCCGATGATCGGCTGGATGGAGCAACCGAATTCGGCGACGATCCCGGTGACCTCGGCGAGCTGGGCCGGCGTCAGGCGGTTGGACTTGGGCAAGATCATCCGGGGAGATTTGGGCGGGGCGAGGCGGGAGGACAAACCGGATTTTCGCCGCGCGGTGACGTGCCCGACCGGCCGGCACGGCTCAGAGAGCCTGATCGAACTCGGGCGGCACCGGCGCGCGGGCGGCGAAGGCATGCGGCGCGCCGGCCCACTGGTACTCGAAGCTGGTCTCAGCCGCGTGCAGGAAAAGGCGCCGGGTGCCGGCCTCCCGGGCAAACTCGCGGTTCCGCGGGAAGTCCCCGTAGGTCTGGTCGCCCACGATCGGCAGTCCCCGTTGCGCGCACTGCACCCGCAATTGGTGGCTGCGGCCCGTGCGGGGTTCCAACCGCAGGAGAGTCAGGCGGGGTTCCCGGAGGCCTCGCCGCGCGACGCTCATCCGGCATTCAGCGGGAATGTGGCCCGCGCGCGCGGAGGTGCGGACGCGCCCCGCCCGGCGCTCGACCGCCAGGAGATCCCGCCACAGCTCGAGCGGCACGCGGGGCGCGCCGAACACGAGGGCAAAGTAGACCTTCCGCACCTGCTTGCGCCGGAACTGGGCCCGGATCTCGACCGCCAGATCCTCGCGCAGGCAGCCGAGGAGCACGCCCGAAGTGGCGGAGTCGATGCGGTTGAGCAGCCAGCAGCGTCGCACCGGCCCTCCGCTGGCCGTCTCCCATTCGTAAGCCTCGGCCGCCAAGTCGTAGCGGGCCCGCAGCGTGGAACGCGGCTCATCCCCGGGTTCATTGGGATGGGAAAGCAATCCCGCCGGCTTGGCGAAGGCCAGCACGCCCTGGGCATCGACTTGGAGCAGGGTGACGCCGCGGCCGAGGGGAAGGTCGGAAGTGTCCGGCAATCCGCTCACTGGTAGTAAAACGTGAAGGTCATCTGCTGCCGGTCGCCCAAGACCGCCTTCATGTCATCGGTCCACGGACCGTAAGGCATCCGGTCGGTGATCGCACTGACGCAGGCGCGGGTGGCGGTGTCGTTCGCCGTGGAGTTCTCGACGCCGATGTCGACGATGCGACCCTCGTCGTTCATCACGAACTTGACCGTCACGGAACTTCCGCCGACCGGATTGGCCTTTTGCTCGATGACGATGCGCTCCCATTGGATCTGCACCGAATCAATCATCCGCTGGAGGTAGGCGCCGTAGTTGCTCCAGCGCGCGTCGACGGCCGTGGGGCCGATGTTGGTGGTGCCGAACTTGTTTTCCGCAAGGATCGCCGGGCGGGTCTGGATGGTCTTGACCAACTGGGGCCGGGGCTGCGGCCGGCGGGGGTCGATCGCCGGACGCGGGGCCTGCTGGGCGGTGGCGCCCTCCCCTTCCTTCGTCCCCTCGACGCGCTCCGGCACCGGCTCGGCGCGGTCCAGGCGCTTGGCGAGGCTGCTCCCGTAGCCTTCGCGGTTGTCCCCCTCGATTTTCTCCATCCCGGAAAGCGGGTTTTGCTCACGCCGGGGGGCGGCAACGACCTCGGGGGCGGGCGGAGCCTCGGTCGGAGGGGGCGGTGCCGGGGTAAATTCCTGCGGCTGGGTCAGGCGGCCGCTGACGATCTGGGTGGACTCGAGGTCCGTGCGTCCCTCGAGGGCAGGGCGGTCACTCCGGCCGTCGGGCGTGGGTTTCTCCTGGGCGACCTGCTGGTTCTGGGCCGCGAAGTTATTGGTCTTGTCCGGGACGTTTTCCGGCGCCTCCGGGTTGGTCTCGACGAACCGGAAAGGATCCGCCGGCTTGGGCTGCGCCTGAACGTTCACCTCCGGCTCCAACTCAATCGCGAAATCCCGGGCGGTGGACTCCGGACGCGTCGCGACGGGCACTCGCTCGAAACTCAGCACCGCGGGCCCGAGCAGCCAGAGCAGCAGATGGATCAGGATCACCCCGAGGACGCCAATCAGGACGGAGCGGGTGTCGGGATCCCGCCAGCCGCGGACCACCGTCCGCCGGAGCACGGTCAGCGGCGGGGGCCGGAGGATGGTATCGCTCGTCATGGTCGGATCACAGGGACGTGCCGGAAGCGGGAAAGTCTGGGGTCAGGCCGGCGCGGGTCAAAATCTGTTTCGTCTCCGCCAGCGGCAACCCGATGATGTTCGTGAGGGAGCCCTCGTACCCCGCGACAATCAGTTCGGGGTGCTCCTGAATCCCGTAACCGCCGGCCTTGTCGAGCGTATGGACGCGCGCGAGGTAGGCCTCGATCGCCGCGGCGTCGAGTTCTCGGAAGCGGACCGAGCTGTCGACGACCGCGTCCAGGGCCAGCGCGTCCCGCCCTCGGCGCAGCGCCAGGCCGGTGTGGACCGTATGGGTCCGCCCGCTGAGGCGCCGGAGCATCGCGCGGGCATCCGCCGCGTCGGCCGGCTTGTTCAACACCTGGCCATCGAGGCACACGGTGGTGTCGGCCCCGAGGACGGTGGCGGTCGGGAAGCGGGCGGCGACCCAAGCGGCCTTGAGGGCGGCATTATGACCCACCAGGCGGCGGGGATCGGCGTCCGGGGTCTCGTCCTCCACGATGTCGGCCACGACCACGGTGAAAGGCAGGCCGAGGCGGACCAGCAGTTCCTGCCGCCGTGGGGACGCGGAGGCGAGGATGAGCCCGGCGGGATCGGGCGTCACGGCGCGCGTTCCGCGAGGATGGTCCGGACCTCGCCGCGGGCGCGGGCGAGCTCGACCCTGCTCAGGTTGTACTGGTGGACGGCCTCGACCAGATTATCCTCCGCCTGGGCCAGGCGGTTCTGCGCCTCGACCACCTCCCGGTTGTCCGCCACGCCCTGCTGGTAACGTTGCTGGGCGAGGCGCAGTTCCTCCCGGGAGAGCCCGAGGCCCTTTTCCGCGACCGCCACCTGCGCGTGGCGCGAGGTGGCGTCCTGGGCCGCGAGTCGGAGCTCGGCGGATATTTGGAGCTCGAGGTGGTGCAACCGGGCCTCCTGGGAGCGCAGCCGCGACTGGGCGCTGCGCCGGCTCGCGCTGAGGCGAAACCCATCGAACACCGGCATCGCGAGGCCCACCCCGAAGGCCCACTGATCCTGCTTGGTTCCGTCGTCGAACCGGGGCGAGGCCACCCCATAGTTACCACTGAGCGTGAGCGCGGGCCAGCGTTCGCGCTCGGACGCGCGAACGTTGAGGCGGGACTGGTCGACCGCGAGCCGGGCGGCGAGGTGCTCCGCCCGCCGCTCAAAAGCCGTCCCTTCCTCCCCGAGGGCCTGCAGGGTGCCCGGGGCCCGGCGGACCTCGAATCCAGCCAGTTGCAGCGGCCGACCGGGGGGCAGGTCGAGGATCCGCTGGAGCAGCAATTGGCTCTGGAGAACGGCGGTGTCGTGCTGCAGCCGGGCCTGCTCAGCGAGGGCGAGCTGGGCCTCGGCCCGCGTGACGTCGATCTGGGTCGCCACGCCGGCGGCGAACTGGCTGCGCGCGAGCCCGAGCAGGGCCTGGGCCCGGGCGATGTTGGCGTCGAGCACCTCGCGGCGGCGCAGGTTGCGCAGGTTGAGAAAGTAGCCGCCAGCGACGTCGGCGAGCACCGCCTGCAGGGCGGCCGCCTGATTGGCGCGGGCGACCTCGGCGCCGGTGCGGGCAGCCTCGGCGAGCACGCGCAGGCTGGGGTTGTAGAGCGCGTAGGAGCCGGTGAGGAGGGCGTCGAAGCGGTTGGCGGGCCGGCCGGAGGTGACCACGACGGTCGCGATGCTCACGCCTTGCGACCGGCGCTGCTGGAGCGAAGCGGAAAGATTCGGCAGGTTCGCCGCCCGCTGCTGGTGAGCGGCCTCGAGCGCCTGCACCGCCGATTCCCGGCTGAGCAGCACCGTGAGGCTCACGCGCTCGACGGCCGCGAGCGCCTCCTCGAGCGTGAGCGCCCCGCTCTCGGCAGCCGGAAGGGGGAGGCGAAGCAGGCCGAGCAGGAGAAGTCCGGGAACGCGGGGAAAGCGCATACGACGGGGAGAGCAATCGCCGGGGGGGCAGGTTGCTGCAAGCCCGGGTTGCGGGTTGTCACGGGCGGCAAAGCCCTCAAGCTGGCCCGTTCGATGCGACTCGGACTCGCGCAAATCAATCCCACCGTGGGTGACCTGGCCGGCAACCGCCGGCTGATCCTCGAGGCTTACGCCGCGCTTGTGGCGCAGGGGGCGGAGCTGGTGGTTTTCCCCGAGCTGGCCACCTGCGGCTATCCGCCGCGGGACCTGCTCTTCCGCCGCGGTTTCGTGCCGGACGTGGCCGCCTCCCTGGCGGCGATCTCCGCGGAGGTCGGCGCGGTGCCGGCCCTTGTGGGCACGGTTGAGCCGAATCCCACGGGCGCGGGGCGGCCGTGCTTCAACTCCGCGGCCCTCTGCCGGAACGGGCGGGTCGAGGCGATGGCGCGCAAGTGCCTGCTCCCGACCTACGACGTGTTCGACGAGGATCGCTACTTCGAGGCGGCGGCCGCGCCCCTGGTGATCACTCACGCGGGCCGGCGCATCGGGGTGACGCTCTGCGAGGACATTTGGACCAACCCCCAACTCGGCCCGCGCCGGTATGCCGGGCCGCTGCCGCTCGAGCACCTCGCCGGCGAACGCTGCGACCTGATGGTGAACCTTTCCGCCAGCCCCTGGTGCGTGGGCAAGGAGGACGTGCGGCGAAGGATCGTGGTGGCGGACGCCGCCCGCCGGCTCGGTTGCCCCGTGGCCTACGTGAACGCGGTGGGCGGCAACGATGAGCTGATCTTCGACGGCCGGAGCCTGCTGGCGGACGCGGCGGGCCGGACCCTCGCGAGCCTGGCTGCGTTCCGGGAGGAACTGCGGGTGATCACGCTGCCCCCGCCGGGCCTGGCCGCGCCCGAGGACGCGCCGCCCCCCGCGGAGGCGGCGGCGGATCTGTTCGCGGCGCTGGTCCTCGGCTTGCGGGATTACGCCCACAAGAGCGGGTTCCGCCGCGCCCTGATCGCCCTTTCGGGCGGCATCGACTCCGCCGTGGTCGGGGTCATCGCCGCGGCGGCCTTCGGCCCGGAAAACGTCACCGGCGTCGCCCTCCCCTCCGCGATCTCCTCCGCGCACTCCCTCACGGACGCGCGGGAGTTGGCCGCGAACCTCGGGATCCGCTGCGCGACGATTCCGATCGCCGGCATTGTGGCGGAGGCCGAGGCCGCCCTGGCCCCGACCTTCACCGGCCGCGCTCCGGACGTCACGGAGGAGAATCTCCAGGCCCGGACCCGTGGCCTGCTGATGATGGCCCTCTCGAACAAGTTCAGCGCCCTCCTGCTGACGACGGGGAACAAGAGCGAGATGGCCGTGGGCTACTGTACGCTTTACGGGGACATGTGCGGCGGGCTCGCGGTGATCAGCGACGTCTACAAGACGCAGGTCTATGCGCTGGCGCGCTGGATCAACCGGGAGCGTGAGATCATTCCCCGGTCCTCGATCGAGAAGCCGCCGAGTGCGGAGCTGCGGCCGGGCCAGCTGGACCAGGACTCCCTGCCCCCCTACGACACGCTGGATGCGCTGCTGGCCGGCTATGTCGAGGAAGGGCTCTCCCGGCGCGAGCTCGTCGCCCGCGGCTTCCCGGAGCCGACGGTTCGGGACGTCACCCGCAAGGTGGACGCCAGCGAATACAAGCGGAAGCAGGCGGCGCCGGGGTTGAAGGTGACGCCCCTGGCGTTCGGCGTCGGCCGCCGCATCCCGATCGTGCACCGCTATGCCGGCTGATTTTCCGATGACTGCCTCCGCCGACCTTTTCGCCCGCGCCCGGGAACTCATTCCGGGCGGGGTCAATTCGCCCGTGCGCGCCTTCCGCTCCGTCGGAGGGGCCCCCTTCTTCACGCGGGCGGCGCGGGGTGCCCGGCTCTTCACCGCGGACGGGCGCGAGCTGATCGATTTCGTCTGCACCTGGGGCCCGGCGATCCACGGGCACAACCACCCCGTGATCCGCGCCGCCCTGGCGGAGGCCCTCGAGGCGGGGACCTCCTTCGGGACGCCCAATCCGCTGGAGGTGGAGATGGCCGAGCTCATCACGCGCTACGTGCCGTCGATCCGGAAGGTGCGGATGTGCAACAGCGGCACCGAGGCGACGATGTCGGCGCTCCGGCTTGCCCGCGGGTTCACCGGACGGGACAAGATCATCAAGTTCTCCGGCTGCTATCACGGCCACTCGGACTCGCTGCTGATCAAGGCAGGGTCCGGGGCGCTGACGCACGGACATCCGGACAGCGCGGGGATTCCGCCGGCGTTCGCGCGGGAGACGCTGGTGCTGCCGTACAATGATCCGGCGGCGCTGGAGGCGGCGTTCGCGGCGCACCCGGGGGAGATTGCCGCGGTGATCCTCGAACCCTGCTGCGGCAACGTGGGCTTCATCGCCCCGGATCCGGGATACTTGGCAGCCACCCGGGCAGTGACCGCCCGCCACGGGGCGCTGCTGATCTTTGATGAGGTGATGACGGGATTCCGGCTCGCGCGCGGCGGCGTCCAGGAGCTCGAGGGGATCACCCCCGACCTCACGTGTCTCGGGAAGATCATCGGGGGCGGCCTGCCGGTGGGCGCGTTCGGCGGCCGGGCGGACGTGATGGACCACCTTGCGCCCCTGGGTCCCGTGTACCAGGCGGGCACGCTGAGCGGGAACCCGCTCGCGATGGCCGCGGGCATTGCCAGCCTGCGGATGCTGGCGACTGACGAACCCTACCAGCGGCTGGAACGCCTCGGCGGCCAGCTGCGCC
>JBMTAG010000030.1:0-36263 GCA_049428505.1 Opitutaceae bacterium | reverse complement strand
GGTGCACGTGTTCGTGAACATCGCCATGACCATCGGGCTGGTGCCCATCACGGGCATACCGCTTCCCTTCATCAGCTACGGTGGCTCCTTTGTGCTTAGTTGCTGCATGCTGCAAGGACTGGTCCAGAGCGTCTGGCGCTTCCGGAGGGAGTTCGCATGAACCACCCGCCCCGCGCCAACGACCGCCCTGCCGGAATCTCCTGCGCCGCAACCACCGCACCTTGGGGGCCGCCGCCAACACCGAAAGACACCCCCCATGAGCGAACAAACGCCCCGCGACGCCGCGCCTGACGCCGCGCGCCAATACGACGAGGAGCTGGCCAACCCGCCGGCCACCCCCGAGGTCCAGCCTGTCAATCCCGAGGAACTGAAGGCCGGTGCCGCCGAGCGCTCCCGCCAGCGCCCGCTGCTCCAGAAGATCCTCGCCGTCTTCCAGAAGGAACGCGGCGCCTACCGCGAGCTGATCATCAATTCCGAGCCGCTCGAGAAGCGCGTCGCCCTCCTGGTCGACGGCCGCCTCGAGAAGTTCGAGATCGAGCGCGAATCCGACCACCGGATGGTCGGCGCCATCTACAAGGGCCGGGTCAAGAACCTCGACCCCGGCCTCAAGGCCGCCTTCGTCGACATCGGCTTCACCAAGAACGCGTTCCTCCACTACTGGGACATGCTCCCGGCGGCCACCGACTCGTCGGTCGAGGTCGTCCGCGTCAACCGCCGCAAGAACGCGCCCGAGCGCTCCGCCGAACCCACCGTCAAGGACATCCCCAGCCTCTACCCGCCGGGCAGCGAGATCGTCATCCAGGTCACCAAGGGCCCCATCGGCACCAAGGGCCCGCGCACGACGACCAACCTGTCCATCCCCGGCCGTTACCTGATTTTGACCCCGTTCAGCGACGGGTGCGGCATCTCGCGGAAGATCGAGGACCCGCACGAGCGCAAGCGGCTCAAGGGCCTGATCAACGAGCTGACCCTGCCGGAAGGCGTGGGCGTGATCGTCCGCACCGCCGGCGAGGGCAAGAAGGCCCGTTACTTCGTCCGCGACCTCCACCTGCTGCTCAAGACCTGGGAGGAGATCCAGGCGAAGATGAAGTCGGACCGCGCCCCGGCGTGCCTGTACATGGAGCCCGACCTGGTCGAGCGCACCGTCCGCGACTTCCTCACCGAGGAGGTGGACCGCGTGCTGGTCGACCGCCCGGAGGACCACGAGCGCACGCAGAAGCTGGTCGGCCAGATCTCCAAGCGCAGCGCGGGCAAGATCGCCCTCTACAAGGACAGCATCCCGATCTTCGAGCGCTTCAACATCGAGCGCCAGATCGAGCAGACCGGCCAGCGCAAGGTGCCCCTGCCCAGCGGCGGCGAGATCATCATCGACGAGACCGAGGCCCTCATCGCGATCGACGTCAACACCGGCTCCCACAAGAACCGCGGCGGCGACGAGAAGAACGTGATCTACGCGGTGAACCTGGAGGCCGCGGTCGAGGCCGCCCGCCAGATCCGCCTGCGCAACCTCGGCGGCCTGATCATCATCGACTTCATCGACATGAAGGAGCGGCGCCACCGGAACGCCGTCTACGAGAAGATGGTCGAGCTGATGGCCTCGGATAAGGCCAAGAACCACATCCTGCCCATCTCGCAGCTGGGGATCATGCAGATGACCCGCCAGCGCCAGCAGGAGTCGCTGTCGTCCAACCTCTACACGGACTGCCCCTACTGCCGCGGCCGCGGCATCGTGAAGAGCGCCACCACGATGTCGGTCGAGTTGCAGCGCAAGCTGAGCTCGGTCGTGCGCCGGCTGCAGCTGCGCAACGACGCGAAGGAGTATTCGCTGCGCGTCCTGGTGCACCCGAGCATCCTCGAGCGCCTGCGGAGCGAGGATGCCGACCTGCTGGTGCGGATGGAGAAGCTCTTCGGCGTGAAGTTGGCCTTCCGGGCCGACCTCAATTACCACGTCGAGAACTTCAAGATCATCAACGCCCTCACCGGCGAGGAATACCGGTGATCGGTCGCCGGTGATCCTTGGCCGGCAGTCGGCGGACGACGGCCGGCCCTCTGACGGAACCTCCCCGGATCGATGCCGCCGGGAGGCCCCTTCTGCCCTTCGATCCGCCCGTCCGCAGGCGAGGCCGCCCCCGCGCTGCGGGCACGGGCTGATTCCGGGTTTGCCTTTGCCGCGGATCGCCCGTGAATCGCCCGCCCGGCTGGCCCACCGCCCGCCCCCTTGCCGATGGAACCTCACCCGCCCCCACCTGCCCGGCGCAACTTCCTCGCCCAGGCCGCCGCCGCCGTCATCGGCGCCATCACCCTCGTCGTCCCCGCCGCCTCCGGCCTGCTCGTCCTCCTCGACCCGTTGCGCCGGAAGCCTGCCGGCGGGGGCGCCGTGTTCGTGGCCAACCTCGCCGCCGTCCCCGCGGGCGGCGAACCGCGCAAGTTTCCCGTCCTCGCCACCCGCGTCGACGCCTGGAACCGCACGCCCGACGTTCCCGTTGGCGCCGTCTACCTGCAGCGCCTCCCGGACGGCGGCGTCCGCGCGCTGAACGTCGCCTGCCCCCACGCCGGGTGCTTCGTGGACTACAAGCCCGCGCGGAACAACTTCCACTGCCCGTGCCACAACAGCAGCTTCGCGCTCGACGGGAAGGTGCTGGACCCGAAGAGCCCCAGCCCGCGCCCGCTCGACGCGCTCGAGGCGGAGGTCCGCGGCGGCACGGAGGTCTGGGTCCGCTTCCGGAACTTCCGGGCCGGCGTGCACGAGAAGATCCCCGTCTGACCCCCCTGCCGTGAAACCGCTCGACTGGCTCGATCAACGCACCGGCTACCGGAAGCTGACGCACGAGGTTCTCTTTGAGAACGTCCCCGGCGGCGCCCGCTGGCGCTACGTCTGGGGCAGCACCCTCGTCTTCTGCTTCGCGCTGCAGGTGATCACCGGCATCGCGCTCTGGTTCGCCTACAGCCCCAGCTCGCAGACGGCCTGGGAAAGCGTCTACTACATCCAGCACGAGATGTGGGGCGGGTGGTTCCTGCGCGGCCTCCACCACTACACCGCGCAGGCGATGACGGTGCTCCTCGCCGTCCACCTGATGCAGGTGGTGATCGACGGCGCCTACAAGGCCCCGCGTGAGTTCAACTTCTGGTCGGGCATCCTCCTGCTGTGCCTCACCCTTGGCCTCTCGCTCACGGGCTACCTGCTGCCCTGGGACCAGAAGGGCTACTGGGCCACGCGGGTCGCGACCAACATCCTCGCCATCACGCCGTTCGTCGGCCCCGAGCTGCAGCAGCTGGTGGTCGGCGGCGCCGACTACGGCCACCACACGCTCACGCGCTTCTTCGCGCTGCACGCCGGCGTGATCCCGGGGGCGATCATCCTCTTCATCGTCGCCCACATCTATTTCTTCCGGCGCCACGGCCTGACACCGAAGGAGCCGCGCCGGCGGCCGGACGCCGCCTTCTGGCCCGACCAGGTGCTGCGGGACGCCGTCGCCTGCCTCGCCGTGCTCGCGGTGGTGGTCTTCCTCGTGGTGCGCCACCGGGGCGCCGAGCTCGGGGCCCCCGCCGACCCCTCGGAACCATTCCCCGCCGCCCGGCCCGAGTGGTACTTCCTCTTCCTGTTCGAATTCCTGAAGTACTTTCCCGGCGGCACCGAGGTCTGGGGCGCGATCGTCATCCCCGGCCTCCTGATGGCGCTGCTCGCGGCGATGCCGTTCATCGGCAACTGGCGCCTCGGCCACCGCTTCAATGTCGCCTTCCTGTGGATCGTCCTCGCCGGCTCCGGCTGGCTCACCTGGCTCGCCGTGGCGGAGGACCGCGCCAACCCCGACCACGCGGTCGCCGTCGCCGCCGCGCAACGCGAGGCCCGGCGCGTCGTCGAGCTCGCCCGCTCCCCCGCCGGCATCCCCGCCACCGGGGCCGTCACACTGCTACGCCAGGATCCCCTCACCCAGGGTCCGAAGCTCTTTGCGCGGCACTGCGCGAGCTGCCACCGCTTCGACGGCCACGACGGCCTCGGCGGCCAGCCCAAGGACGCGGCCTCCGCGGCGGACCTGAAGGGCTTCGCCAGCCGCGAGTGGCTCACCGGCCTCCTCGATCCCGCGCGCGTCGCCACCCCCCACTACTTCGGCGGGACCAAGTTCAAGAACGGGAAAATGGTGAAGTATGTCCGGGAGGACGTGGCCGAATACGGGCCCGAGGACCGCAAGCTGCTGGAACTGACGATCACCGCCCTCTCGGCGGAAGCGGGCCTCAAGGCGCAGCGCGAGGCGGACCAGCGCGACGGCGCGCTGATCGTGCAGGGCCGGGAGGCGCTGATCGGCCCCCGGATGAACTGCGCCGACTGCCACGTGTTCCGCGGCACCGGCGACGCCGTCGGTCCCGACCTCACCGGCTACGGCTCGCGCGACTGGCTGGTGGCGTTCATCGGCAACGCCGCGCATCCCCGCTTCTACGGCGACCGCAACGACCGGATGCCCCTCTTCGGCGAGGACAAGGTGATCACCCCGGGGGAGCTCGGCCTGATCGTCGACTGGCTGCGCGGCGAATGGTTCGAACCGCCGCCCGTCGCGACGCGCTGAAGCCCACGCCGCGGACGCGTTCGACCGGCGACTGCACCCGGCGGTCCTTCCGTCACTGCGTTTGCCGCGGCTGCCGCCCCGGCCCCATGCTTCCACGGCCCCCTCCCCTGCGCGGTCACCTCACGGGCGGCGCACGGGCAACCCCGCCGCGCGCCAGCGGTGGAAGGAACCCAGGTTCTCCGCCGCGAATCCCTCGCGCCGCAAAATCGACGCCGCCAGGCCGGAACGTCCGCCCGCCGCGCAATACAGCAGGAGCCGGCGCTCCCGGTGCTCGGCCAAGAACGGGCGCCACTCACGCCGCGCCCCCCGCAGGTCGCTCAAGGGCAGCAACCGCGCCGGCGCCGCCACCCCCGCCGCCCACTCGTCCGGCTCGCGCACGTCGATGACCACCGCCGTGCCCGCCGCCTCCTCCCGCGCCGCCTCGCCCGGCGCCACGCCGGGCCGGAGCAGGCGGAGCATCCGCCACGCCCCGTAGGCCAGCACCAGGCCGAGGACCAGCTGCACCCAGCCGCTCATCCCGCGTTCGCCCGCCGGTTCGCCATGAAGTACAGGACCGGCACCGCCATCCGGCTGATGAGCAGCGACGCGATCTCGCCGAACATCAGGCTGATCGCCAGGCCCTGAAAGATCGGGTCCGCCAAAATCACGCCGGCGCCCACCACCACGGCCAGGGCGGTCAGCAGCATCGGCCGGAAGCGCACCGCGCCCGCCTCGATCACCGCCTCCCGCAAGGGCAGCCCCTGCGTCCGCCGGAGCTCGATGAAGTCGACCAGGATGATCGAGTTGCGGACGACGATACCCGCCCCCGCCATGAAACCGATCATCGAGGTGGCGGTGAAGAACGCCCCCATCCCCCAGTGCGCCGGCAAGATGCCGACGAGCGAGAAGGGGATCGCCGCCATCACGACGAGCGGCGTCACGTAGCTGCGGAACCAGCCCACCATCAGCATCGCGATCAGCACCAGCACCGCGGCGAACGCGATCCCGAGGTCTCGGAACACCTCCAGGGTGATGTGCCACTCGCCGTCCCACTTGAGGGCGGGCCCGAGGTCCTCCTCGGGCACGTTCAAATGGTAGATCGGCAGCGCCGCCTGCGCGGCCCCGAACTTCCGCGCGTCCAACTTCCGCAGGGCCGCATCGATTTGGAACAGCGCGTACGCCGGACTCTCCACCACCCCCGCCACGTCGGCGGTGACGTAGGTCACCGGCTTCAGGTTCTTGCGGTAGAGGTTCGGCCCGGCGGTGACGCGCTCGACGGTCACCAACTCGGACAGGGGCACGAGGGGCGCCGCGGGATCCCGTCCGCCGCGGATCCGCAGCGCGAGGAGTTCCTCGGGCCGGCCGCGGGTCGCCGGGGGCAGCTCCAGCACGATCGGCACATCCTCGCGCTCCGCCGGCACGTGGAGCAGGCCCACCGCCTGGCCGCGGGAGGCGAACTGCAGGGCGGACGCGATGTCGTCCGCCGTGATCCCGTGCAGGGCCGCCTTGGTCCGGTCGACGACGTAGCGCACCTGCGGCTGCGGCTCCTCGACGAACCAGTCGAGGTCCACCACGCCCGCCGTCGCCGCCATCACGCGCTTCACCTCGGCCGCGAGAGCCGTGCGCTGGACGGGATCCGGGCCGTAGACCTCGGCCACGATGGACTGCAGGACGGGCGGGCCCGGCGGCACCTCGGCCACCGCGACCGCGGCGCCATACTTGCGGGCGATGGCGGCGACCGCCGGCCGGATGCGCTTGGCGATCGCGTGGCTCTGGAGTCCGCGCTGCTCCTTCGGCACCAGGTTCACCTGGATGTCGGCCACGTGCGGCCCGCGACGCAGGTAGTAGTGGCGGACGAGGCCGTTGAAATTGAACGGCGCCGCGGTGCCCGCGTAGATCTGCCAGTCGCGCACCTCCGGCTGCCCGCGGAGCGTCGCCGCCATTTCCTGGGCGATCCGCGTCGTCTCCTCGAGGGTGGTGCCCTCGGGGGCATCGATGACGATCTGGAACTCCGACTTGTTGTCGAAGGGCAGCATCTTCACCTCCACCCGCCCAAGCAGGACCAGCGCGATGGAGCCGAGGAGCAGCACGACGATTCCGCCGAGGAAACCCCAGCGCCAACCGGTCCGGTCGAGCAGCGGGCCCATCACCCGGTAGTAAAGCCGCGTGAACCAGTCCGACGGCGCCTCGTCGTGCCCGTGGGCCGCGGCGGGCGCGCCGTGCCCGCCGGAGGTCCGCCGCTTCAGCACGCGGATCGCGGCCCACGGGGTGATCGTGAACGCGATGACGAGGGAGAACAGCATCGCCGCCGTGGAGCCCACCGGGATCGGACGCATGTAGGGCCCCATCAGGCCGCCCACGAACGCCATCGGCAGGATCGCCGCGATCACCGCCCAGGTGGCCAGGATCGTCGGGTTGCCCACCTCGTCGACCGCCTCCAGCGCGATCTGGGAAAGCGGTTTCCGCGCCGCGCCGGGCAGGCGCACGTGGCGCACGATGTTCTCCACCACCACGATCGCATCATCGACCAGAATGCCGATCGAGAAGATCAGCGCGAAGAGCGTGATCCGGTTCAGCGTGTAACCGTAGAGGTAGAAGATGAAGAGCGTCAGCGCGAGGGTCGATGGGATCGCCAGCATCACCACCAGGGACTCCCGCCAGCCGAGGAAGAGCAAAATCAGCAGGGCCACCCCGAACACCGCGATGCCCATGTGCAGCAGCAGCTCGTTGCCCTTCTCCGCCGCCGTGTGGCCGTAGTCGCGGGTGACCGTGACGCCGATCTCCGCGGGCAACAGCGTCCCGCGCAACGCCTCCACCCGCGCCAACACCTGGTTCACCACCTCGACCGCATTCGCCCCCGGACGCTTCGCCACGCTCAGGGTGACGGCCGCCTCGAGGCCGCCGGCCGCGCTGCCGTGGAGGACGTAGTCCACCGGCTCCTCGGCGCGATCCGCGATCGCGGCGACGTCGCGCAGATGGACCGGCCGGCCGCCGGCCACGCCGACGACCACCGCCCCGACATCCGCGACGTCGCGGAGGAAGGCGCTGGTCTCGAGCAGGATCTCGGTGCCCGCGAACGGCCGGGAACCCGCCTGCACCTGGCGGTTGGCCTGGCGCAGGGCGCCCGCGACGTCCGCCGGCGCGAGGCCCCGGGCCGCGAGGGCGGTCCGGTCCAGCTCGACCCGCACCGCGCGGCGGGTGCCGCCGAGCAGGACGGTCTCGGCGACCTCGGGCACCGCCTTGACCACGTCGTCCACCTGCGCGGCCAGTCGGCGGAGCGTCAGGTGGTCGAGGGTGCGGCTGTGCAGCGTGAGGGCGAGCACCGGGACGTCGTCGATCGTGCGGGACTTGATCAGCGGCGGCGGCGTGCCGGGCGGGATGCGGTCGGAGTTGCCGGTTAGCTTCTGGTTCAACCGGACGAGGGCGGCCTCAAGGTTGGTGCCCACCGTGAAGCGGACGACCGTGAGCGCCTGGCCCGGGCTCGAGGTCGAGTAGAGGTACTCCACGTCCGGGATTTCCCAGAGCAGCTTCTCCATCGGCCGGGTGAGGCGGTTCTCGACCTCGGCGGGCGTGGCGCCGGGGAGCACCGCGAAGACGTCGACGATCGGGACCTTGATCTGGGGCTCCTCCTCGCGCGGGAGCCGGAGGACGGCGAAGACGCCGAGCAGAACGGAGGCGAGGACGGCGATCGGGGTGAGCTTCGACGTGACGAAGTACCCCGCGAAGCGCCCGGAAAGGCCGGGGGGCGCGCCGGCCGGGGGTTCCCCGCTCACGGGATCACCTCCACGGGCTGCCCGTCCCGCAGGTCGGCCGGCGGCGCGAGCACCACGCGTTCGCGCGCGGCGAGGCCGGCGAGCACCTCGATCTGGGCGCCGCGGCGGGCACCGGTCCGCACAAGGCGGAGCTGCACGGGGCCGCTCTCCGGCACGACGAAGACGCGTTCCATCTGGCCCAGCAGGGCCACCGCCGCGGCGGGCACCAGCACCGCCGGCCGGGTGTCCCCGGGGATGAGGACCCGCACGAACTGGCCCGAGCGGACCGGGGCGCCGGCGGGCACCGCCAGCTTCACGCCGATCGTGCGCGTCGCGGCGTCGGCCGTGGAGGAGACCTCGCGCAGCGTCGCCGGGAAAGTCCGGCCAGCCGCGGTCACGTCGAACTTGACGCCCACGACCAGGGCGGCGGCGGCTGACTCGGGGACGGCCGCCTCGAGCTCGAGGTCCGCGGTGCCCTCGATCTCGAGCAGCGGCTGGCCGGGCGAGGCGAGGTCGCCCGGGTGGACGAGCCGCCGCGCCACCACGCCGTCGAAGGCGGCGCGAATGGTGGTGTAGCCGAGCTGCGCCTCGGCCTCGCGGACCATCGTCTCGCAGCCGGTGACCCGGTCCTCGAGATTGCGCACCGTCTCGGCGGTGCTGGCGCCCCGGGCGAGCAGGTCCTGCTCGCGGGCGAGGTCCCGGCGGGCGACCTTGAGTTGCACCTCGGCCCGGGTCAGGCGCGCCTGGGCATCCGCGGCCGTCAGGCGCACCAGCACCTCCCCGGCCCGCACGGGCTGGCCGAGGGCGGCCGGCAATTCAGTGATGGTGCCGGCGACCTGGGGGGCGAGCACGGCCCGCCGGACGGGCCGGACGGTGCCCGTGGCCTCGGTGTGGTGGCGGACCTCGGCGGCCTCGACGGCAGCCACGCGGACGCGCACCGCGGGACCGGGGGCGGGCACGGCGGCGGGGCCGGGCCGGGAACAACCGGCCGTGAGGGCCAGCGCGAACAGGCAAAGGAGGAGCTTCATGGCGAGCGCAGCGGAGTTACGGGGTGGGCGAGAGGCCGAGGGCACGGCGGAGTTGGACGACGGCGAGCCGTTCATCGGCGGTGGCGAGCACGCGGCCGAGCCGCATCTCGGTCAGCCGGCTTTCGGTGCCGATCAGTTCGGCGGCCAGCAGCACGCCCTGCTCGAAGCGGGCGCGGCTGAGCGCCGCGCTTTCCTCCGCCTGGAGGACCGCGGCGGAGGTCACCGTCAGGCGTTCGACCGCGTCGGCGTGGGCGAGCCGGGCCTGCTCGACCTCGAGCCCGATGCCGAGCCGGGTCTTGCGCAGCTGCTCGCGGACCTGCGCCAGCTCCGCCAAGGCCTGCCGGACCTTGCCCGCGGTGCGGCCCCCGTCGAAGACGTTCAGGTTCAGGGTGACCCCACCCTCGATGCTCTCGGCGTGGCGGTTGAAGCGCCACCCCTGGTCGAATTGCCCGGCCACGTAGGCGTTCACCATCGGCCGGTTGCCGGCGCGGGCCGCGGTGACCAGCGCTTCGGCCATCCGTTGCCGTTCCTCGAGCGCCACCAGTTCCGGGCGGGCGGCGTAGTCGGTCGTCGCCGGGGCCGTGAGGTTGGCCAGGCCCGGGTCCTCCGGCGCGAGCTCAACCGGCTCCGGAGACGGATCGGAGCCGAGCGTGAAGGTGAAGGCGCGCGCGGCCAGGGCGGCCGCGTGGCGGGCGGAGGAGAGCGCCTCGCGCGTGCGGGCCAGCTGGACCTCGAGGCTGAGCAGGTCGGCCTTCAGCACCTGGCCCGCCTCGAAGCGCAGCCGGGCGTTCGTGACGCTGGCCTCCTGGGCGCGCAGGCCGGCCTCGAGGGCCGCCACGCCCTCGCGGGCCTTGCGCACGTTCAGCAGCGCCTTCACCACCTCGGCGGTCAGTTGCTGCTGGACGCCCCGCAGGTCCTCCTCCGAGGCCCGGGAGCCGGCGCCCGCGGCCTTGCGCTGCGCCGTGGGGGCGCCCCCGGCGTAAAGGTTGTAGACCACCTTGCCGTTGACATCGAGGTCATCGACCCAGCCCGGGCGGTTGTAGCGGTCGAAGTTCGACGCGTACCCGAAGTTGCGCTGGTACATCGTGAAGATGAGCGCCGTCAGGGCATTGGTCGTCTGGATGTAGTGCCCGGACAGGATCACCTGGGGCTGCCACGCGGACTCGACCTGCTGGAGCATCGCGCGGCAGGCCTCGATGCGGTGCCGGGCGGCCTGGACGTCCGGATGCTGGCGCAAGGCGGTGGCGACGGCCTCCTCGACCGTCCAGACCTTGGCGGGGGCGACGACGGTGGCGGCCAGCGCAAGGGCGGCCGCCAGGGACGGGCGGAGAGGCTTCATGAGGGGAATGACTGCAGGGAGACGCCGCCAGGGGGCGGCTCAGCGGCGGCCGCCCCAGTGGATGACGTCGTCGGCGTCGACCCAGCCGAGCTTGCGCAGGACGAGCGACGGCGGGCAGAAGCCGGTGAACACGGACTGGATCAGGTTCAGGCCGGCGAAGGCGGGCAGCAGCAGCCACCAGGGGCTCACGAAGTGCGCAAGGGCGGTGCCGGCGAGCACGACCGTGCCGGCGAGGAGGCGGATCAGGGAGTCAGTCTTCATCGGAAAAGGATTATTTATGCATGCGTATGCATAAAAGAAGGGCTGTCAACGCCCCGCCGCGGAGCCTCCGGGCCCGGTCGGGGGGCGGAGGCGGCGCCGGCCACCCGCTGTCCGTCACATCCGGGCTTGCGGCGCGGTCGGGCAGGGGGTGAGTTGGCGGGATGCCTAACCCATGGACCGGCAAAGGAAACCCTTACACCCGTGAGGAGGTGCGCGAGCGCCTGCACGCCAAGCTGAAGCAGGGCCGCGCGCTGATCGCCGCGGGCGCCGGCACGGGCATCTCGGCGAAGTTCATCGAGAAGGGCGGCGCCGACCTCATCATCATCTACAATTCCGGGCGCTTCCGGATGATGGGCCACGGCTCCACCGCGGGCATGATGGCGTACGGCGACGCCAACGCCATCGCGATGGAGATCGGCGAGTACGAGGTGCTGCCGGTCGTCGAGGAGGTGCCGGTGATCTGCGGCGTGCACGCCACCGACCCCCGCCGCCGGATGTGGCATTGGCTCGGCCGGGTGAAGGAGATGGGTTTCTCCGGGGTGAACAACTTCCCCACCCACACGATCGTCGACGGCCATTTCCGGGGCGTGCTCGAGGAGACCGGGATGTCCGTCCGCAAGGAGTACGAGATGGTGGCCCTCGCCCGCCGGATGGACCTGTTCTCCATCGTGTACGTCGGCAGCCCCGAGGAGGCGGTGGAGATGGCCAAGGCCGGCGCCGACGCGATCATCGCCCACGTGGGCACCACCGTCGGGGGCAGCATCGGGGTGCAGAAGGCGGTCGTCAGCTGGGAACACACCCTGCAGACGACGCGCGACATCATCGCGGCCGCCTCACAGGTGCGGAAGGACATCTTCTTCCTCGCGCACGGGGGGCCGATCAACACGCCGGAGGACGCGGACCGCGTGATCCGGAACACGGACGCGGTGGGCTTCGTCGGCGCCTCCAGTCTCGAGCGGATGGGGGTGGAGGACTCGCTCACCGGCCTGACCCGCCGCTTCACGGCGCTGGAACTGCCGCGGCGCGCCGCGGGCGGCGCCCCAGCCTGACCCGCCGCCGCCCGGGGCGCCGCGCCGCGCCCCACCTTTCCCGATGACCCCCGCCGAACGCCGCTTCGTCACCGCCGCGGAGACCCTCCGCGAGCCCAACCCCTGGACCAACAACGAGTGGCTCTGCCGCCCGGACGTCGTCGCGGCCGAGAAGCTGCTGCTCGTCCGGGCGAACATGGACGGGATGCACTGCCACCCGTTCCACCACCACCCGCACCGCGAGGAGATCATCTACGTGATCTACGGGCGCGCCGAGCAGTGGGTCGGCACGGAGTGCCGCCTGCTGGGGCCGGGCGAGATGGCGCACATCCCGCCGGGAGTGGTCCACGCCACCTACAACCCGCACCCTGAGCCACTCGTCTTCCTCGCCATCCTGTCCCCGGCGAAGCTGCCGCCCGGCCAAGCCGAGGTGGCGGACCCGCAGGATGTCTCCGCCCAGGAACCCTGGGCCTCCCTCCGTCAGGGCCGCCCGGCCTGCCGCACCCGCTTCTGAACCTCCTTCCCTTGCCCGCATGAAACGCCTCTGTCTCCTCGCCTGCCTGCTGGCCGCGTCCGCCTTCGCCGCCGACGCCCCGCTGCGCGTCTTCCTCCGCTCCGGCCCGAAGTCCCACGGCCCCGGCGCCCACGATTACCCGCGGTTCCTCGCCGAATGGGTCCCGTTGCTCAACGCCCGCGGCGCCCGCGCCACCGGCGCCGAGGCGTTCCCCACCCGCGCCCAGCTCGAGGCCACCGACGTGCTCATCCTCCACGCGCAGGAGGCGGGCAACATCCCCGCCGCCGAGGACCGCGCCAACCTGGACGCCTTCCTCCGCCGCGGCGGCGGGCTCGTCGTGATCCACGCCGGCGCCGTCTCCCGCGACCCCGCCTGGTACCGCGACGTGATCGGCGGCTCCTGGCGGCAGGGGCACACCAAGTGGCTCGAGGCCCCGCTGCACCTCTACTTCACCGACCGGGACCACCCCGTCTCCCGGGGCGTCTCGAACTGGGCGATGGACGACGAGATCTACTACGACATGGACCTGCACCCCAACGCCCGGGTGCTGGCCACCGCCTACACCCCGAAGGCCATCGACACCGGCGGGCGCGGCAACCGGGAGGCCCAGGCCCGCGCCGCCGAGGCCGTGGCCCTGCGCAAGGGCGTCAACATCTACGACATCCAGCCCCAGATCTGGAGCTACGAGCGCCAGCTGGAGGGCGCGCCCCGCGGCTACCGCGCGTTCGTCTCCCTGCCCGGCCACCGCTACGAGAACTTCAACCGCCCCAACTACCGCGCCCTCCTGCTCCGCGGCATCGCCTGGGCCGGCCAGCGCGCCAACGTCGACGAGCTCTGCCGCCCCGAGGAATTGGGCGACGCCCTGCGCTACCCGGCCGACGGCCCCACCCACCCGCGCGCCGCGGCCGCCAAGCTCGAGGTCCACCCCGAGTTCAAGGTCAACCTCGTCGCCGCCGAACCCCTCATCAACAAGGTGATGAACCTCGACTGGGACGAGCGCGGCCGCCTCTGGGTCGCCGAGACCCCCGAGTATCCGAACGGCCGCCGCGTGCCCGTCACCGAACCCTGGAAGGACAGCGGCCACCTCCGCGGCGCCAAGGTGGAACGCACCCCCGAGGACCGCATCTCGATCCTGAGCGACACCGACGGCGACGGCGTGATGGACCGGAAGAAGGTGTTCGCCGACGGCCTGGAGCTGGTGACGAGCTTCGTCTTCCACGGACGCGGGGTGATTGCCGCGGCCGCGCCGGACATCTGGTTCCTCGAGGATACGGACGGCGACGACGTGGCGGACCGGCGCACGCGGCTCTACACCGGGCTCGGCATCCGCGACACCCACGCCGTCATCAACAACCTGCGCTGGGGCCTCGACGGCTGGATCTACGCGACCCACGGCTACTCCCAGGGCGACGTCACGGCGGGCGCCGGCGGGCGCGCCTTCGGCCCGGGCGGCAGCGGCGTGGTCCGCTTCAAGGCGGACGGCTCCGCCTTCGAGCAGTACAACTCAAAGAACGGCAACACCTGGGGCCTGGAGACGACCTGGGACGGGCAGATCTTCTGGACCCAGCCGACCAGCGGCACCGTGTTCTTCCACAGCCTGCTGCCGGAATCCGTGCTGGCGCGGGGCAAGATGCCCGGCGCGACCACCTGGAAGGGGATGATCACCAACCAGCGGAGTTATCCCGCGATCGAGTGGCCCGAGCAGGCCTACGTGCAGATCGACCAGGTCGGCCGCTTTACCGCCGCCTCCGGCTGCGCCGTCTACGAGGGGGGCACCTGGCCGGCCAAGTGGAACTACAGCTACTTCACCGGCGAGCCCACGCTCAACATCGTCCACCACCAGTTCGTGCGCCGCGACGGCACCAGCTACCGCACGGAGAAGGAGGCGGGACGGGAGCAGACCGAGTTCATCCGCGGCCGCGACCTGTGGTTCCGCCCGATCGACACGCGCGTCGGCCCGGACGGCGCCCTGTACGTGATCGACTTCTACAACCAGGCGGTGATCCACAACGACACCCGCGGACCGCAACACGGGCCGGCCAACGCCGCCGTCCGCCCGGACCGCGACCATTACTTCGCCCGCATCTGGCGCGTCGATCACCGCGAGGCACGGCCGCTGCCGGTGCCCGCGCTCGACCGCGGCAACCTCGCCGGCCTTATCCGCACGATCGAGCAGAGCCCCAACGCCCACGTGCGGAAGACCGCATGGCGGCTGGTGCAGGAGCACCACGGCGCGGCCGGCGCGCGCGCCCTCACCCAGATCAACCGTGGGCCCATCGGCAGCCCGGCGGAGCAACGCTACGCCCACGCCCGCGCCGCCACGACCCGGGCCCAACAGGAGGCCGTCCTCGCCGAGTTCGCCGCCGCGCCCGATGACTGGATCCGCTCGGCGCTCGTCGCCGCCGCGGTCGAGCGCGCCGGCGACTACGTGCTCCTCGCGCTGCAGGCGCCCCAGCCCGCCGCCCTCGCGCCCCTCGTCTCCGCCCTCGCCCCGAGCCTGCCCGCGGCGCAGGCCCCGAGCCTCGTCCAGGCCGCGGCCAACGCGCCCGCCGCGGCCCACCCGGTGAAGAATGCGCTTCTCCGGGGCCTCGCGGGCCTCGAGGCCCCGGCCGTCGTCGACGACACGACCGCCCGCCTGCTGCAGCGCCTCCTCGGGAGCCCCGAGACGGTCGCGGCGACCCTGCCGCTGGTGGCGAAATGGGATCGCACCGGCCAGCTCGTGGCGGCGGCGGAAGGCGTCACCCGCCAGATGCTCCGCGACCTCGCCGATCCGGCCCAGCCGGGCATGCGCCGCGGGGAACTCGCGGCCAGCCTCCTCACCTTCCCCCGCACGCGCGCGGACGCCCTCCGCGGGATCGGCGAGCTCCTCGCCGCCCCGGCCGCCCCGACCGCCCTCCGCACCGCGCTGGTGCAGGCCCTCGGGGCATCCCCCGGCAAGGACGCGGACGCCGTGCTCGTGGCCGCCTTCGGCGCCACGCGCTCGCCGGGGATCTTCGATCAGATCGTGCGGCGGCCGGATTCGGCCCTGGCGCTCGTCGCGGCCATCAAGGCGGGCACGGTCCCGGCGGGAGAGGTCGGACCCGGCAACCTCGCGCGCCTGCGGACCCACCCGAACCGCGGCGTGGCCGCGGCGGCGGCGGGCCTGACCACGGCCGCGGGGAACGGCGAGAAGGACGCCCTGATCAGCCAGCTGATGCCCGAGGTCACCAAGGCGGGCGACGTGGCGAACGGGAAGGCGCTGTTCACCGCGGCCTGCGCCATCTGCCACAAGTACGGCGACGTGGGCGTGCGCGACGTCGGCCCCCCGCTGGCCGGCATCGGCAGCAAGAGCGCGCTCGAGCTGCTCACCCACATCGTGGACCCGAACCGCCAGGTGGAGCCGAATTACTGGCAGTGGAACCTCACCACCCGCAAGGGGGAGACCCTCGTCGGCGTGATCATCAGCGAGACCAGCGCGAGCCTGACCTTGCGCAACCAGGGCGGAGACACCGAGGTGCGACTCGCCGACATCGCCAGCCGGGAGAACACGCGGAGATCCCTGATGCCGGAGGGCCTCGAGGGCCTCGGGGGCACGGGCCTGCGCGACGTCATCGCCTACCTCGCCGCCTCGAGCGGCCCCACCCCCGCCGCGGCCGGCGCCGCGGCGCCCGCGCCCACCAAGAAGGGCGGCGGCAAGGCCAAGAAGGTGGCCGCCACCGCCCCGGCCGCGCCCGCCGCCGGAACCACCGCCGCCGCGCCGGCGGGCGATGGGCCGAAGGAGGGCGGCAAGAACGACCGGCCGCTCCCGCCCGTGGAGACGGTCCGCTGGGAGGCCGGCAAGACGCGCGTCCTCCTCATCGGGGGCGGCAGCTCGCACAAGTTCACCGAGTTCTTCGGGGCGACCGACAGCGCGACGCTGCGCGCGGCCGGCTTCACCGTGCACTACACCGAGGACCGCGACCAGGCGGCGGCGGTGCTGCCGGAGGCGGACGTGGCCGTGATCAGCGTGAACCGGATGTTCTTCGACACCCCGGCCTACCGGCAGGCCGTCTTCGCCTTCGCCAACGCCGGCAAGGGCATCGTGATGCTGCACCCCGGCACCTGGTACGCCTTCCCGCGCTGGCCGGAGCTGAACGCGCAGCTGGTCGGCGGCGGCTCCCGCGGGCACGACAAGCTCGGGCCCTACTCCGTGCACGTGCGCCAGCCGGCGCACCCCGTGATGCGCGGCGTGCCGGCGAGCTTCGAGGTGGTGGACGAGCTGTACTACATGAACGCCGAGCCGGAGAAAATCCCGGCCGGGACGGCGCCGATCGAGGTGCTGGCGGAGAGCTCGCCCTCGCAGAAATTCCAACGGGCGCACCCGGTCGCATGGGTGACGCGGCACGAGCGGGCGCGGGTCGTCGGCATCACGCTCGGCCACGACGAGCGGGTGCACGACCACCCGGCGTTCCGCACGCTCCTGACCAACGCGGTGCGCTGGGTCGGCGGGAAGTGAGCGGACGGGGAGTCGGTGAGTCGGTGGACGAATCCACGGACGAGAAGCCGGCGGCCAAGTGTGGCCGGGGATGAAATACCCGGCCACGCCCAGCCGGGCGGGTCCGAATCCGCGCCCACTGCCGCGGCTCAGAACTCCAGCGTCGTCGTCAGGCGGTAGCTGCGGGGCTCGTTGAAGTAGATGCGCCGCACGCCGGTGTAGTTGTCGTTGTAACGGCCGATGTTCGCCAGGTACGAGTTGGACACGTTCCGCACGTTCAGCTGCACGGTCGCGTTCACGCGTGAACCCGGCACGCGGAAGCGGTGGCCGGCGAAGGCGTCGCCGAGGAGCGACTCGTTGCCCCAGTAGACGTAGCCGGAGGGCTTGTCCCAACTGAGGAAGTTCTTGCCGTTGTAGCGGATCGAGCCGCCGACGAACACGCCCTTGAGGCGACCCTCGCTGAAGCGGTAACGGGCGGTGCCGTTGGCCTTGTGCGGACGCGAACCGAAGGGCGAATTCTGGCGGTCCACCTGGAAGTCGAGTTCGCTGTAGAGCTCCCGCGCGGCGGTCTCCAGCGCCGCCAGCTCGGCCGGGTTGCCCGCGAGCAACCGCCGCCACTCGGGGACGCGGGTGTCGAAGAAGGCGAAGACCTCGGTGAAGAAGTTCTGGCGCTTCCGTTCGGAGCGCGCGTAGCTGGCGCGCAGGGTGAGATTGCGGGTCGGGTTGGCGACGACCTCGACCTCCACGCCCTTGGTCAGGACGTCGATCGTGGCCGAAGTCCAGGTGATCGCCTGCCGGTCGTAGTCGGCCTGGCTGATCTTCTGCGCGGACCGCAGGGCGCCGAGCATCGTGGTGAGGTTGTCGACCCCGAGCGCGTTGCTGCCGGGCAGGATCGGCGAATCGTTGAGCTGCTCCGTCTGGTACCAGGTGGTGCGCAGGAACAGGCGGTCATTCCCGAGCACGTCGAGCATGAAGCCGAGGTCCCGACCGCGACCCTCGGTCGGCTCCGGCACGTCACCCGTCGGGAGCACGGTGCGGTCGAAGCGCGGCTGGCCGTTGTTGCGGGACGCGTTCCAGAAGAGCGAGAGGCGGCGGTGGGCGTGGAGCACGGCGCCCGCGGTGAAGGTGGTCGGCGCGTACTCATGGCGCACGTAGCGGCCGTCGAAGTACCACTCGCCCACGGACACGAGCCGCGACTTCACGCGGGGATCGTTCGGATCGAGGACGCGCGCCTCCTGGGCGTTGCGGAAGGTGATCGCATCGCGGCGGGCGCCGAGGGTGGTGACGAGCCGCTCGCGGAACCAGAAGCTCTGGGCGGCGAACATCAGGGAGGTGATCTCCTTGAGCGAATGCGTGTTCGCGCGCGCCCGCGAGGCGTAGGTGCTGGCGTAGCGCTTCCCGTTCCAGGTGAAGGGCGTGATCGGCAGGCTGCCGTCGCTGCCGTACCAGGTGCGGTAGTCGGCGGGGTCGACGTAGTTGCGGCGCGTCACCTTGTTCTGGTCGCCCTCGGCGTTGGCGGGGTTGGTGATGGGGCTGTTCGTCTCGTCGACCAGGATCTCGTCGCGCCAGCGGCGGAGGCGGTCCTGCTCGGAGCGCTCCGCGAGGCCGGCGATCCGGTGGCGGCCGAACCAGCGCTGGGCGCGCCCGCCCTCCCAGGCGAGGCTCGCCCGGTAGATCTCGTTGTCGGTGACGAGCCAGTCCTTGAACCAGTTGGACTCGAAGTAGAGCTGGCCCGCGTGCGGGTTGGGCACGGTGGTCGCGGAGCCGTCGGGGGCCGGCAGGGTGAGGTTCGGGTCGGCACGGAGGGTGCCCCCGGCGATGGCGAGCCCGTGGGCCTCGACGTCGGTGCGGTTGCGAAACCAGGCGAGTTCGAGGCTGAACTGGGCGGGCAGGCGCTGCTGCACGATCACCTGGCGCGAATTGAAGGTCTGGTGGCGGACGCCGCCGGGGCCGGTGAGGTTGTAGTCGTAGGGCGAGACCGAGGGCGGCAGGAGCGTCTCGACGCCGAAACGGCCGACGGACTGGAATTCGCCGCGCAGGTTGGTGACGAGTCCCGTCTGCTGGTTGAAGGTGAAGCGGTTGTTGTTGGCGTTGAAGCGGGCGGTGCCGGAGCCGGCGGGCACCGCGGTGCCGTCGAAGACGCGGCGGCCGCCGTCCCACCACGCGGTGACCTGGTCGACGGCGTTCCAGCCCATCGTGAGGCTGTTGTCCCGGTGGCCCTTCTCGAACGAGACGTGGACCGTGGTGTGGCGGAACGGCTGGTAGGCGGCGGCGAGGTTCCAGCGGGCCTGGTCGTTGAAGTCCCAGTAGCGCCAGCCCTGGCTGTTCTGGTAGAGCCCGAGGAGGCGGAGGGAGAGTTTCCGGGGGAGGAGGACCTGGTTGTGGTCGGCCTCGTAGCGCTCGTAGGCCCACGAGCCGAGCATGGCCTTGAGGGTGGTGCGCGTCCGCTGGAGGTTGGCGCGCTTGCCGGAGAGGGAGACGAGGCCGCCGGCCTGGCCGAGGCCGAAGAGGATCGAGTTGGGCCCGCTGGCAACCTCCGCCCGCTCCACGTTGTAGAGGTCGACGGGGATGCTGGACTCGACGAAATCGCGGGAGGCGCCGGCGGGGGAGCCGCGCATCCGGAACTGGTAGTCGTTGCCGTCGGCGCCGCGGCCCTGGGGGTTGTTGAAGCCGGCGTTGGCATCCTCGACGTCGATCTCGATGTTGGTCGCGTGGGCCATCATCTCCTCGAGGTTGGTCGCGGCGATGTCGGCGAGGAACTCGGGGGTGAACGCGGCAACGGCGGCGGGAGTGTCGCGGAGGCGCGAATTGAGGCGACTGCCGCTGGTGGTGTTGGCGGCCTGGTAGCCGACATCGTTCTCGGCGCGCACCTCGAAGGGGGAGAGTTCGACCACGGGGCGCTCCGGATCGGCGGGACGCGGGGCGGCCGGAGCCGGGGCAGTTTGGGCCGCGAGCGCGGCCGGAAGCAGCAGGGCAAGCGCCGCGGCGGCGCGGCGGGAGACGGGGGTTTGCATCACGGGGGCGGGATTTAGGCCCGCGAGCGTGACTCCGACTCCGGGGCAGGCAAGCCGGCACCGCGGGCCCGCTTGACCCGGCGCCGCGCTTCCGTGTGCTCCGCCGGATGGATGCCCACGCCCGCGCCCGCCAGCTGATCGACGCCGCCCACGCCGCGGACCCGCAGCGGGCGGCGGACGGACGCGCCGCCGAGCTGGTCTACGCGGACCGGATGGAGGCCTGGGCGACCCGGTTGGCGGAACCAGCGAGCCCGGCGCTCCGCCTCGCCGCGCGGGCGCAGCACCTCGAGCGCTGGCTGGTGCCGCGGACCACCTTCCCCGAGGGCCGCGCCGGCTACCTGACCTGGCGCCGCTCGCTCTACACCCGGCAGGCGGAGCGCGCACGGGAGCTGCTGCTGGCGGCAGGGGTCGACGCGGCCGAAGCGGCCGACGTGGCCACCTGGGTCTCAAAGACCGGCCTCCGCACCAACCCGGGCACGCAAGCCCTTGAGGACGCCGCCTGCCTCGTGTTCCTCGAAAACGAGATCGGCGCCTTCGCCGCGCGCCACGCGGACTACCCGCGGGAAAAGTTCGTCGATATCCTCCGCAAGACCTGGCGGAAGATGAGTCCCGCCGCGCAGGCAGCCGCCGGCACCCTGCCCCTCCCGGACGGGATCGCCGAGCTCGTGCGCGAGGCGACGCGGTAACCGTCGCGTCGGTGTACGCTTGCCCGGGCAGCGGGGTTGCCGCTTGCTCCGACATCCCCACCCCGATGCGCCTCCGCCCCGCCCTCGCCGCCCTCCTGCTCCTGTCCGGCCTGCTGCCCGTCGCGAAGGGAGCCGCCGCCGCCCGGCGACCAAATTTCCTGATCGTGGTGGTCGACGACCAGTCGCCCTTCGATCTGAAGACCTACGACCCCGCCTCGATCCTGCGTTCCCCGGAATTGGACCGCCTCGCCGCCCGCGGGATGGTCATCGACGGGGCCTACCACATGGGCGCGTGGGTCGGCGGCGTCTGCACGCCTTCCCGGCACATGATGATGAGCGGGCGCACGGTGTGGCACATCCCGGACGGAAACGGGCGCGGCGCCAACCCCCACGCGGGCAACCCCGCGCTGGTGCCGCCCGACCTCCCGAACCACACCCTCGCCGCGGTCTTCAACCGCGCGGGTTACGCCACGATGCGGACCTGCAAGGTGGGCAACAGCTACGAGGCCGCGAACCGCCTGTTCCAGGTGCGCCGCGACGCCACCAAGCGCGGCGGGGACGACGCCTCCGGCTCCGCCTGGCACGCGGAACAGGTGCTGGCCTACCTCGACGAGCGGGTGGCGGCGAAGGACGCGCGGCCGTTCCTCATCCACTTCGGCTTCTCCCACCCGCACGACACCCGCGACGGCAAGCCCGAGCTGCTCGCGCACTACGGGGCGACCAACCACACCGATCCCGCGCAACCTCCCGCGGCCCACCCGCGCCAGCCGCCGCTGCCCGCGAACTACCTGCCCGCGCACCCGTTCCCCCACGGCCACCCCGGCCTGCGCGACGAGGTCGCCGTCAGCGGCGTCTGGGAACGGCGCGATCCCGCCACGATCCGCAACGAGATCGGCCGGCAATTCGCCTGCAGCGAGAACATCGACACCCAGCTCGGCCGCGTCCTCCGCCGGCTCGAGGCGCTGGGCGAGCTGGAGCACACCTACGTCTTCTACACCGCCGACCACGGGATGGCCATCGGCCGCCACGGCCTGCAGGGGAAGCAGAACCTCTACGAGCACACGTGGCGCGTGCCGCTCCTCGTGCAGGGCCCGGGCATCCGCCCCGGTTCCCGCGCCCAGGGCAACGTCTACCTCACCGACCTCCTCGCCACCTACTGCGACCTCGCCGGCATCCCCGCCCCCGCCACCAACGAGGGCCGCAGCTTCCGCCCCGTGCTCGAGGGCCGCGCCGCCACCGTCCGCGACACCCTCTACGGCGTCTACTGCGGCGGCACCCGCCCCGGCATCCGCGCGGTCCGCCACGGCGACTGGAAGCTCGTCCAGCACGAGGTCCTCGACGGCCAGGTCCGCGAGCTCCAGCTCTTCAACCTCCGCGAGAATCCCGCCGAGTTCCTCGCCGCGCACCACGACCCCGCCGTGGTCGCGCTGACCGGCCGCCGCCCCGCCCCGCACCAGGTGAACCTCGCGGGCGACCCGCGCCATGCGGCGAAGCTCCGCGAGCTGCAGGCGCTGCTGCTCGCGGAGATGCGGCGCCACGACGATCCCTTCCGCTTCCGGGACCAGCCCGGCGACGGGCTGACCCCGCCCGCCCCGCCCCGCGAGACGCCGCGGGCGAAGGGCAAGGCCAAGACCGGGGAATGAGCCCGCGGCGGCCGCGGTCCGGTGTGGCCGCGGCCACCACCGCCACCGCAGTTCAGATCGAATACTTCGCGCGCACGTCCTCCGGGATGGGCGTCGCACGGCCGGTCGCGAGCGTGACGAGCGTGTAGTCGCAGGCGCCGTCGCACACGCGCTTGCGCAACGGCAGCTTCTCGATCTCGAACGCCACGCGGCACCCGGTCTCGGTGAAATGCTCGATCCAGCAACGGACCACCATCCGGTCGCCCCAGCCGAGGGGCCGCTTGTACGCGATGGACGCGGTCGCCATCCACCACCCGAGGCCGCGCTCCGCGAACGCCTGCATCGACATCCCGTAGTGGCGCTCCATCTGCTCGAAGCGCGCCGCCAGCACGTAGTCCAGATAGCGCGTGCTGTGCACGTGCTGGTACAGGTCGATGTCGTCCGGCCGCACGGCCAGCTCCGTCTCGAACTTCGAGAAGACGTTCATCCCGCGAGCCAACGTCCGCGGGACGCCGGCCGCGATGCTTTTCCCGGGTTACTCGAACAGGCGGTCCAGCAACCGGCGGTCGCGCTTGGTCGGGCGGCCGCTGCCCTTCTCCCGCGCCAGCACCTGCTGCACGCCCGCCTCCCGCGCCTTCGTCCGCTCACTCTCCGGGGTCGTTTCGGTGCAGAAGTCCGGCACCCACCGCGCCGCCACCCGCCCGCGCGGCGACGCCACCACCAGCAACGTGCGCGTGAGGAGGCCGTCCCGCACGGAGATGCGTTCCCCCGGGCGGACCTCGCGCGCGGGCTTCGCGGGAACGTCGTTCACCGCGACGCTGCCGGCCCGGCACGCGTCGCCCGCCAAGCTGCGGGTCCGGAAGATCCGGACCATCCACAGCCACTTGTCGAGGCGCGCGGGGGCGGGGGCGGCCGGGGGTGCGACGGCGGGGGCGGACACGGCGTCAACGGCCCGGGAACTCGGCGCGGAGCCAGTCGTCGAGGAGCGCCTTCTCGTGCCGGAGGGGATCGTCGCGGAAACCGCCGGTGAGCTTCATGAGGAACGCGAGGTCGGAGAGCTCGCGCCGGCCCGTGCGGGCGACGCGGCCGGCGGCGTCGACGAGGCGGAATTCGAGCCCGAGGCGGGGCGGGTAGAGGTCGCGGATGATGCGCACGTCGCCCCACTGGGGCCCGCGCCACGGCTCGAACTCCCCGGCCAGGTCGACCGCGGTGAAGGTGACCTCGAGGCGGTGGCCGGCCGGGAGCCGGGGTTCCGCGGCGCGCACGAGGTGGTCGCGCAGGCGCTCGAGGTGCCCGGTGTCGCGGGGGTCGCCCGGGAAGCGCTCGGCGGCGTCGATGAAGGCGGCGGGTTCGCGGAATTCGACGCGCACGCGGGCAGGGGACGCGGGCGCGGGCGCAGCCGGCAGGCCGGCGGCGGCAAGGAGGACGAGGAGGAGGAGCGGCGCGGGCATCGCGGGAGGGACGCACCTTGGGCGCGTTTGGTTCCATTGTCAGGCCGGGACCGCCGGAAGGGTTGCAATGGCGCACCAACCGCCTCCCTTGACCAAAGATGTTCGCCAATCTCTTCCACGTGATCACGCGCCGGCCCCCGCCGCCCGAGGCGGTGCGCCAGGCGTTCATCGAGGAGGTACGCGTCCACGCCCGGCCGGTGCGGGACACCCGGACCGAGCGCCTGATCTTGCTCGCGTGGGTGCTGATCGCGGTGAAGCACGCGGCCGTGATCTGGGCCTGCCGGAATTATCCGGTGCCGTTCCACCAGCTCTGGATCAACTTCCCGACGTGGCTGCTCGGCGCGCTCGCCACCGGGCTGTACTTCGGCCGCCTGCGCCGCGGCTGAGGCCGGATTTATCCGGATAACCGGGGTTTAGCCCGCAGGGATACGGCCGCGCAGTCGGAAACGCCTCCGCTCGAGCCCCCGCCTCAGGCGGTTCCCGATCCTCAGCCCCGCGGCATCTATGGACGCCACGCACGGCCCCGACCGCGGTTTCGACCTTTGCGCCTTTTGTGGCCCTGCTCCCCGGCCCGACGCAGGCCGTTGGGCAGGTCGCCCCGCTCCTCAACCGTTACTGGCTTGAGCCTGCCTCGGCCCGCGCTGACACCGCCCCTTGCGCCCCCGGGCGGGGCCTTCCAAGGTCCGGGAATGCCCCCGGTCGCCGCCACGATCCTCCGCCTCGCCGCCGCCGTCCTCGGCCTCCTCCTCGTCGCCGCCGTGGGGGCCGGCCTCTGGTTCCGCGGCCACCTGCGCTCCAGCCTGCCCCGCCTCGACGGCACCGCCTCCGTCCCCGGCCTCGGCGCCCCGGTGACGGTCGAACGCGACGACCTCGGGATGCCCACGATCCGCGCCCGCGACCGCATCGACGCCACGCGCGCCCTCGGCTGGCTGCACGCCCAGGACCGCTTCTTCCAGATGGACCTCCTGCGGCGCGCCTCCGCCGGCGAACTCGCCGCCCTCGCCGGCGCCCGTGCGCTGCCCCGCGACCGCGTCGCCCGCCGCCACGGGTTCCGCCGCCTCGCCGGCCAGGTGCTCGCCGGCCTCGACCCCGCCGACCGCGCGCTCCTCGAGGCCTACGCCGCCGGCGCCAACGCCGGCCTCGCCGCCCTCGGCGCCTCCCCCTGGGAATACCTCGCCCTCCGCTCCACGCCGGAACCCTGGCGCCCCGAGGACACCCTCCTCGTCGGCTACAGCCTCGTCCTCGACCTCCAGGACAGCACCGGCCGCTACGAGCGGAGCCTGATGACCCTGCGCGACACCTACGGCGAGGAAGTCCTGCCATTCCTCGCGCCGCTGGTCGGACCCGACGACGCCGCGTTGGACGGCACGATCGCGCCGCTCCCGCCCATCCCCGGACCCAAGCTGATCAACCTCCGCGCGCGTCCGCTCAGCGCGCTGCCCCCGGCGCCCGCGGCCGGACTCGCGGGGCGGGAGGCGCCTTCCGCGGACCCGTTTCCCTTCCCCGCGCCGAATCCCGAACTGCGCCCCGGCTCGAACGCGTTCGCCCTCGCGGGATCCCTCACCGCTGGCGGCGGCGCCCTCGTGGCAAACGACATGCACCTCGCGCTCGCCGTGCCTGCCATCTGGTACCGCGCGTCCCTCGCCTTCGCCGGGCGCACGCTCACCGGCGTCACCCTGCCCGGCACTCCGTTCGTCGTCGCCGGCAGCAACGGCGACATCGCGTGGGGCTTCACCAACGCGCAGGTCGACAGCGGGGACCTGATCGCGGTCGAGACGAACTCCCTCGCGCCCAACCTCTACAAGGCCCCGGGGCACGGCGACGAGTTCCTCCGCGTCGAACGCCGCCGCGAGACGATCACCGTGCGGGGCGGCGATCCCGTCACCGAGGAATACGAGTGGACCGTCTGGGGTCCGGTGGTCGGACGCAATCACCGCGAACGGCCGCTGGTGCTCAAATGGGTGGCCCATGATCCCGCGGCGATGAACCTCGGGCTCCTCCAGCTCGAGCAGGCGCGCACCGCCGACGAGGCCGTGGCGAGCGCCCACCGCACCGGAATTTCCCACGTGAACCTGATCGTCGGCGACCGGGCCGGCGCCATCGCCTGGACCATCGCCGGGCGGCTGCCGCGCCGCGTCGGGTACGACGGCCGCCTGCCGTCCACCTGGAGTTTCGGCGACCGCCGCTGGGACGGTTACCTGCCAGCCGCGGAGGTGCCCGTGCTGCGGGGCGGCGATTCCAGCCTGCCGGGGCGCCTCTGGTCGGCGAACCAGCGCCACGTGGGCGGCGCGGCGCTCGCGCGGCTCGGGGACGGCGCCTACGCGACCCCGCCCCGGGCCGCCCAGATCCGCGACGGCCTCGCGCGCCTCACCGCCGCCACCCCGCGGGACCTGCTGGCCGTGCAGCTCGATGACCGGGCCCTGTTCCTCCAGCCGTGGCACGCGCGCCTGCTGGCGGTGCTGACGCCCGCGGCGTTGGCCGGGCAGCCCGCGCGGGCCGAGTTGCGCCGTCGGGCCGAGGCCTGGGAAGGCCGCGCCAGCCCCGAAGCCGTCAGCTACCGCCTCGTGCGCGAGTTCCGCCAGGCCGTGCTGCGCCGCGCGCTCGGGCCGATCTTCGCGCCGTGCGTCGAGGCGATGCCGGACTTCGACTCGCGCCGGCTGCAGCTCGAACCCGCCCTGCAGGCGCTCCTCCGCGAACGCCCGCTGCACCTGCTCGAGGCCCGTTACGCGAGCTGGGACGAGCTGCTCACGGCCGCCGCCGACGACACCGCCGCGGCGCTGGCCACCCTCGGTTCCGATCCGGCCGCCGCCACCTGGGGCGCCCGCAACCGCGCCGCGATCCGCCACCCGCTCAGCGCGGCCGTGCCGTTCGTCGGCCGCTGGCTGGACCTGCCCGCCGACCCGCTGCCGGGCGACAGCGATCTGCCGCGCTACCAGTCCCCGTCGCACGGCGCCAGCGAGCGCCTGGTCGTCGCGCCCGGGCGCGAGGCCGAGGGCATCCTGCAGGTGCCGGGCGGCCAGAGCGGGCACCCGCTCTCCCCGTATTACCGGGCCGGCCACGCGGCGTGGGTCCGCGGGGAACCGAGCCCGTTCCTGCCGGGGAAAACCCGCCACACGCTCACGCTCGCCCCCTGAATCCGATGCCACTCCACCTCCTCGACCATCCGCTCGCCACGCACCTCGTCACGCACCTGCGCGACCGCACGACCAAGCCGGCGACGTTCCGAACCTTGTCGCATCAACTGAGCCTGCTGCTGGCGATCGAGGCGACCGCGGAGCTGGCGACCGAGCCGCGCGCGATCGAGACGCCGCTGGAGCCGGTGACGGGGCGCGTGCTGCGCCACCAGCCGCTCGTCATCATCCCGATCCTGCGGGCGGGCCTTGGGATGGTGGCACCGTTCACCGAGCTGTTTCCGGACGTGAGCGTCGGATACCTCGGGCTGGAGCGGGACCACGAGACGGCGCAGGCGCGGAGTTATTACTGCAAGCTGCCGCCGCTCGCGGGGCGGCCGGTGTTCTTGGTGGATCCGATGCTGGCGACCGGGGGTTCGGCGGTGCAGGCGCTGGACGTGGTCAAGGCGCACGGCGGCACGGACGTGCGCCTGCTCTCGATCGTGAGCGCGCCGGAGGGCGTGGCGGCGGTGGAGCGCGCGCACCCGGGCACCCGCATCCACACGGCCGCGCTCGACCGGGGCCTGAACGACCGGAAGTACATCCTGCCGGGCCTCGGCGACTTCGGGGACCGGCTGTACGGGACCTGAGCGGGAGGGTGTCGGCCCGGGGCGGCGCGCCCCGGCTACATCGATCTGCCGGTCCGCGGCTGCCGCCGCGGCCACATCAGACGCCCCCCTCCGCCTCAATTCGCCGCCAAGTGCCGCTGCGCGAGGCGGCCGAGCGGGACCGCGGCGGCGCACGCGAGGGCGGCACCCGGCGCCCCGGCGACGACGAGGATCGCCGCGTCGACGAACGGAATGAACGCGAGCAACCGGCCCACCCACGCGCCCAACCGCGCCGCCGGCGCTCCCGGGACATACTCGCGGCGGGCCAGCAGGCTCAGGCCGACAATGTACGCGCCCAACGCACCCAGCCAGCCCCACAGCAGCAGCCCGGGCGCGTGCCCCGGCAGCGTCGCCACCGCGAGCGCCAAGAGCACGCGGCACCCCGCCATCAGCACGACGGAGCCCGCCCAGCGCTTGTGGAGCCAATTGTACGCCAGGATCACCGCGCCCAAGCCGGCCACCGCGAACCCCGCGGCGCCGAGGGCGAGCAGCAAGCCGAGGCCCGCGAGCAATTCCGCCGCGCCGAGGGTCGCCGCCGCGCCCCGCGACAAGGCCCCGCGGGGGATGGCGCGGCCCGGGCGATGGCGGGCATCAAAGGCGGCATCGGCCACGTCGTTGAGGGTCGCCCCACCGGCGTAGGCCAAGAGGCCGGCCAGCAACGCCAGCGCAAACTCCCGGGGCGCAGGCCACGCCCCGCCCGCCGAGAGCACGAGCGCCGCGAGGACGTTGCTCGCGACGGAGGGAAAGTTGCCCGCCCGCGCCAGATCGAGCGCCACCCGGAACCGCCCCGGGGCCGCCCCGCTCACCGGCGGTCCTCCCAGAGTGCCGCGCCGGCGCCCGGCCGGGCCAAACCCCGCTCCGCCAGCGCGCCCAGGGTCCACGCGTATTCGCGCGCCAGTTGCTCGCCCAGGGGCAGCCGCAGCGCGGGCGGCAGCACCTCCCACGTGTACGTCTCCATCTCGAGGTGCGTGCACGCGCCCGGGTGCGCCCGCAGCCAATCGAGCGCACCCAGCAGATGGTCGCGCGTGTCCGCGAAGGGCGCGCCCGGCGCCGCGTGCAGCGGCACGTGGAAGTGCACCCGCCACTCCTCGCCCGGCTCCGGCGGACGCGCGTCCGCGAGGGCGTCGGGCAAATCGACGTACCGCCGCCGCACCGAGCCGTCCTCCGGGCGGCCGACGACCACCTGGTGCAGGTAAACCGGCTCCGCGAAGGGGGCCAAGGCCGCGCGCCCCGCCGGGGTCGCCGGCACGCGTAGGGCGGAACTCAGGTGCAGCTTGCTCAGGCGCAGGCCCGCCGCCCGCAGCCGTTCCAACGCCGCCGCCGGCTCCTCGAACTCCACCGCAAGGTGGCAGCAATCGTAGTTCACCCCCACGAAACGGCCCAGGCCCTCGCGGTCGACCGCCGGCTCCCGTTCCCGCCACTCCGCAAAAAACGCCACCGTCTCCTCCGTCGTCTCCAGCAGGCAGAGCGGCTCGGGCTCCAGGCCCAGATGCAGGTCGCGGCCGGTGCGCGCCGCGAGGTCCGCGAGGAACCGGGCGCAGGCGGTCAACTGCCGGAAGATCGCCGGGCGGCGCGCCGAATCCGCGGCGATGAACCCCTTGAAGGACGCCGGCACGGTGCTGACGCTCCCGTCCACGCCCGGAGGCAGGAGGTCCGCAAGGAGGGTGAACAGGCCCTGGGTGTACGCGAGCCGCTCCGGCGTCGCCCAGTCGGGCGCGTAGACCTGCTCCTTGACGCGCGTGCCGTGGAAACTGCCGTAGGGAAAGCCGTTGATCGTGAAAACGTAGCAGCCGTGCGCGTCGAGCCAGCGGCGGAAGGCGTCGCGCACCGCGGGGACCGCGAGCTCGGCGGCAGCGCGGTGGCCGAGGCGGAGGCCGATCGCGTAGGGCTCACCGGGGGCGACGCGGCGGCGCAGGGGCAGGACGTGCTGCTCGAGCGCGGCGAAGGTCTCCGCCCACGTCTCCCCGCGGTGGACGTTGGTGCAGTACGCGAGGTGGTGGCCCTGCGGCAGTCGCATCGCGGCGCGGGTCCGTTCAGCCCGCCGACTCCGCCCGCACGGTGAACTTCGGGCACTGGGAGAGGAAGCGGACGGGATTCCGGAACAGCACGGCGTCCACGAAATCCTCGCTGTGCCCGCGGCGGCGCATCTCGAGCGCGGTCTTCGGCACGGCGAGCGGGTCGCTCACGCCCCAGTCGCACGCCGAGTTGAGCCAGATGCGCTCGCGCCCGCAGATCTCCAGCATGTCGACCGCGCGCGGCGGGGAGGATTTGGAATCCGGGTAAAGCGTGATGCCCGCCCAGAACCCGGCGTCGAGGACCTGCTGGATCGTGTGTTCTTCGACGTGGTCGATGATGACCCGGCCGGGGCGCACGCCAGCGTGCCCGCGCAGGAGGTCGAGGATCAGGCGCGTGCCCTTCAGCTTGTCCTCGAGGTGAGGCGTGTGGACGAGGATCAGCTGGTCGTGGCGCACCGCGAGGTCGACGTGTTCCTCGAGGATGCGGAGCTCGTTGCGGGTGTTCCGGTTGAGCCCGATCTCGCCGATGCCGAGGACGTTCGGGCGGCCGAGGAACTCCGGGATCAGGGCGAGCACCTCGCGGGCGAGGCCGAGGTCCTCGGACTCCTTCGGGTTGAGGCAGAGCCAGCTGTAATGCGGCAGGAGGAATTTCGCCGCCCGCGCCGGCTCGTACTCGGTGAGCTGCCGGAAGTAGTCGCGGAAGCCGGCCGCCGAACCGCGGTCAAAACCGGCCCAGAAGGCGGGCTCGCAGACGGCCTGGCAGCCGGCGGTCACCATCGCCTGATAATCGTCGGTCGTCCGGCTCACCATGTGGCCGTGGGGCTCGATGTAGCGCATGGTCGTCAGGCCTTCCGTTTCGCGGAAGAGGGTTGGCCAGCCCAGGCGCCCAAGGCCGCCTTGCCGGTGGAGACGGCGTCGGGTCGGGTGGTCGGGTCGCTCAGCTGTTCCAGGATCCGCCGCGCCCGTGCCGGCCGGCCGTCGACCAGCAGGGCCGCCGCCCGCCGCAGGGCGGCGCAGCGGAAGTCATCCGCCACCGCGTACCGCTCGACGCGGTCGAGGAAGGCCGCGACCTCGATCAGCTTGGCCCGCACGGGCACGAAGCCGTGGTCGACGACGGCGCGCCCGGAGCGGGGCAGGGAACGGGAGGAGGGACGACGGGACGAGGCCACGGGCGAAAGGGGGACCGCCACAGGAAGCGCCGCGCGCCGGCCCGTGGCAAACCCAGAGCGTAGTCCCGGTCAGGCCGCGCCGGGCTGCGGGGCGACGGGAGAGGCGGGCGGGCGGGGCTCGCGGGCGAGCAGCAGGGCCTCGGCCACCAGCCAGACGGCCATCCCGGCGAGGAGCATCACCACCGCGAACTCCACGTGGTGGACGGCGGCCACCGTGCCCGCCGCGACGCGGCCCAGGTGCACCTGTACCGAAATCACCAGGCTCCACATCGTCATCGCGAGCATGAACAGCGTGGGCCCGAGCGTGTACCAGACGGAGCGGCCCTTCCGGCTGAGCCAGACGGTGACCCCGAGGAGGGCGAGGGCGGCGAGGAGCTGGTTCGAGGTGCCGAACAGGTTCCAGAAGGCGCGCCAGACCGGGACCTGTTGGCCGCCGACCACCGCGGGGGGCAGCGCGACCACGATGGCGGGACCGGCGAGGGTGAGGAGCGTCGCCGCGACCATCCCGGCCTTCCCCTGCCAGCCCGTGAGTTCCAGCAGGACGTAGCGGGCGAGGCGCGTGCAGGCATCGAGGGTGTCGAAGACGAACGTCGCAAAGCAGAGGAGCCCGAATTGGCGGGCGACATCGACGGAGATCAGCCCAAACGTGGCCTGGTTCATGAACACGGCCACGCCGTCCGCGTAGGTGAGGTCGGGGCGGCCGGACGGCTTCGCGAGGATCATCACCGTCACGAGGCTGATGCAGGCAAGGAACGACTCGAGGAGCATCCCGCCGTAGGCGACGGGCTTGGCGTCGGTCTCGCGGTCGAGCTGCTTGGAGGTGGTGCCGCTGGCGACGATCGAGTGGAAGCCGGAGCAGGCGCCGCAGGCGATGGTGATGAAGAGGATCGGGAGCAGGGGCGGGGTCGGGCCGTTGAAGTCGAACAAGTGGGCGGTGGAGACCGCGGGGGCGGCGATCGTCAGCTGGCCCGAGAGGCCGCCGATCACCGTGCCCAGCACGCCGACGATCACGATCACGTAGAGAAAGTAGCCGCCGAGGGCGCCGCGGGGCTGCATCAACAGCCACACCGGAGAGAGCGCGGCAAAGAAGCAGTAGCCCAGCAGCACGTGGTCCCAGAGGACCTGCGGCCGGGTGGAGCCGGTGAGGGCCCCGAGGTCGAAGGGCAGGTACGGACCCGCCAAAATCGCGACCACCACCAGCGGCAGGAAGATCAGCTGCGCCTTCCCCTCCCCGAGGCCGAACTTGCGCATGCACAGGCCCATCACGACGGACAGGATCAGGTAGAGGATGGAGGACGTCGCCACCGCCGGCCCGGGCGCGGCCGCATCGGCCACCGAGGCCTTCTGGACGAACGTGCCCGCGGTGACGTCCGCGAAGGCGATGATCACGTAGACCAGTGAGATCCAGATGAAGGCGAGGAACAGCAGGTACGAACGCCGGTTCATGTGGCGGCGCACCACCTCGGCGATCGACTTCGCGTCGTGCCGCACCGAGGCGACGAGGGTCGTCAGGTCGTGCACGCCACCGATGAAGATCGCGCCGAAGAGGATCCAGAGCCACGCGGGCAGCCAGCCGAAGTAGGTCGCCGCCAAAATCGGGCCCACGATCGGGCCGGCCGCCGCGATGGCGGAAAAGTGCTGGGGCAGGAGCCAGTTGCGGCTCGCCGGCTCGTGGTCGAGACCGTCGCGCTTCGTGTGCGCCGGCGTCGGGACGGCGTCGTCGAGCTGAAGGAAGCGCGCGAGGATCCGGCCGTAGATCCGGTAGGCGAGGAGGAGGACGGCCGCGGAGACGGCCAGGAACAGGATGAGGGACATCGGCGAAGGGGGCGCGGCGCCGCGGGGGGGGGGGGGCCCCCCCCCCCCGGGGGGGGGGGGGGGGGGGGCTAACAAAAAACACGCCCGGCGCGGGCTGGACGCGCTCCCCTCGCCCGGCCATCCCGGGACCGTGACTCCCGCCGCGCCCCCGTCCGCTTGGCCGACCTTTTCCGCCCGCGTCGTGCGCGGCCACGGCGTCGCCTCGGGGCGTAACGGCGACCCGCGGTTCCCGGGCGGCACCGTGGCGATGCAGCGCCCGCACTTCCTGGCCCGCGGGCTCGATTTGTCGGCCCTGCACCCGGGGACGATCAACGTGAGCATCGCGCCGCGGGCGTGGCGGCTGCGCACCCCGCGCCACACCTTCCGGGCCGTGCGGTGGCATCCCGTGGAGCCGGCGGAGGATTTCTCGTTCGCCGACGTGCACCTGCGGCGTCCCGGCGAGCCGCCCTTGGCCGGTTGGATTTACCATCCGCACCCCGAGACCAAGCCGGAGCACTTCCAGACGCCGGACGTGCTCGAATTGCTGCTGCCGCTGGTCCCGGGCCTGGCGTACGGCGACGCC
Source organism: Opitutaceae bacterium (assembly GCA_049428505.1). GTDB lineage: Bacteria > Verrucomicrobiota > Verrucomicrobiia > Opitutales > Opitutaceae > ER46. Next base: position 3,235 of record JBMTAG010000030.1, on the reverse strand, counting down.
CTCGTCCTCGCCGCGCCCGCCGACCAGGTGGAAGTGACGTAGCCGCCGCCGCGGCAAAGATGTGGCCGCGGCAGTTGCCACGGACTACGACGGAAATACCGCCTGCGACGGCGAATTTCCCTCAGGAAACCGGAAAGCCCACCCGTCCGCCTCCGCGGCTGCAGCCGCGGCCACCACCAACCTCCCCCCCGCTCAGAACGTCAGCTTCACGCCGGTGGCGTAGAGGGTGCCCTGCTTCTGGCTGTTGTACTTGAGGCCACCCTCGCGGACGAAGGTCTGATTGAACTCGTCCGTGAGGTTCATCACCTCGAGGTACAACTCCGCGCGGCGATGCACGCGGTACTGCGCCTTGAGGTCGAGGAACAGCCGGGGATCGCTGTACACGGCCGCGGTGCCGTCGCCGCTGCGGTAGTAGCGGTCGTTCCAGTTGGCCAACAGGCGCACCTGCGCGCCGAAGCCGACGTACGACAGGCCCGCATTCCCCGCCCGCGGACGCTGGTTGGCAAGGCGACGCTGGAACGTGGTGCCGCCAAAGCTGCCCTCCGCCTGGGTATAGGTGAAGTTGGCGAAGGCCCCCAGCCCGCGCCACGGGCCCGGCAGGAAGGTGAACTGCTGCTGCCAGCCGAGCTCGATCCCGCGGATCCGCGCCGCGCCCACGTTGCGCGTCTGCCGCAGGGTGTAGCCCGCGAACTGCCCCTCGAAACCGTTGTCCGCCCCCGCCGCCACGACGGTGTCAAAGGAGCGCGTGTAGTTGGAGATCTCCTTCAGGAAGGCGCTGACCTCCAGCAAACCGACCGGCTCGAAGTACCGCTGCACCGCGACCTCGAAGTTGTCCGCGGTGTAGGGCCGCAGGTCCGGGTTGCCCGCGGTGATGAGGCGGGTGTCGTCGTTGACGTTCGTCGTCGGCAACAGGCTCGCCACCGGCGGCCGCGTGATGGAGGCGTGGTAACTGGCGCGGAACTGCAGCCGCCGCCACGGCTCGGCCGTGAAGTGCACGCCGGGGAACACGTTCGCGTAGTCCCCGCCCGAGGTCTCCCGCCCCGCCGCGAACTGCGCGAGGGCCCGCGCCGCGTTCTGCGCCGGCGGCAGCGAGGTGACGGACGTCGTGCCCGCCGCCGCGGAGGTCTTGCGCCGGTACGCGGTGCCCTCGTTGGCCGTGCGCTCCACCCGCAGGCCACCCGCCACGCGCAGCCAGCCCGCGCGGAAGCCGCCCATCCCGTACGCGGCCTCGACCCGCTCCCGGAAACGCGCATCGCCCTGCAGGGTGCTGATCACGCTGTTGTAGGCGTCCGCGGCCGTCTGCGTCCAGAGGTCCGGCCGCGTCGCCAGGTCGCGCTCGCCGCCCGAGCCGGGGGCGAGCAGGAAGGGGTACGGGCCATAGTTGCCCGCGGCCTGGGTGAATTGGACGCCGAGGAAGGGGCCGATCCCGCGCGGGCCGGCGTAGGTGTAGTTCTGCAGATCCGTGTTCTGCTCGCGGCGGTCCTCCTCGAGGCGCACGCCGAACTTCAGGTAAGCGGGCACGATGGTCGCCACGTCGCGGCGCAGGTCGGCGCGCAGGCCGTACCGCTCGGCGGGCGCCCGGTAGGTGCGGCGGATGTAGGTGCGCGGGGTGTAGCTCGCCGGATCGTAGATCGACGGACCGGCGGTCTGGGTGAACGCCGGATACCAGGACGGCCGCCCCCGGCGGTCCACCTGCCAGCCGATGCCCGTCACGTCCGCGGTCAGGTCCGCGTGGATCGGGTACCAGGTGGTCGCCCGGGAGAAGCTGGCGTCGACCGTGAAGCGTCCCGCGCCGGCGGCGAAGGGCAGCTCGAAGCCGGTCGAGCCCGCATACGTGACGGCCTTCTTCCGGGTCTGCCCGGAAAAGACTTCCGAGCGCGAGCCCGCGAGGGGCAGCGCGCGCTGGAACTCATAGGTGCTGCCCGGCTCGAAGCTGGCGACGGCCGCCGCCGTCGAGGTGGCCTGGCGGTAGACCGTCGACTGGTCGGGGGTGACGTTGAGGTTCAGCGTCTGGCGCAGGTAGAGCACGGCGCCGCCGGCCAGCTTGTAATCGAGGTTGAGGCCGACCCCCTGCTTGCGGGTGGGCGCGTGGGTCTCACCGGAGCCGAAGGCCCGCAGCAGCGGCGAGGTCAGGCCATTGGTGGCCGTGGGCAGGACGTACCCCGCCCCGGCGGCGGCCGCGCCGATGCCGCCCACCGCGTCCGTCAGCGTCGGCGCCGCGCGGTGGTTCACGTTGAAGGCGACGCCGAGGTTCCGCTGGCCCCCGAACGCGTTGAACACGTCGGCGTACGAGAGCGCCACCTGGTCCAGCCCGGCCCGGTCCCGGTGCGGGCTGCGGCCGGCGTGGAAATCGGTCCAGCGCGTCCCCACGGTCAGCTCGACCCGGCGCCCGCGGCGGTCGAAGCCGCGCCGCGTGACGAAGTTCAGGTAGCCGGCGATGGCGTTCGCCGGCAGGTCGGGGGTCGGCGCGCGCACGATCTCGGCCGACTCGATGTTGCCGGTGTCGAGGGCGGTGAGCTGGAAGTCGCGGCTGGAGGACGTGCCGACGGAGGACGCGAGGGCGTTGCCGTCGCTCATCAGGGCGATGAAGCTGGTGCCCATGCCGCGGAGGAAAATCTCGACGGCCTCGCCGGAGACCGTGTTCACGGCAACGCCGGGCAGGCGCATCAGGAGTTCGCCGGGATTGGCGGCGGGGTTGCCGAAGGAGTCGCTGGCGGCGACCGACTTGAGGTTCTCGGCCTGGCTCTGGCGCTGGAGGGCGAGGGCCTGGCCTTCGCGGAGGCCGCTGACGGTGACCCGCTCCAACTGGTAGACGGCGGCGGTGAGGGCGGCGTCGACCCGCACCTCTCCGCCGGCCGGGACGACCACGGGTCGGCGCAGGGGCTCGAGTCCGGCGAAGGAAACCAGGACCACGGCCGGACCCGCGGGGGCCGGGAGGACGAAGGTGCCTTCGCGGTCGCTCTCGGCCTCGGCGGCCGAGCCCTCCAGTTGGATGCGGGCGCCGGCGAGCAGGTCGCCGGTGGCCTGGTTGACCACCGTGCCGACGATGCGCCCCGGGGCGGCCGCGGCGGCGAGGGGCACGAGGGCCGCGAGCAGAACCAAGAGCCGGCACGGAAACGGGGAACGGAGGCGCATCGGGAAAGGGGTTTCCCGCCAGCACACGCGGGGCGGGTGTGGTCCCGCAACCAAGAAGGGGTCAGGTCCGGATTCCGGAAAAACCAGCGGGAAGCATGGG
>JBMTAG010000029.1:0-36375 GCA_049428505.1 Opitutaceae bacterium | reverse complement strand
CCCCGGACGGGCCCGGCGGGCCCGCGGTGGTCGGCGGCAGAGCGTGGCCGGGATCAGACGGTCACCTGCGCGCCCGTGAAGGTCACCAGGGCGCTGCCGGCGAACGTCTCGTTCCACATGAAATCGCTGCAGCGCAGGTACTCGAGCGCCACCTGTTCCCCGAGCAGGATCCCCTCGATCGCGTCCGAGCGCCAATGAACGCCGGCAAAGTTCCGGCCGATCGCCATGTTCGCCGCGAGCTTGTTGAGTTCGCCGCCGACGGTGAGCGCCGGGCCGGTATAGGGCAGCAGGGCCGTGCCGTCCCGGCTCGCGACCACAGGGTTGCTGATGACCGCGTTGGAATCGAAGAAGGCCTTCAGGACGGTGACGCAGGCGCCCGCGATGGTGGCGTGGCCCGAAGGGTAGGCCGGGTGGGTGGGGCAGCCTTCCGCGTAGGCTTGGGACAAGAGGTAGGACCCTTGCCGCCGCGAGATTTCGGCCAGCACGGGGGAACTGAGGACATCACTGTGGACCGCATACGGCTCGTCGGACGTCAGGCGGCGGTGCACCCGCTGGGCGTACTCCTCCGGGCGCAGCCGGCGGTGGAAGGCCCACTTCTGGGTCCACGCGGCCCGCAGGGCATCCACGGCGATGCGGGCGACCTGATCGAGGATGTGGGGCCCGCCGAAGGTGGCGAACGGCGCTTCGGCGGTCTTCGTGAGGTACGGGTTGCCCGGATTGCGGCGCGTGCCGCCGGCCAGCAGGATGAGGGCCGCGTTGAGGAAGGCCTGATAGGAATAATCCTTGTGGACGAATTCGCCCAGATCACGGCCGTTGCGAAAGTAGACGGGTCCGCTGACCGCCGGGCCGGAGCGGGGAGTACCGTTCTGGACCGACAGCCAGTCCGCCTCGGCCGTCAGAAAGTCCACTCCGGGCGCGGGCACGGGATACTTTTGCTCGTAGGTGATGGGACCGGTCGGGATCGGCTTGACCAGGAATTGCGAGATGTAGGGCCCGCGGAGGTTCCCCGCGGTGCTGGCCCGGAACAAGGTGTCCGGAACGACCGTGCTGCCGAACTTGGGCCCGCGGAAGTCGCTCAGGCGGGAGAGGTCCGCGCAGGCGTCGAGCACCAGACTGGAGGACGTGTAGTCGGCGAACGGGACATCGCGCAGGACGGCGTGCCAGTAGCATTCCACCATCTCGCCGGCCGTCTCCGCCGAGGAAAAGGCGGGGGCTGCGGGCATCGCGAGGTCGAAGGGATCGCATCCCTCCATCAGATAACTCCAGCCGGCCTGGGGATTGGCGAGCTTTACGGCGCCCCCCAGCGGCACGGCGGCGAAATCGGCTTCGGCCCCGGTGCTACACGCCAATTGCAAGGCCGCATATGCCGCCGGCAGGACGCGACCCGCCGCGTCGTGAGGGAGCGCTTTCGAAAAGCTGCCCGGAAAGCCGGGCAGGCTTTCGTCGGAATTGACGGGGTGCTCGACGGGCGGGATGCCAGCCAGTAACTCCTGCGCGGCCTTGATCCGAATCTGCAAGGCGTTGCCGCGTCGAGTCCGAGGAAGACTGCGCAGCAGATTCTGAAAGGCGACTTCCTCGGGCTGGTTGGCCGCAGCCGGGGTCGGGACGAAGGTCGTGCTGGCGGCGAGCGCGCCGAGGCTGCCCAAAAAAGAGCGACGCCCAACGGGCGAGGGGACGGGGGTAGGGGAGTTCGGATTCATCGGCGCGGAAAGGGACGGGCGGTGAGGGGGGCGTCAGCCCTGCGTGGAAATACCGCCGGAAGGGCACGTAATTCCCGCCCCTCGTCCAGCGGGTATTCGGCCATTTCAGTGTTTGATAAGAAATTTACAATCCCCCGCGGGTTGGGCTCGGGTGATGTAACCTTATTGACTGGCAATGAAATGCCAGTCGCTTGGGCTCACTCCGGGTTGGTGGAGAGGAAGTGGTCGATCTCCGCTAGGTCAGTGGGCTCAAGACTGAGGTCGGCCGCGGGGATCAGTTCGCGGATCTGACCGGCCCGGCGGGCGCCGACGATCGCGGCAGTGACGCCAGGATGCCGGAGCGTCCATGCGAGAGCGACCTGGCCGGGAGTGGCGGTGTGACGGCGGCCAATCTCGCGCAGGAGTTCGACGCAGCGCAGATTGCGAGAGAACAGCGGTTCCTGAAAATGACGGTTCTTTTCCCGGCGCCAGTCATCGGCGGGCAGGGCGGCGAGTCGTTCGTGCGTCCACGCGCCGGTCAGCAGTCCCGATTGCATCGGGGAGTAAACGAGCGTGCCGATGCCCTCGCGTTGGCAGTGGGGGAGGATTTCGGGCTCGATGTCCCGGCGCAGCAGGGAATACGGAGGCTGCAGGGAGCAGACGGGCGCGATGGCGGCGGCGCGGCGGAGTTGGGCCACGTTGAAGTTGGAGACGCCGATCCAGCGCACCTTGCCCTCCTGCCGTAACTTCGCTACTTCCGCCCAGCCCTCCTCGATCTCGGCGTCGGGTTCCGGCCAATGGATCTGGTAGAGGTCGATCGTCTCGACGCGCAGGCGCCGCAGGCTCGCCTCGCATTCGCGGCGCACGCTGGCGGCGCGGAGGCATTTGCCGACCTCGCGCTGGTCGTTCCAGACGCGGCCGCACTTGGTGAAGACGTAGGGGCGGTCCCGCATGCCGTCCAAGGCGCGAGCGACGACCTCCTCGGAATGGCCGAGGCCGTAGACCGCGGCGGTGTCGATCCAGTTGATGCCCGTGTCGAGGGCCTCGTGGATCGCCGCGATGCTGTCGCGGTCGTCCTGGCCGCCCCAGCCGAAAGCCCACCCGCCGCCGCCGATGGCCCACGCGCCGAAGCCGAGCGGGGTCAGGTTCAGGTCGGAGGGTCCGAGTTGCCGGGTTTGCATGGCGTGATTGAGGCGGCGGGCCGCGGCGGCGCCAACGTCAATTGTGGGGGCAGGGAATTGGCCTTGAGCCCGGGATCGCGGCCGGCAGGTTGCGGGCGATGGACCCCACCCCGTCCGCCACCCCGGACCCGAGTCGCCTGCCGCGTCACCTGGGCGTCTGGAACGGCGCGTTGCTGCTCGTCACCTACACGATCGGGGTGGGCATCCTGCAGTCCCCCGGCGTCGTGCTGCGCAACACGGGCTCGGTCGCGCTGGGCTACGCGGCGTGGCTGGTCGGCGCGGTGGTGGCGGTGTGCGGGGCGCTGGTGATGGCGGAACTGGCGGCGCGGACCCCGCGGTCGGGTGGAACCACGGTTTTCCTGCGCGAGGCCTACGGCCCGCGGGCGGCCTTCGTCTACGGCTGGACCGCGCTGTTCCTGGCGCCGCTCGCGACGGCGGCCATCACGCTCGTCAGCGTGCGGAATCTGGGGGCGATCTTGGGTTGGTCCGCCGGGGTGCAGACCGCGGTGGGGGTGGCGTGGGTGGGTGGCATCACGCTCTTGGCGATGCGTTCGGGGCGGTTGGTCGCGCGGATCGTGGGCGGGGTGGGGATCTTTAAGGTCAGCGCCCTGGGCACGGTGGTGGTGCTCTGTTTCGCGGGCGAGGGCGCCGTGGTTCCGGGGGCCGCGCCGGCCGCGCTGCCGGTTCCCGACTCCCTCTGGGTGGGCTTCGGGCTGGCGGTGGTGGCGACGATGTTCGCCTACGACGGGTGGGACGGGCTGGCGCTGGTGGCGGGGGAGGTCCGGGATCCGGCGCGGAACCTGCCGCGCGCCACCATGCTGGGCATGGGGATCATCCTGGCGGTCTACCTCGCCGTGAACACCGGGTTCCTCCACGCGTTGTCGCCGGCCCAGGTGGCGGCCACGCCAGCGCTCGCCGCCACGGCCATGGAGCGCGTGCTCGGGGCCGAGGCGAGCCGGGTGGTGACGATCTTCGTCGCCTGCAGCGCGGCGAGCACCGTCTTCAGTTCCCTGCTCTGCAACCCGCGGATCCTTTTCGCGCTGGCGGAGGAGGGGCAGTTCTTCCGGATCGCGGCACGGGTGCACCCGGTTTGGGCCACCCCGTGGGTCGCGACCCTGGCGTACGGGGGGCTGACGGCGACCTACATCGCCTCCGGCGGTGGGTTCGAGAGGCTAACGCGGTACATGATCCTCGGTTTCCTGCCCATCTACGGGCTGGTGGCGTTCGCGGCGATCCTCGCCCGCCGCCGGGGCCGTCCCGCCGTGTTCGCGATGCCCTTCTACCCTTGGCCGGTGCTCCTGATGCTGGTCTACGTGGTCGCGGGGTTGGCGAGCGGCTTTGCCGGCGACGCGGCCGCCGCGGCCGGCGGACTCTGCCTGATGGCCGCAGGGGTCGCGGTGCACGCCCTCTGGTCGCGGGCCCACGGCCCACAACGGCCCTGAACCGGTTTGCATTACCGTCGCCTTCGTCCACGGTTCCCGCGCCCGCGTTTCTCCCCCATGAATCCGCACATCGGCCTTCCGCTCCTCGCCGCTCTGCTGCTGCTCTCCGGCTGCTACACCAACCCCGTCACGGGCCGCCGCTCCCTGGTGCTCCTTTCGCAGGGCCAGGAAGCGCAATTGGGCGCCCAGTCCTTCCAGCAGATCCGTCAAAAGGAGACGGTGTCCTCCGATGCCGGGGCCATGGCCCGGGTGCAACGCGTGGGGGAGCGGATCGCGGGCGTGGTGGGCGAGGCGCTGCCGGGGGCCCGGTGGGAATTCGTCGTCTTCGAATCGAAGGAGCTGAACGCCTTCGCGCTGCCGGGCGGCAAGGTCGGGGTGTACACGGGACTGCTGGAGCTGGCGGAGAGTGACGCGGAGCTGGCCACGGTGATGGGGCACGAGATCGGACACGTCGTGGCGCGCCACGGCGCGGAGCGGATGTCCGAGGCGATGGTGATCGCCGGCGTCGGCATCGCGGGCTCCCTCGCGGTGGAGGCGAACAGCAATGACCCGCGCATGCGCGACCTCTTCGCGCTGGCCTATGGCGGCGGCACCACGCTGCTGCGCGTGCTGCCGCACTCCCGGGCCAACGAGACCGAGGCCGACCGGATGGGGATGCTCTACGCCGCGCGCGCGGGGTACGATCCGCGGGGCGCCGTCTCCTTCTGGCGCAAGATGGCGGCGCGCAAGCAGGCGGCCGCGCAAGGCCCCCGGATGCCCGCCTTCCTCTCCACCCATCCCGCGGATGAGCGGCGGATCGCCGACCTCGAGGCCTTTTTGCCTTCGGCGCTGCCGGTCTGGGAGCAGTCGCGGGGTACCCGGCCGGAGGGTGGCGGCTGAACGGTGGCGTCAGCGCCGGTTTGGCCGCGGCGCCTCGCTCTCAGCCTGGCGATCGGTGATCAGCTTGCAGAGCCGCTCTAAATCCAGGGGTTTCTGCAACTGCGCGTCCATCCCGGCGTCCACGCAGCGCCCGAAGGTCTGGCGCGAGATGCTGGCCGTGAGCGCGATCACGGTGGTGCGACGCCCGCCCGCCTCCATTTGGCGGATGCGGCGGCAGGTCTCGTAGCCGCCCATCCCCGGCATATGGATGTCGAGCAGGACGGCATCGTACCGCGTGTGCGCGAGGCTGGCGAGGGCCTCCTCGCCGCTGGCGACGGCTTCGGCCTCGAATCCGTGCCGGCGCAGGCCGAGGCAGACCACGAGTCGGTTGGCCTCCAGATCATCGACGACCAGAATGCGCCCCCGGCCCTGAAGCTGCACCGGGGCCGCGCTCGCGGCGGCGGCCTGCGGGAGCGGCAACTCCACGCGGAACTGCGATCCCTTCCCCGGCTGGCTTTCGCAGGTGAGGGTGCCTCCCATCAGCTGCACCAGCCGCCGGCTCACCGCCAACCCCAGCCCGCAGCCGCGGTGTTCGCGGTTGTGCGCCGGATTGAGCGTGCCGAAGGGATGGAAGAGACGCTCCAATTGAGCGGAGGGAATCCCCGGACCCGTGTCCTCCACGCTGATGCACAGCCGCCCCCGGCCACCCGAACGCTGCGGCTCCGCCCAGGACATCAGGACTGACACGGTGCCCTTGGGCGTGAACTTGACGGCGTTGTCCAGCAGGGCGCCGAGGATGCGGCGGTAGCGCGCCTCGTCGCCCTCGAGCTGCAAGGGTTCGGAGAACTGGGCCTCGAAGCGCAGCTCCAGATGTTTGGCTTCCGCGGTGGCGGCAACCCCGCCGAGGGCCTGCCGCGCCGCTTCCACCGGGCAGAAGGGGGCCCGGCGGAGCTCCAGGCGGCCGCTTTCCAGCCGCACGAAATCCAGAAGATCATCGATCAGCCCCGCCAGGCGCACTTCCTCCCGGGCAAGGTGCTCGACCAGGTTTCGCGCCTCCGGGGACAGGCCCGCCTCGCCCAGGGCGCGCGTCAGGCCGCCGATCGCGGTGATCGGGGTGCAGAGCTCGTGGCTGACCAGCGAGAGGAACTCCTGCTTGCTGCGGTCGGCACTGGCGACGCCGGCGCGGGTCTTTTCCAGCTCCGCCGCGAGCCCCGTCGCGTGCGCGCTCAGCTGCTCGACCTTGCCGCGGACCCGGGCGCGCGCGAGCCGCTCGTGGAACAGCCAGCCGGTGAAGACCAGCAGCAGCGCGCGCAGGCCGAGGCTCTTCAGGACGGGGAGGCCCGCCATCAGGTGCGTCGCCCCTTCCGCCGCGCCCAGTCCGAGCAGCGGGATCAGGAGCAGCAGCATCCGGCTGCGCCGGGGCGCGGGGACATCCGGACTTTCCCGCCGGCGAAGGCGCGTGTGACGGAAAGCCATCCCGAGGGCGATCCCGAGGAACACGGCCAGATCGAGGCGCCAGAGGGTGATGACGGCGGCGGTCTCGCGGAAAAGGTTGAGCACGGATTCCATGCGGTGATTGTCCGCCCCGCATCCGGGACAACAAGCCGAGGGCCTACCCACAGATGGAAAGCCGGGCTGGGTACCGTCCGGGCTCCCCCGCGCGGGGATTACTTAGCGGCTGGACCGGTCCCGCGCGCCCCCCGGGGCGCGGCGGCGGGCCTCAATCCACCTCATCGGCGGCGGCGGAACCGGCGAAGGCGTCGCCCACGTATTCGATGCCGAAAAAGTCCTCGTCCTCGAGCAGCGCGAGCGCCCAGTCCGCGACCTGCGCCCGTTCCGCGGGCCCCAGCGCCGGGTATTCCAGCTCGAGCTCGTCCAGCAGCTCCCGCCGGGCCGCGGGGCGGTCGGGGAGGGGAGGCAGCAGGTCCCCGGCGCGCTGCGCCAGGTCGTGGGCCAGCGGGCGCAGGTCGAGGATCATGAACCGTGTCCGGCGAGGGCCTCGGCCAGTTTGGCGGCGTCCTTGCCGCCGCCCATCGCGAAGTCCGGCTTGCCGCCGCCCTTGCCGCCGATGCGCGCGGACAGCTGCGCGATGATCTTGCCCGCCTGGTGGCCGGCGGCGATCGCGCGCGGGGAACAGTAGGCGACCAGGCTGGCCTTATCCCCGAGGACCGCGCCAAGCTGCACGACACCCTCGCCGATCAGGCCGAGGACCTGGGAGCCGAGGGTGCGGAGGGCTTCCGGATTCTCGGCGGTCACGACCGCGGAGACGTGGCGCAGGCCGTCGCGCTCCACGGCGCGGGCGGCCAGCTCCGCCGCGAGGGCGGCGGCGGCCCGCTGCTCGTGGGCGCGGAGGCGCTTCTCCAGTTCACGCTGGTGGGCGAGCAGGGAGTCGAGCTTCTGCACGACGTCGTGCGCCCCCGCGTTGAGGCGTGCGTTGACCGTGCCGAGGGCGGCGTCCCGCGTCGCCAGCAGGTCCAGCGCCGGGGCGCCGGCCACCGCCTCGATGCGCCGGGTGCCGGCCGCGATGGCCATCTCGGCGACGACCTTGATGAGGCCGATTTCGCCGGTGGCGGCGACGTGGGTGCCGCCGCAGAGCTCGCGGCTGTAGCCGCCGATGTCCACGACGCGGACGACCTTGCCGTACTTTTCGCCGAAGAACGCGAGCGTGCCCTCGGGCTTGCGGTCGAAGTCGGTCTCGTAGGCCTCGACCTTGGCGTTCTCGATGACGCGCTCGTTCACGAGGCGCTCGACCTCGCGCAGCTGTTCCGGACTCAGGGCCTCGAAATGGGAGAAGTCGAAGCGCATCCGGTCGGGCGTCTTGGAGGTGCCGGCCTGCCGCACGTGGGTGCCGAGCGTGCGCCGCAGTGCCCAGTGGATCAGGTGGGCGGCGGAGTGGTGGCGGCTGATGGCGCGCCGGCGTGCGGGGTCGACCGCCAGCACCACCTCCGCGCCGGGCGAAAGCGCGGCGGCGGCCTCCGCGGGCACCTGGTGCAAGTGGCGGCCGGCCTTGTCCTTCACGCAGTCGGAAACCGGGATGGTGGTGCCGCCGAGGGTGAGCGTGCCGGCATCGCCGGCCTGCCCGCCCATTTCCGCGTAGAACGGGGTGTGGTCGCACACGACGTAGGTCGCGTCCCCCGAGCGGACGACCTCCAGGACCCGGGCCGGCTCCCGGAGCGACGCGTGGCCGGTGAAGCGCGTGGGCGTGGCGGCGGGGGCGTCGGCGCCCTCGGTGGCGGCGACGATGACCTCGCGCCGCTGCGCGGCGCGGCCGCGCTCGCGCTGGCGGTTCATCTCGGCCTCGAATCCCGCGACGTCGACGCTCAGCCCGCGTTCCGTCGCGAGGAGCTGGGTCATGTCGAGCGGGAAGCCGTAGGTGTCGTAGAGCACGAACGCCTCGTGTCCGGGGAAGACCTTGCCCGCGGTCTGGGCGGCGGCGTCCTGGAAACGGCCGAGACCCTTGTCGAGGGTGCGGCCGAAGCTCTCCTCCTCGGCCCGGATGACGCGCCGGATGATCTCCTGCTGCTGCGTGAGCTCCGGGAAGACCGTCCCCAGCGAGGTCACGACCGGGGCGACCAGCTGCTCAAAGAAGCCGCCCGTGAGGCCCAGCTTGCGGCCGTAGAGAATGCCGCGCCGGAGGATGCGGCGGATGACGTAGTTGCGGCCCTCGTTGCCGGGGAGGATGCCATCGGCAATGGCGCAGCTGACGCAGCGCGCGTGGTCGGCCAGCACGCGGAACGCAACGTCGGTCCGCTCCTGCTCGGTCAGACCCTCCCGGGCGGCGGGCACGGTGCCCTGGTAGGTGCGGCCGGACAGCGCCGCGACCTTTTCGAGCAGCGGGGCGAAGACGTCGGCGGCGTAGTTGGACGGATCCCGGCTGAAGTCGCGGAACCCGCCGGTGGTGGCATGGATGCCGGCGACGCGCTCGAAGCCCATTCCGGTGTCGACGTGCTTGGCGGCGAGCGGGGAAAAGGAGCCGTCGGCGTTGGCGTTGAACTGGATGAAGACGTGGTTCCAGATCTCGATGCAGCGTGGGCTGCCGGCGTTCACCAGCCTCCGCCCGGCGGATTCCTCCTCGGCGGGCAGGAGGTTGAAATGGATCTCCGAGCACGGGCCGCACGGGCCGGTGTCGCCCATCATCCAGAAATTATCCTTCTTGTTGCCGTTGACGATGTGCACGGCCGGGTCGAGGCCCGCCCGGCGGAAGATCGCGGCCCAGATGTCGTGGGCCTCCTGATCGAAGTCGGCGGGGTCACCCTTGGCCTTGTCCGGCGCGTAGACGGTGGCGAAGAGGCGCTTCGGCGGGATGCCCCAGACGCGGGTCAGCAGCTCCCAGCCCCACTCGATGGATTCCCGCTTGAAGTAGTCGCCGAAGGACCAGTTCCCCAGCATCTCGAACATCGTGTGGTGGTAGGTGTCGAAGCCCACGTCCTCGAGGTCGTTGTGCTTGCCGCCCGCGCGGATGCACTTCTGGGTGTCCGCGGCGCGGGTATCGCGACCGGCGCGCACGCCTGCCCAGCGCGAAACATCCGGCGCCCGGTCACCGAGGAAGATGGGCACGAACTGGTTCATCCCCGCATTGGTGAACAGCAGCCCCGGAGAGTCCGGCAGCAGCGGAGACGACGGGACGATCGTGTGCGCCTGGCGCGCGAAGAAATCGAGGAAGCTCTGGCGGATCTCGGCGGAAGTCATGACGGGGACGTTGGTGCGGGCGGCGGGTCGGGGCGCAGCTCAGCCGAGGGCGGCGATGACGGCGTCGGCCATCGCGCGCGTGCCGACGCTGGGACGGCCAAAGGCGATGTCGCCCGTCCGGGTGCCGCCGGTGACGGCGGTGCGGACGGCGGTCTCGATGCGGCGGGCCGTGGCTTCCAGCCCGAAGCTGAAGCGGAGCATCAGGGCGACCGAAAGGATCTGCGCGCAGGGATTGGCGATCCCCTTGCCCGCGATGTCGGGGGCGGTGCCTCCCGCGGGTTCGTACAGGCCGAAAGGCAGGCCCAGGGAGTTGCGGCCCGCGCCCAGGGAGGCGGAGGAAAGCATCCCGAGGGAGCCGCAGATCACCGCCATCTCGTCGGAGAGGATGTCCCCGAACATGTTCTCGGTGACGAAGACATCGAACTGGTTCGGATCCCGGGCGAGCTGCATCGCCGCGTTGTCCACGTACATGTGACTTAGGGTGAGGTCCGGGGCGTGGCGAGCGACGTACTCCGTCGCGGTGCGGCGCCAGAGCACGGAGGTCTCAAGCACGTTGGCCTTGTCCACCGAGCAGAGCTTCTTCCGGCGGCCGCGCGCGGCGGTGATGGCGACGTCGAGGATGCGTTCGATCTCCGAGCGGCGGTACACCATTGTGTCCACGGCCTGGACGTCCCCGTCGGGGAGGGTGGTGGTGGCCTTGGGCTGGCCGAAGTAGAGGCCGCCGGTGAGCTCACGGATGCAGACGATGTCGATGCCCTGCGGGATGCGCTCGGACTTGAGCGGGGAGGCGTCGGTGAGTTCGGGGTACAGGAGGCCGGGCCGGAGGTTGGCGAAGAGCGTGAAATGCTTGCGCAGCGGCAGGAGGGCGGCGCGTTCGGGCTGCTCCTTGGGAGGCAGATTCTCCCACTTGGGTCCACCGACCGAGCCGAAGAGGATGGCGTCGGCGGCCTCGCACTGGCGGAGGGTGGAGTCGGGAAGGGCTTTCCCGTGGCGGTCGATGCCGGCCCCACCCACCTCGGCCTCCTGGTAATCGAGGGCGAGATTTTCCTGGCGGGCGACGTGGGCGAGGACCCGGAGGGCCTCGGACATCACTTCCGGACCGATGTAGTCCCCGGCGAGAACGGCAAACTTGAGCGTGGGCATGAGAAGGGGCGAAGCTGTTGGAACGGCGGCCGGGGAGGCAAACAAAAGCTGGCCCCGTTTCCGCGCCGCCGGGTGGTCATGCCGGCGGGGGTCAGGCGGGTCGCCCGCCACCCGCGGCGGGGCGACGGCTACGGAGGATGAGGAACGCCCCGGCGGCGGCGAGGAACAGCGAGTAAAAGGTGCCGCGGCTCAGGCCGAGGAGCAGCGAGGCGTCGGGCTCGCGGAACGCTTCCCCGATGATCCGCGCGAGGGCGTAGCCGAGCAGGAATTCCCCGCTCAGGCGGCCGGGACCGAGGGTCTCGGGCCGCCCGCGCCAGAAGCGCCATTGGAGGTACAGGAAGAGCAGCAGGCCCTCGAGCGCCGCCTGGTAGAGCTGCGAGGGATGGCGCGGAAACGGGCGCAGGAGCTGCCGGTCGAACTCGTTGGCGGGAAAAATCACCGCCCAGGGCACGTGCGTGACGCGGCCGACCAGCTCCCCGTTGATGAAGTTGGCGATCCGGCCCAGGCAGAGGCCGGCGGGGACGGTGGTCACGACCAGGTCGGCCACCCCGAGCAGCGGGCCGCGGTGGCGCCGGCTCCACCACGCGATCGCGAGAAGCACGCCCACGAAGGCGCCATGGCTCGCCATCCCGCCCTCCCACAGCCGGAGCAGTTCCGCGGGGTCGTGGCGCAGGACCTCCGGACGGTAGAGGACGAAGTACCCGAGGCGCCCGCCGAGCAGCACGCCGAGCACGAGGGCGGTGATGAGGTCGGAGACGGCGCCGGGGCCGTAGGGCGAGCGCCCGCGCCGGTGGTACAGCAGGAGCAGGCCGGCGGCCGCGGCGAAGCCGAGCAGGTAAGCGAGCCCGTAATAGCGGACCCCGAAGTGCTCCGAGAAGCGGACCAGGAACGGATCCAGGTTGTGCACCCAGTACGCGAGCGGCATCCCGGCATCTGGGCCCGGGCGCGCCGGCGAGGCGATGCGAAAACGCGGCCGTGGTGGCCGGACTCAGCGGAGCACCGGCGCGGGCAGCCAGACGCCCCCGAAGAGCAGCCAGGCGAGCAGCAGGGTCCAGACCACGTTGAAGGCCTGTGCCCCGAGGAAGGCGACGGCCGGCCGTCCCCCGCCGAGGCCCACCAGGTCACGGAAACGGGACTCCAGGCCGATCGACACGAACGCGAGGGCGAACCACGCGTTGCGCAGGCCCGTGAGCGTTCCTTTCACCTCCTTGACCCGCGCGGGCTCGAGCAGGAACGAGAAGACCAGGGAAGCGGCGACGAAACCGAGCAGAAACTTGGGGAACCGCTCCCAGATCACGGCTCCGCTCACTCCGGGATTCGTTCGGTCTCCCGGCGCGCGCATGCTCCACCAGACGGACAGGAAGAACGCGGCGACCCCGAGGAGGACGTTCTGCGAGAACTTCACGATCACCCCTGCCTTCATCGCCGGTTCGCTGATCAGGGCGCCCGCGGCCACCACGGAGCCGCTGGTGTCGAGGGTGCCGCCCAGCCAGGCCCCCGCCACCAGCTCGTTCATCCCCCAGTGCTTCGCCGCCCACGGCATCAGCACCATCATCGGCACCGCGCACAGCAGCACCAGGGTCGTGATGTAGGAAAGCTTCCGCCGGTCCCCTTGGATCGCACCGCAGGCCGCGATCGCGGCCGAAACCCCGCAGATCGACACCGCGGTGGACAGCATCGCCGCGAACTCGTCGTCGACCCGCAGCCGACGCGCCAGCCAGAACGCGAACGCCCACACCGCCGCCACGACCAGGACCGCCTGCACCAGCCCCAGCGCCCCGGCCTGCAGGATTTCCTGGAAAAGCAGCGAGGACCCCAGAATCACGAGTCCCGTCTTGATGTAGAACTCCGTGCGCACCGCCGGGGCCAGCCAGGCGGGAACGCCGACCGAGTTGCTCACGAGCAGCCCGAGGAAGAGGCTGAAGATCACGTGCTCCAGCCCGAGCGCCTCGATCGCGGCGTGCCCCGCGAGGACCTGGGCGGACATCGCGAGTCCGAAGACCGCGGCGAAGCCGGGCAGCAGGCGGCGCCCGGCAAGTCCGGTGCCGGCGAGGGCGATCGCGGAGCAGGCCAGCAACAGGGCGCCCAGCGTGCCGAGCTTCACGAGGTTGGTCGTCGCCAGCAGCGAACCGGCTCCCGCCGCGCCGCCCCACTTGAGCACCGGCAACGCGGGACGCCACAGGGTCGCCACCACCGCGAGGAGAACCCCGCCGGTGACGACGGCCAGCCAGTCCTCGTTCGCCCACCAAGGCTTGCGGTCGGGGGAGGCGGACATCGGGTCAGTCGACCAGCACTTCACAGACGGTCCACGGGGTCTCCGCCCGGGCCGTGACGTTGCGCACGATCACGTACCGGCCGCGGGTGCCCGCCGGGAACTTCAGCACGGTGCGGTTGCGCTGACCCTTCCCGGAGAGCACGACCGGACCAGGTACTCCGGGATCGTTGGTGACGTAGACCTCGTACTGTTCCGGGAACTCCGCGGCCCGTCCCGATTGATCGAGCGTCAGTTCCCGCAGGGGCCGCGCGACGCGGAAATCCAGCTCCAGCCACTCTTCGCCCAGCGCCGGGGTCGTCCAGCGGGTGGTCGTCTTGCCATCAAAAAGGTTGCCGAGCCCGGAGCCTT
The DNA here is from genome assembly GCA_049428505.1 of Opitutaceae bacterium. GTDB lineage: Bacteria > Verrucomicrobiota > Verrucomicrobiia > Opitutales > Opitutaceae > ER46. Next base: position 22,760 of record JBMTAG010000029.1, on the reverse strand, counting down.
GGGAGGCTCTGGCGCGCGGGCGTCCGGCGAGGTTGGCCTGCACCACTTCCGCGGCGTGGACTGCCTCCTCGCCCAGGAAGGGATCGGAGCGCAGGCCTTCGGCGTATTTCAGCGCCGTCGGATCGTTCGCCCGTGCCAGCACCCGGAGCAGTAGCAGGTCTTCCTCCTTGGAGCCCGCCTCCATGAACCGGCAGAACAGCGCGGTCGTGCCGGGCGTCCACGCCGTGCGGTCACGTTCCAGGGCCTGGCGGCCCGCCGCCACGGCGGCGGCCTTGATCTCCGGGGAGCGTGCGTTCTCGGCCGCATTGGCGAGTCCCGGCAGGTTGGTGGCGTCCGTCCAGCGCGCCAACGTGTCGACGGCGGCCCGGGCGAGGGCGGCATCGGGCGCCGCCGCCAGACGACCCGCGACGGCGGCGGCCTCCGGGGTGCCGAGGCGGACGAGGGCGGGAAGCAGGCGACGGGCGACCTCCGGGGGAGCCGCCTCCAGCCGGCTGTAGAACGTGCCCGCCAGTCCGGACTCCGTTCGGTGGCGCTGCAGGAGGGTGACCACCGCGCGCAGGGTGCGGCCCTGCTCGTCTTCATCCGTTGCCTGGGCGGCCCAGTCGGTGAGGAGGGCCAGATCCGCCGGGGGGGCAATCTCGCCGAGGGCGGCCGCGGCCGCGCCGCGGATCGCGGCGGAGGGGTCGGCGCGCGATTGCCGGAGCAGGGCCAGACCCTCGGTCTGGCGGCGCAGGGCCAGTTGCTCGAGGCAGGCGAGGCGGCGCGGCTCGGGCCCGCGCGCGGCGCCTTCCAGCAGGCTCGCGGCGACCTCGGCCCCCTTCAGGCGGGCGAGACTTCGCCGCGCCTCGCGGAGCTCGGGCACCAGCTCGAGGAGCCGGTCGACCACGGCCGGCGAACCGGGCAGCGAGCCAAGCGCGCTGACCGCCTCCGCGCGCACGTCCGCATGGGGGTGGCGCGTCGCCGCGAGCACCGCGGGCACGGCCTCCCCGAGGCCGGCCCGGCCGAGGGCCGCCACCGCGCCCGCGGCGGTGACAGGATCGAGGGTGGTCAACTCGGACCCCACCGCGGAGATCAGGGCCGGCTCGCGGCGGTCCGCGAGCGCCTCCAGCGCCGCGGCACGTCGCGGGGGGGAGGTGCCGCGCAGCGCCTCGCGGACGCGTTCCGCGGCGAGGGCGGGCTCGCGCTCCAGCAGGAGTCTGAACGCGCCGGTCCGCACGGGGAGCGGGAGCTGCGTGTCTCCCTCGAGCGTGCGCAGGACGGGGATGGCCTCCGTGGTCGGCAGGCGGGCGGCGGCCTCCAGGCGCGCGGCGCCGACGATGGCGGGTGGCACGGTGGTCGCCCCGCGGAGGGCGGCTTCCGCGGGGGCGTTGCCGATCCGGCCGAGCGCGGCCGCGGCGGCCTTCACGGTGGCCAGGTCAGCGTCATTCAGGAGCGTCGCAAGGGCAGGCACGGCGCCCGGGTCACGCCGGCGGCCGAGAGAATCGAGCAGCCCGAGCCGCAGCCGGCCGTGCGCTTTGGACAACGCCGCGAGGAGGGACGTTTCAGCCGCCGCCCCGGGGACCAGTTCCAGGATCTGCCGGGCAAGGTCGGCGTCGCGCTCCTCTCCCAACATTGTGGCCAAGGTGCGGGCGGTCACCGGCCGGAACGCACCCGTTGGGCCGCTGGCGAGCACGAGGGCCAGGCGCTGGGAGGCCGCTTGGCGCGCGGCAAAGGTCGATTCGGGGCGGCGGAGCAGCTCGACGAGCCGATCTTCCAGGGCGGCGAGTTTCCGGGCGTCGCGCCCGGCTTCGCGCCATTCCCGGTCCAACGTGGCGAGCGCGGACTGGTCCCCGGAGTACGTGAGGGACTCGAGCGCGGGGGCGGAGGGTTCGCCCGCGGCGGCACGGACGAGGGGCAGACCCAGCAGGGCAAGGAAAGGCAGGGCAAGGGAGGCGCGCATGGCGGGAACAGGGCGTTTCAGAGGGGGTAACCGGCGCGGCGGGGGCGATCGAGGAGGGTGGAGGCGGCGGGGTCGTCGAGCACCGCCTCGGCGCGCGGATCCCACCGGACAGGCCGGCCGAGCTGGGCGGCGATCACGTTCAGGTGGCACACCGTCGCGCTGCGGTGTCCGATCTCGACATCGGCGATCGGCCGCTGGCGCGTGCGGACGCACCGGAAGAAGTCGAGGTGGTGGTGGTCGCTCGCGTAGAGGTGGACCTCCTCGCCCCGCAGGGGCTGGCCCGCCAGACCAGGCGGGTTCGTCTCGAGGAAGTCGTCGCGGGAGACCCACACGGTGCCCTCGGTGCCCTGGAACTCGATCATCGACTTCTGGAGGTCGTCATCCCGCTCGACGCGGATGCCGTTGGCGTAGACGTGGGTCTGGAAGCGGCATCCCTCGAAGCCCTTCGGGATGAACTCCACCGGTCCGGAGTGATCCATCCCCAGCGCGTTTTGGATGATGTCGAAATGGTGCGCGCCCCAGTCCCCGTTCTTGCGGCCCCCGTATTCGAGGAAACAGCGCCAGCCGCCGCCGTAATCCCCTTTCACGCGCCGTTCGTGGTAGGGGCGCCACGGGGTGGGGCCGAGCCAGCGGTCGTAGTCGAATCCCGCGGGGACCGGCTCCTCCGGCAGCGGCAGGGCGGGTGGGAACTGACCGAGGCGGGTGCGCACCAGCTTGATCTGGCCGATCCAGCCGTTGCGGACGATCTCGGCCGCCTTGCGGAACGACTTGTTCGAACGCTGCTGCGTGCCCGTCTGCAGGATGCGGCCGTGCCGCCGGGCCAGGTCCGTCAGCACGCGGCCCTCCCGCACCGTCAGGGTGAGCGGCTTCTCGCAGTACACGTCCTTCCCGGCCCGGATCGCGGCCGCAGACACGGCCGCGTGCCAGTGGTCCGGCGTGCAGACGAACACGACGTCGATTCCCGGGTGGGCGAGCAGCTCCTCGTGAGTGGCGTAGACGGTGACACTCCCCTTGGCCTCGGCGCCGTAAGCCGTCTCAATGCGGGCGCGCACCTTCTCGGCCTTCGCGCGATTGACGTCGCAGGTGGCGAGGATCCGGCATTCGTCCGTCAGGCCGAGCAGGGTGCCGAGGTGGCTGGAGCAGATGAGCCCGTTGCCGACGAGGCCGACGCCCAGCCGGTTGGAGGGCGCGGCGGCCCCGAACAGGGTCCGGGGCAGCAGCAGGGGGGCGACGCCGGAGGCGAGCGCGGACTTCAGCAGGGTGCGACGGGAAAGCGCGGGGGACATGGGGAGGCGTCGGACGGTGTAAGGAGGAGAGAGATGACGCCGCGGTGGAGCGGTGCCGAGCCGATTCTGCGCCAGACCCGCCGGGTGGGTTTGACTCCGTCCGCGCGGGAGCCTGACGTTGTCGGCGATGTCACCCCGTCGTCCCCGCGCGTCCCGCCGGCTGCTCGCCCTCCTCGGCGCGGTCTCGTCCGCCGCCGCCGCGGAGCCGATTGACTTCAACCGGCAGATCCGGCCGATCCTGGCCGACGCCTGCTTCCATTGCCCCGGTCCCGACGCGGCGTCCCGCGAGGCGAAGCTGCGCCTCGACGAGCGGGAGGGACTCTACCGCGTCCGCGAGGGCGTCGCGGTGGTGGTGCCGGGGAAGCCCGAGGAAAGCGAACTCCTGCACCGGATCGTCAGCCCGCACGAGGACGAGGTGATGCCGCCGCCCCGCGCCGCGCGCCAGCTGAAGCCCGAGGAAAAGGAGCTGCTCCGGCGCTGGGTCGCGGCCGGCGCTCCCTGGGGCCGCCACTGGTCGTTCGCGCCGCCCGTCGCGGCGGCGGTGCCGGACGTGCCGGCCCGCCGGGGCTGGCGGTCGGTGCCGCAGGTGCGCAACCCGGTGGACGCCTTCGTCGTCGCGCGCCTGCAGCGCGAGGGCCTCGCGCCCTCCCCGGAGGCGCCGCGCGCCGCGCTCCTGCGCCGGGTGAGCCTCGACCTCACCGGCCTTCCGCCCTCGCCGGAGGAGCTCGATGCCTTCCTCGCCGACTCCCGGCCCGACGCCTATGAGCGCCAGGTGGACCGCCTGCTCGCCTCCCCGCGCTACGGGGAGCGGTGGGCCTGGGACTGGCTCGACGCGGCCCGCTACGCCGACACCAACGGCTTCCAGGGGGATCCCGAGCGTACGATGTGGCCGTGGCGCGACTGGGTCGTGAACGCGCTCAACGCGAACCAACCCTTCGACCGGTTCTCCATCGAGCAGCTGGCCGGGGACCTGCTGCCGGGAGCCACGCGCGAGCAGAAGATCGCGAGCGGCTTCCACCGGAATAACATGTTCAACGGCGAGGGCGGCCGCATCCCGGAGGAGACCAGGGTGGAGAACGTCTTCGACCGGGTTGAGACCACCGGGGCGATCTGGCTCGGGCTCACGCTCTCCTGCGCCCGCTGCCACGACCACAAGTACGACCCCGTGACACAGGCCGACTACTATGCGCTCTACGACGTCTTCAATCAGATGTCCGAGACGGGCCGCGCGGCGGGCGGGCGCAGCGGCGCGATCGCCCCGGTGATCGACCTGTCGACCGCGGCGGAGGCCGAGGCGGTGCGGAAGGCGCAGGCCGCGATTGACGCCCTCGCGCCCGAGATCGAGCGGTTCGAGCTCGCGAAGTTCCCGCGGCCCGCGGGCAAGCCCGTCATCGATTCCCCCGCGGCGCAGCGGCTGCCCGGCAACCTGCCCCGCACCCATGCCCTTACCGAGGTGAAGCGGCGGAGCCTCGACGGCCTGCTCGAGGCGCTGCCCTTCTTCCGGGACACCGAGCCGGACCCGGCCTACGTCAAGCTCCTCCAGCGGCATATCGCCGCCCTCCGCGCCCGCGACCGGGCGAACGACAACATCACCCGGGTGATGATCATGGACCAGCTGCCGGAGCCGCGGGAAACCTTCATCCTCAACCGCGGCAGCTACGAGGCGAAGACGGAGACGCGCGCCTACGGTGCCGTGCCCGCGTTGTTCCGCCCGGCCGGACCGGCCCCGGGCCCCGATCGCCGGCTCAACCGCCTCGACCTCGCGCGCTGGCTGGTCTCCCCGGAAAACCCGCTCGCCGCCCGCACCGCGGTCAACCGCGCCTGGCAGGCCTTCTTCGGCCACGGCTTCGTGAAGACCGCGGAGGACTTCGGCGTGCAGGGCGATCCCCCCTCCCACCCGGAACTGCTGGATTGGCTGGCCGCGGACTTCGCGGCCGCGGGTTGGGACATGAAGCGGTTGCACCGGCAGATCGTCACGAGCGCCACCTACCGGCAGTCCTCCCGGGTCAGCGCCGCGCTGCGCGAGCGCGATCCGGAGAACCGCCTCCTCGCGCGGGGCCCGCGGCACCGGATGCCCTCGTGGATGATCCGCGACCAGGCGCTCGCCGCGGCTGGGCTGGTGAACCTCACCGTAGGCGGTTCCTCGGTTCGGCCCTACCAGCCGGCGGGCATCTGGGAGGAGGCCACGTTCGGCAAGAAGACCTACGTGGAGGACCAGGGTGACGCCCTGCACCGGCGCAGCCTCTACGTGTTCTGGCGGCGCATCGTGGGCCCGACGACGTTCTTCGACGCCGGCGCGCGGCAGGTCTGCACCCTCAAGGTGCCGATCACCAACACCCCGCTGCACGCGCTGGTCACGCTGAACGATCCGGCCTTCGTCGAGGCCGCACGCGTGATGGCGCAGCGGGTCCTCGCCGGCGCGGCGGACGACACGGCGCGCCTCCGCCTCGCCTTCCGGCTGGTGACCGCCCGGCCGCCGTCCGCCCCCGAGGAGCGGGTCCTGGCCGCGCGGCTCATCCGGCTGCGGACCGACTTCGCCCGGGACGCCGAGGCCGCCCGGCAACTTTCCGCCGCCGGCGCCTCGCCGCGGCCAGCCGGCCTCGCCGCGGGCGAGCACGCCGCGTGGACCGCGCTCTGCTCCCTGTTGCTCAACCTGGACGAAACCCTCTGCAAGGAATGAACCCGCTGCCCCCGCACGAACCCCTCCTGGACGCCCGCGCGATCCACACGCGGCGCCAGTTCTTCGGCCGCTCCGCCCTCGGCATCGGCACGGCGGCCCTCGCCTCGCTGCTGGGGCGCGACGCCCGCGCCGGCGCGGCGCCGCGGGGCCAACCCGGGATCGGCGGCCTGCCGCACTTCGCGCCGCGGGCGAAGCGGGTCATTTACCTCTTTCAGAACGGCGCGCCCTCGCACGTCGACCTGTTCGATTACAAGCCGATGCTGCGCCGATGGCACGGCAAGCAGATCCCCGACGAGGTCGTCGGCGGCCGGCGCTTCTCCACGATGACCGGCGGCCAGACGGCGCGGCCGGTGCTCGGGGAGATCACGCGGTTCGCCCAACATGGCCGGAGCGGGGCGTGGGTTTCGGACTTCCTGCCGCGCACCGCGGCGATCGCCGACGACCTGTGCTTCGTGAAGTCGATGCACACCGAGGCGGTCAACCACGCCCCGGCGATCACCTACTTCCTCACCGGCGCGGAAATGGCCGGCCGCCCCTCGATGGGGGCGTGGCTCAGCTACGGCCTCGGCAGCGAGAGCGAGGACCTGCCCGCCTTCGTGGTGATGACCTCCCGCGACAAGGAGGCCAGCTGCGGCCAGATCTTCTACGACTTTTACTGGGGCAGCGGCTTCCTCCCCTCGAAGTACCAGGGCGTCGCCTTCCGTGGCCGGGGCGATCCGGTGCTGTACCTGTCCAACCCCGCGGGGATGAGCCGCGAGATGCGGCGCGGGCTGCTCGATGACCTCGCCGCCCTCAACGAGGCCAAGCGCCGCGACTTCGGCGACCCCGAGATCGCCACCCGCATCGCCCAGTACGAGATGGCCTACAAGATGCAGACCAGCGTGCCGGAGCTGACCGACTTCTCGCGCGAGTCGCCCGCGACCCTCGCGCTCTACGGTCCGGACGTCACGAAGCAGGGTTCCTTCGCGTACAACTGCCTGATGGCGCGCCGCCTCGCCGAACGCGGCGTGCGCTTTATCCAGGTGATGCACGCCGGCTGGGACCAGCACCGCAACCTGAACACCCAGCTCAAGATCCAGTGCCAGGACGTCGATGCCCCGTCGGCGGGCCTCCTCCAGGACCTCAAGCAGCGCGGGCTCCTCGACGACACGCTGGTCATCTGGGGCGGCGAGTTCGGCCGGACGCCGTTCCTGCAGGGCAAGATCGAGGAGACCAAGCAGTGGGGCCGGGACCACCACCCGTACGTCTTCACGATCTGGATGGCGGGCGCCGGCGTGAAGCCCGGGCTCACCTACGGTTCCTCGGACGACTTCGGGTTCAATCCCGCCGAGCGGAAGGTCCACGTGCACGATTTCCAGGCCACCGTGCTCCACCTGCTCGGCATCAACCACGAGCGCCTCACCTACAAGTTCCAGGGCCGCAACTACCGGCTGACCGACGTGCACGGGCACGTCGTGCGGGACCTGCTGGCGTGAGCGGCGGGGCGCTGGCGCCGGTCGCGGTGCTCCGCACGCCGTTCGGGGGCAAGTTCGGCGTGCCCCGGCAGGCCGGGCTCGTGCCGGTCGCCGAGGGCCGGGTGGAGTTCCTGCCGGCCTACGCCGCGCCGGAGTTCACCCGGGGCCTGGAGGCGTTTTCCCACCTCTGGTTGGTGACGGGCTTCCATCTGAATCCCCCGTGGAGCGGCAGCGCCGTGGTGCGGCCGCCCCGGTTGGGCGGCAATGCGCGGGTGGGGGTCTTCGCCTCCCGTTCCCCCAACCGGCCCAACGGCCTCGGCCTCTCGCTGGTGCGCCTGCTGGGGCAGGAGCCGGGGGCGTTACGGGTCGGCGGGGTCGATGCGGCCGACGGCACGCCGGTCTACGACGTGAAGCCGTACCTGCCATGGGCCGAGGCGGTCGCGGACGCGCGCGCGGACTGGGCGGAGGAGGCGCCGCCGCGGCGGGAGGCGGCTGAGATCGACCTTCCGGCGGAGCTGGCCGAGCGCCTCGGGGGCGAGCGCACCGCGCTGGTGCGCGAACTCCTGCGCCTCGAGGTGCGACCGGCGTACCAGGCGGCGGCGGCGGAGCGGACCTACGGGATGACCGTGGCGGGCTGGAATGTGCGCTGGCGGGCGACGGCCGCCGGCGGGCTCGCCGTGTTCGCGGCGGAGCCCGTCCGGACGAACTGATGCCCTTCGCCTAGCCGGCGGCGCGGATGCGCAGGAGGAGGTCCTTGGCCTCGACGGTATCGCCGAGGGCCACGTGAAGCTCCGCCACGACGCCGTCGCAGGGGGCGTAGACGGAGTTCTGCATCTTCATCGCCTCCATCATCAGTAGCTTGTCGCCCTTCGCGACCTTCGTGCCGACCGAAACCGACAGCTGCGCGACGAGCCCGGGAATCGGCGCGCCGACCTGCGTCGGGTCCGCGAGGTCCGCCTTCGGCCGGGCCTTCGACTTCGGGGCCACCGACTTGTCGAGAATCAGCGTTTCGCGGGCGATGCCGTTGAGCTCGTAACTGATCGCGCGGCGGCCGTCCTTGTCCGGTTGGCCGACGGAGATCAGGCGGATGATCAGGACCTTGCCCTCCTCGATGTTGACCGAGATCTCCTCTCCGGGACGCAGGCCGTAGAAGAAGGCGGGGGTCGGCAGGACCGAGACGTCGCTGTAGGTGGTGAGGTGCTTCGCGAAGTCCGCGAACACCTGCGGGTACATCAGGTGCGAATAGAGGTCGTCGTCGGAGGCCGGCCGCCGGAGCTTTTCCGCCAGCTCGGTCCGGGCGCGGTCGAGGTCGAGCGGCGCGGCGGCGCCGTGGCCCGGCTTGCGGCGGGCGGCGGCGTGGCGGGCGCGGGCCTCGCGGTGGCGCTTCTCGCCGAGCACGACCAGCGAGACGCGTTCCGGCCAGCCGCCTTCCGGCCAGCCCAGGCCGCCCTGCATCATGTCGATCACGCTCTCGGGGAAGGGGAGCGCGCCGGGCTCGAGGTTGACCACGTCCGCGGGCTTGATGCCGCGGCTGAAGAGGAACAGCGCGAGGTCGCCGACGACCTTGGAGCTCGGCGTCACCTTCACGATGTCGCCGAGCAGCTGGTTGACCTCGGCGTAGGTGCGGGCGATCTCGGGCCAGCGGTGGCCGACGCCCATCGAGGCGGCCTGCTCCTTGAGGTTGGTGTACTGGCCCCCCGGCATCTCGTGGAGGTAGACCTCGGCCGAGCCGCTGCGGGGCGCGGTGTCGAACGGCCGGTAATAATCGCGCACGACCTCCCAGTAGTCCGAGAACTGGTTGAGCGCGTCGAGGTCGAGCCCGGTGTCCCGCGGCGTGTGCTGCAGCGCGGCGACCACCGAGTTGAGGTTGGGTTGGGAGGTGCTGCCGCTCATTGCCGCGAGGGCGAGGTCGACGACGTCCACGCCGGCATCCGCGGCCCGGAGCACGCTGGCGGCCGCGATGCCGCTCGTGTCGTGGGTGTGGAAGTGGATCGGAAGGTCGACGGCCTCCTTCAGCGCCTTCACCAGCTTGTGGGCGGCGTACGGGCGGCACAGGCCGGCCATGTCCTTGATCGCGAGGACGTGCGCGCCCATCTTCTCGAGCTCGCGCGCGAGGCGGACGTAGTACTGCAGGGAGAACTTGTCCCGCCGGTCGTCGAGGATGTCCCCGGTATAGCACAGCGCGGCCTCGCACACGCCGTGCGTTTTCTGGACCGCCTCCATCGCGACGCGCAGGTTCGGCAGGTAGTTCAGCGAGTCGAAGACGCGGAAGATGTCCATCCCGCTGGCGGCGGCGTGGCGCACGAAGCCGGCGACGACGTTGTCCGGGTAGCTCGTGTAGCCGACGGCATTGGCCCCGCGGAACAGCATCTGGAAGCAGATGTTGGGGACGCGGGCGCGCAGCTGGCGGAGGCGTTCCCAGGGGTCCTCGCTGAGGAAGCGCATCGCCGTGTCGAAGGTCGCGCCGCCCCACATCTCGAGCGAGTAGAGCCCGGGGGCGCGCCGGGCGAGGGCGTCCGCGCAGGCGAGCATGTCGAAGCCGCGCACGCGGGTCGCCATCAGCGACTGGTGGGCGTCGCGCCAGGTGGTGTCGGTGACGAGCAGCCGCTTCTGGCGGGCGGTCCAGCGGGCGAACTCGCGGGGGCCGAGCTCCAGCAGCAGTTGGCGCGTGCCGGGGGGCGGGGAGACGCGGAGGTCGGCCGCGGGCGCCGGCGCGGCGGGCAGCGGACGGTCGGGCCGGTAGCCCTTGGCGTGGGGGTTGCCGTTGACGATGACCTGGCCGAGGAAGTTGAGGAGCTTGGTCGCGCGGTCGCGGCGGGGCTTGAACGCGAACAACTCGGGCGTGGTGTCGATCAGCGTCGTGGTGGCCTGCCCGGCGCGGAACTGCGCGTGGGCGATCACGTTCTCGAGGAACGGGATGTTCGTCTTCACGCCGCGGATGCGGAATTCGCTCAGCGTCCGGTGGGCGCGGCGCAGGGCGATGTCGTAGGTCTGCCCGCTGGTGATGCTCTTCACCAGCATCGAGTCGTAGAACGGCGTGATCACCGCGCCGGCGTAGCCCATCCCGCCGTCGAGGCGCACGCCGAAGCCGCCGGGGGAGCGGTAGGCGACGATGCGGCCGTAGTCGGGGACGAACTTGTTCTCGGGGTCCTCGGTGGTGATCCGGCACTGGATCGCGTAGCCGTTGCGCGGGATGTCGGCCTGCCGCGGCATCCCCACCTCGGGGGAATGCAGCGAGTGGCCCTGCGCGATCAGGATCTGCGCGCGCACGAGGTCGAGGCCGGTGATCACCTCGGTGACGGTGTGCTCCACCTGGATGCGGGGGTTCATCTCGATGAAGAACCACTCGTGGCGGTCGAGATCGTAGAGGAATTCCACCGTGCCGGCGTTGTCGTAGCGGATCTCGCGGGCGATCCGGGCGGCGGCGTCGCAGAGCTCGTTGACGATCTTTTCCGGGAGGCCGAACGAGGGCGCGACCTCGATCACCTTCTGGTGGCGCCGCTGCACCGAGCAGTCGCGCTCGTGGAGGTGGATCACGTTGCCGTGCTGGTCGCCGAGCACCTGGACCTCGATGTGCTTCGCGCGGGGGATGTACTTCTCGAGGAAGACGGCCGGATTGCCGAAGGCGCGGCCGGCCTCGGCCTGGGCCTCATCGAGCAGGTTGGCGAGGTCCGCGGCGCGGTGGACCACCCGCATCCCGCGACCGCCACCCCCGAAGGCGGCCTTGATGATCAGCGGGAAGCCGATCGTGCGGGCGGTGGCGAGGGCCTCCTCGCGATCGGTCAGCGGGTTCTCCGTGCCGGGCAGCGTGGGCACGTTGATCCGCTGGGCGAGGGCGCGCGCCGCGGTCTTGTCGCCCATCATCTCGAGCAGCTCCGGCCGCGGGCCGACGAAGATGATCCCGGCCTTCGCGCAGGCGCGGGCGAACTCGGGGTTCTCCGACAGGAAACCGTAGCCGGGGTGGATCGCGTCGACCCCCTTCTCGCGGGCGACCGCGATGATCCCCTCGATGTCGAGGTAGGCCGCGACCGGTCCCCGGCCGGTGCCGACGACGTAGGCCTCATCCGCCTTGTAGCGGTGGATGCACAGCCGGTCCTCCTGCGCGAACACGGCCACCGTGCGCAGGTTCAACTCCGTGCCCGCGCGGAAGATGCGGACGGCGATCTCGCTCCGGTTGGCGGCCATCAGCTTGCGGATGGGGCGAAGCGGAACAACGGGGGACGGCGGGGTGGGCTTGGCGGAGGAGGGCATGGCGCAGCAGGTGCGGGATTAAGGCTACGGGTCACGGCTTGGGAAGCGCGAAGCGTGCCAGACCGGCGAAAAAAAGGGCGCCCGCAGAGGGCGCCCTGGGACGTGCGTGGAGGCGCAACGCCGCTCAGCGGCCGCGGCCGGTGCGGCCGAGCGTGTAGGTGAAGAACACCGAGCGTTCCTCGCCCCGCAGCCGGTTGGCCCGGCGGTAGTCCTGGTCCAGGGCGTTATTCACGTTGATCGCGAACGTCTGGTCGTAGGCCGAACCGCGGCTTTGGAGCCGGTACCGGACGCCCAGGTTCCAAAGCGTGTAGCCGGGATTCCGCAGCCGCCACTGGTAGGTGGTGCGCGTCACGACGCGCTGGCCATTCGCGGTCGTGGCGTAGGTGTCGCCGGCGTTGGGCGCCTCGGTGGGGGTCTGACCGACGTGGGTCACGCCCACGTTGGCCGAGAAGCCGCGCAGGGAGCCGGCGGTGGGGGCCCACTTCAGGTAGGCGCCGCCGTTGACGGGGGCGATGCCCTGCACGCGGCGTCCGACCGCGAGGGGAAAGGCGCTGCCGAAGTCGGTGTAGATCGAGTAGACGTGGCCCCAGCTGCCGCCCGCGGAGAGCGCGTCAGTCAGGCGCCAGTTGAGGTCGACCTCAAAGCCGCGCACCAGCTGGTCGCCGTCGCGGCGGGTGTTGGTCTGGTAGTTTCCGGAGCCCGGCGGGGTCTCCTCCACCTCGGTGACCAGCACGTTCTCGCGGATGGCGTAGAAGCCGGACACGGTGAAGTTGAGGCGATCGTTGAGGAGCGCGCCCTTGAAGCCGTAGTCGTAGCCGCTGGCGACCTCGGACTTATAGCCCGGATCGGCGACCACCGGCGTGGCCTCCGATTGCGGCACGAAGTAGCTTTCGCTGTAATTGGCGAAGAACCGCAAGCCGGCCCCGAGCTTGTAATTGATGCCCAGGTTGGGCTTCAGGGCGTTCATCGTCTTGTCGAGCATCTGCCCGGGGGCGAAGCCCGGGGGCGGCTGGGTGAAATCCCGATGGCGGAAGCGGACGGTGTCGTAGCGGCCGCCCGCATAGGCCAGCAGCCGGCCGTCGAGCAGGGCCGCCTGGTGCCGCAGCAATCCTCCCACGACGGTCACCCGTTGCTTGCGGATCCGGGTCGCCACCTCCTGGCCCCAGGTGAACCACTTCGGGAAATAGGCGACCGGAGCGTTCGGCGTCAGGGTGAGCGGGTTCAGGCGAACCGTGCGCACCGCGTTCCAGGCCGCGATGTCCGGATTCGACGCGTTCGCGAACTGGCGGATCGGATCCCAGCGGTAGTAATCGTTGATGTCGATCGTCGCCAGCGTGCGGTGCTCGATCCGCCGGTTGTTCGTCCAGTAGTGCGCCAGCACGTCGCTCTGGAAGCCGCCGCCGTCCTCGAAGATCAGCCCCTTCTGCGGCGTGGCCCCGCGAGCCGACTGGACCGGCGCGGTGGCGACCGCGGGATTGATGGTGATGCCGCCCCAGCCGGTGTTCTGGTTGTAGTCCCAGCGCCGCACGAGGTAATAGTTGGCGGAGGCGCGCACGCTCCAGATCTCGTTGATCCGCTTGTCGTAGTTGGCGGTCATCCCGGAGTATCCGCGATTGAGCTCCGAATTGGGGCCGTAGGGGTTGACCCGGCCCAGGTTCCAGGCGTAGCCGACGGCCTCGTCATCCAGGTTGGAGGCGGTGCCCTTCTGGTCGGTGATGAGGGGGGCTGCGTTCAGCGGCGCGTGGCGCATCTGGAGCAGGTACTCGGCCGACACGAGGAGGTTGGAGGAGTCGGGGAAGGTGTGCCGGATCGCGCCGTAATACTCGTAATTGCGGTTCCGGGCGTACTCCTGCCCGAAATCGCGCTGGTAGTGGCTGCCGGTGACGATGTAGGACGTGGTGCCGAGGTTGGTCTTGGCGAGGGGGCCGGTGGCCTCGAACGTGACCCTTTCGGTGCCGTAGGATCCGTAGTTGAAGGTGGCCTTCTGGCTCTCCCGCGTCTTGGGTCCCTTGGAAATCATATTCACCATCCCGCCCGGCGACGACCGGCCGTAGATGGCGGCGTTGGAGCCCTTGATCACCTCCATCCGGTCGATGTTGGACGAGCCGTAGCGGCCGAGGCGGAAGAAGCCGTCGCGCAGCTGGAAGCTGGAGCTGAAGCCGCGCAGGTTGAAGTTTCCGCCGATGTCGAGGCCGGTGAAGCTGCCGATGTGCACGATGTTGTCGGCGAGCTCGAAGATGCCGAAGTCCTCGAAGAACTCCGCCGTCAGCACGTTCACCGTGTAGGGCAGGTCGATGATCTTCGTCGCGACGCGGGTGCCGGTCATCGTCTCGGCGGGCGCGTAGCCGCGGTCGCCGCTCGCGGACACGCTGAACTCGGACAGGCGGACGACATCCTCACCGGCGGGCGGTGCGGATTGCGCCGGGGCCGCGGCCCGCAGGGGCAGCGCGCAGCCGAGGGCGAAGGCCAGCAGCGCGGAAGCGCGGCGGCCGGAAGCAAGGCAGGGTCGGGTCAGGCTCATGGTTTGACGGGGTGGGGAACAAGACAGCCCGCTCCTGCTGAGGTCAAGGCTCCCGCCCGGGCCTGACCGTGATCTCAGCCGAGGATCCGCGCCCGTTCCTCCGGGGTGAACGGAACCTCCGCCGCGCCCCGTCGCCGGCGCGCGGCGGCCACCGCACGGTAGGCGGCCTCCAGCCACGACGGTGGAACGAACCGCAGGACCCGGACCGCCCAGCTGGTGCCGGGGAGGAGGGCGAGGGCGCGCAAGGCGCCATCGGCCCGCAGGAACCACGGGCCCTCCAGCCGAAGCGACCAGTCCGCCACCAGGATGAGCGAATCGGGCGGGTCCGCCGCCGCTCCGAGCGCGGCACGAATCAAGCGTCCCTCCGCGCCATCGAGGGCGGCAAAGCGCAGCCGCCCGTGTCGATCCCGCCGGATCAGGCACTGCACGGTCCGCCGGCAGAGAGGGCAGCCGGCGTCGAAGAGCAGCACGGGTTGCGGTTCGTGGGACATCTCGGGGAGCGTGCACCGCCGCCCATCCGCCGCAACCGCGGGGCTGCCCTGCGGCTTTGACGTGCCGGGATTTCCGCCCACGCTCCGCGCGCTGATGCACGCCGCCACCCACATCCACATCAAGGGAGCCCGCGAGCACAACCTGCAGAACCTCGAGGTGCGGCTGCCCCGCGGGAAACTCGTGGTGATCACGGGCCCGAGCGGGTCCGGCAAATCCTCGCTCGCCTTCGACACCCTCTACGCGGAGGGCTACCGGAAGTACATCGAGTCGCTCAGCGCCGCGGCCCGCGCCGCGCTCGACCAGCTGAAGCGGCCAGAGGTCGACTTCATCCACGGGCTCTCTCCCGTGCTCGCGATCGAGCAGCGTACCGGCGCCGGCGGCCCCCGGACCACCATCGCCACCGCGACCGAGATCGCCGATTACGCCCAGCTCCTCTGGTCGCTCGCCGGCGCGCAGCGCTGCCCGGCCGACGGGGGGCGCGTGCTGCAGCGCTCGCTCGACGACAACGTGCAGCACGTGCTCACCGCGTGCGCGGGCGAGCGGATCCTGATCCTCGCCCCCTGCCTCCGCGCCCGCCCCAGCGTCCTGCGCGACGAGCTGCCCCGCCTGCGGCAGCGCGGATTCCAGCGCGTCCGGATCGGGGGCGAAGTCCGTTCCCTCGATGACCCGGGGCTGCTCCCGCCGGGCAGCGGCACCCGGGAATTGGAGGTGGAGCTGGTGGTCGACCGGCTGGTCGCCGCGGCGGAGCAGCGCAGCCGGCTCGCCGATTCGCTGGAGCTCGCCTTCCGGGAAGGGAGGGACCGGGCGAGCGTGCTGGCGCAGCCGAAGGCCGATGCCCCTTGGCGCGAGGTGCCGCTGAGCCAGTCGCTCGCGTGTGAGACTTGCGGTGAGGTCTTCCCGCGGCTGACTACCCGGCACTTTTCCTTCAGCCACCGCGATGGGGCCTGCCCCGACTGCGACGGCATCGGGCGGCGGCTGCGCTTCGCCCCGGAACTCTTGGTCCCGGATCCCGCGAAGTCCGTCGACGACGGCGCCATCAAGGCTTGGCGGATCGGCGGCAAGAACCTGATCATCCGCCACAACGCGCTCCTGCGGCAGCTGGCGGAGCAGCTGCCCTTCGACGCCGCGCAGCCATGGGCGGACCTGCCGGCCGACGTGCGCCGGATCCTGCTGCACGGCGCCGGCGAACGGCAGTTCGCGTTCAAGCTGCGCCGGATGCGCGAGGCGCGGGCGATGCCGTTCCCCGGCGTGATCGCCGACCTCGAGGAAAGCTTCCGGGAGACGGACAGCGATGGGTTCCGCGCCCGCCTCGCCACCTACATGGTCAGCGGCGAGTGTCCGGGGTGCCGCGGGGCCCGCCTTAACCCGCGCAGCGCCGCCGTGCGGCTGGGGAACTGGTCCTTCCCGGAGTTCATGCGCCTTGACGTCGCGGGGGCGGCCGCCGCGGCCGAAGCCCTGGCCGGCGGACCAGCGGCCGATCCGGCGCTGAAGGAAGTCGTCGGCGGCGTGCGCGAACGGTTGCGCTTCCTCCTCGAGACCGGCCTCGGCTACCTGACGCTCGACCGCGATTACGCCACCCTCTCCGGCGGCGAAGCCCAAAGGGTACGCCTCGCCACCCAGCTCGGGATGGGCCTCATGGGGGTCATCTACGTCCTCGACGAGCCCAGCATCGGCCTCCATCCCCACGACAACCAGAAGCTCCTCGACACCCTGACGGCGCTCCGCGACCGGGGAAACACGGTGGTCGTGGTCGAGCACGATGAGGACACGATGCGCCTCGCGGACGAGTTGCTCGAGCTTGGTCCCGGCGCCGGCGTCGAGGGCGGTCAGCTCCTCTTCCAGGGCACCCCGGCGGATTGCCAGCGGCGCACCGCGCGGGAATCCGTCACCGGCGCCTACCTCGGCCGCCGCCTGCGGGTCACCCGGGAGGCCGCGCCCAAGGCCCCGGATGGCGCCTGGCTCTCCGTGCGCGGCGCGCGGGCCAACAACCTCAAGGAGATCGATGCCCGCTTCCCCGTGGGCCTGCTCACCTGCGTCACCGGTGTCAGCGGCTCCGGCAAGAGCACCCTCGTGCTCGACATCCTCGCCGCGGAGGCGGCGCGGCGGCTCAATGGCGCGCGCACGATTCCCGGCGCGCACCGGCGGATCGAGCATCTTGATTTCTTCGAGAAGCTGGTGCAGGTCGACCAGGAGCCGATCGGCCGCAGCCCCCGCTCGAACCCCGCGAGCTACGTCGACCTGCTGCCCCTCCTCCGCGACCTCTACGCGCAGGTGCCGCTCGCCCGGGTCCGGGGATACAAGGCCAGCCGCTTCTCCTTCAACGTGCGGGGCGGCCGCTGCGAGCGCTGCCAGGGCGACGGCGCGATCCAGCTGGACATGCAGTTCATGCCGGATGCGTTCGCCCCGTGCCCGAGCTGCGGCGGCCGGCGCTTCAACCGCGAGACCCTGGAGGTCCTCTTCCACGGACATTCCATCGCGGATGTCCTCAACCTCTCCGTGCGCGAGGCGCTCAAGCTCTTCCGGAATGTGCCCCGCGTCGTCGACAAGCTGGCCACGCTCGACGCCGTCGGCCTCGGTTACCTCGCGCTCGGCCAGTCCGCGACCACGCTCTCCGGCGGGGAAGCGCAGCGCATCAAGCTCGCGCTCGAGCTCAGCCGCCGCCAGCAGGGCGCGACCCTCTACATCCTCGACGAGCCGACGACGGGCCTGCATTGGGCCGACATCCAGCGCCTGATGGACCTGCTCTTCCGGCTGCGCGATGCCGGCAACACCGTGATCGTGATCGAGCACAACCTCGACGTGATCAACCTGGCGGACTGGATCATCGACCTCGGTCCGGGCGGCGGTTCGGCGGGCGGTCGGCTGGTCTACGCCGGGGATCGGGGCGGCCTCGAGGCCGCCGCGGAATCGCTCACCGGCCGCGCGCTGCGTCGTTGGCGAGAGGCCGTGCCCGCCCGCCGAGGCTGAAGCGCTGGGTCCCGCGGCGCCGGGGAGGCTCACTTGGCCTCCGGGGTCCGCTTCTGACGGGCGCCCTTCCGCGGCGCCGCCGCGGCGTACTCGTCGCTGGCGAGCGCACCGTCCTGATTCTTGTCCAGTTCCTTGAACCGGGTCTTGGCGGCGGTCGCCGACAGCGTGCCCTTCATCGCGGTGGCGAATTCCCGCGACGTCAGCTTGCCGTCGTGGTTGGCGTCGGCGGAGGCGAACGGCGGCGGGGTGGACACGTTGGCGGCGGCGCGCACGGTGCCGGCGGCGAGCAGGAGGGCCACGAGGGCGGGGAGGATCGGGATCATCAGGTTGCTTTCTCTTTCGGGTTTGGCCGTCGGCCGGATTGGCCGGTTGGGCGGGGCGGAGGCTGGGCACCGGGGAGGGGCGGGCGCCATCCGCGCTTGTCCCCGAAATTGAGGCCGACGCGTGCCGCTTGCGCGGCGCCGGGAGGCCCCTACGGTCCCCGCGATGAAACTCACCTCCCTCCTCTGCTGCCTCCTCGGCCTCGCCGCCACGGCGTGGGCCGCCTCGTCCAAGGTTCCCGCGATCTCGCACGCGGACCTCGCCGCGGCGATCGCCGCCAAGTCGGTCACGATCCTCGACGTGAACGGATCCAGCTCGTTCAAGGAGGGGCGGATCCCCGGCGCGCTGGATTACGCGGCGCAAAAGGCCCAACTGGCGGCGCTGCTGCCGAAGGATAAGAACGCGCTGGTCGTGGCCTACTGCGGCAACGAGCACTGCACGGCCTACTTGTCGGCGGCGACCGCCGCGCAGCAGCTGGGCTACACCAACGTGAAGCACTACGCCCCGGGCATCGACGGCTGGAAGCAGAGCGGCGCGAAGCTGGACCGCGGCTGAGTCCCGCCGGCGCCCCCTGAGGACGCCGCCCTTTTTTTGCGCCCCGACGCCGCGCGTTCTTCGCGCAAACGTAACCGGAGCGCCACGGGTTCGCGACAGAGTTACCCCACGGTGACGCGAGCCAACCCGTGAACCTCGCCCTCGTCACCGAAACGTTTCCGCCGGAAGTCAACGGCGTGGCGATGACGTTCGGGGTGATCGCGCGGGAGCTCGGCCGCCGGGGCCACGCCCTGACGGTGTACCGGCCCCGCCGGGACGATCTCGCGGTGTTGCCCGCGTCGCCCGATTACGCGGTCGTTTCGCTGCCGGGCTTCGCCGTGCCGGGCTACCCGCTGATCCGGCTGGGGTTGCCCGCGGGAGGCCATCTCCGCGCCGCTTGGGCCAAGGCGCGGCCCGATCTGGTGCACGTCGCCACCGAGGGTCCGCTCGGGGCCTCCGCCGTGGAGACCGCCCGGGCACTGGGCATTCCGGTGACCTCCAGCTTCCACACCAACTTCCACGCCTACGCCCGTCACTATCGGGCCGGACCATTCCGTGGGATCGTGCTCGCGTGGCTCCGTCGGTTGCACAACCGAACCCGGAGGACCTTTGCGCCTACCCGCGAACTCATCGCCGAGCTAGCCGGGGCGGGGTTCCGCGACCTGGCGCTGATGTCCCGCGGGGTGGATACCCTCTGTTTCCACCCGCTGCGGCGTTCGGCGGAACTGCGCCGGACCTGGGGGGCGGATGACGACCACCCTGTCGTGCTGCACGTCGGCCGGATGGCGCCGGAGAAGGACTACGACCTGCTCTTCCGCTGCTACGCGGCGATGCGGGCGGTCCACCCGGGACTGCGTTTCGTGCTGGCGGGAGAGGGGCCCCTGCGGGCCGGGCTCGAGCGCGCGCATCCCGAGTGCCACTTCGCGGGCTTCCTGTCCCGGCCGGAGATCGGCGCGTACTACGCCTCCGCCGACCTGTACATCCACGCGAGCCGCACCGAGACCTTCGGTAACGTGCTGACCGAGGCGATGGCGAGCGGGCTCGCGGTGGCCGGCTTCGACTACGCGGCGGCCCGGCAGTTCGTGCAGCACGGGGAGAACGGGCTCGTCGCCCCGCTCGACGCGCCCGAGGCGCTGATCACCGCCGCGGAATTGCTGGCGGGTGATGCCTTCCTGCGCGCGCAACTCGGGCGCGCCGCGCGGCTGGCGGTCGAGCAGCACTCCTGGGAACGGGTGATCGCGGATTTCGAGCGGGATCTGCTGCAGGCCGCGGCCCCGGCGCCCGCGGGCGGAGGCCTCTCATGACCCGGCGCATCCTCGTCCTTACCGCCGGCTTCGGGGATGGCCATAACGCCGCGGCCCGGGCGGTCGCGCAGGCGTGGGACGAACGCGAGGGCGAAGGCGCCGCCATCATCGCCGACCCCTTCGCCGAGGCGCATCCGGCCAGCAATGCGTTCCTCCGGCGCGCCTACCTTTCGGCGATCAACCGTCTCCCGGGTGCGTGGCGGGCGCTGTATGGCTGGATGGACCGGTCGACGCTGCTGCCGCGGCTCCTCGGGCGCGCCCCGGGAGACGTTCGCGTCCTGCGTGCGCTGCTCGCGCGCCATCAGCCCGTCGCGGTGGTGTCCACCTTCCCCGGACACAACTTCACGCTCCGGCACATCGGGCGCCAGGGAGGGACGGTGCCGCCGCGCTTCACCGTCGTCACCGACTCGATCAGCCTCAATTCCCTCTGGTGGACGGGGGGATCCGACGCCTGGTTCGTGCCGAACGAGGACTCGGCCGCCGTCCTGCGGGCGGCCAGGGTGGGCGAGGAACGGATCGACGTGACCGGCTTCCCGGTGCCCCCCAGGTTCGCCCGGCTCGGCCTCACCCTGTCCCCGCCCGCCCTCGGAGCCGGGGGGCGGCCCCGGATCCTGGTGATGATCCATTCCGGCCGGCGCGGCGCGGAGCGCACGGCGCGGCTCCTGCTGCGGGAGACGGGCTGGGACCTGACGTTCGCGGTCGGACGGGATGAGGGCCTGCGGCGACACCTGACGGCGCTCGCGGCGGATCGCGGGGGCGTCACGGTACTCGGCTGGACGCGGGAGATTCCGCAGCTGCTGCTGACGCACCACCTCGTGATCAGCAAGGCCGGCGGGGCCACGACCCAGGAGGCGCTCGCCGCGGGGTGCCCGATGGTGGTCAGCCAGGTCGTTCCCGGGCAGGAGGAGGGCAACTACGAGTTGCTCCGCCGTCACGGGATCGGCGCGCTGGCGGAGACCCCGGAAACAGTGGTGAGCGTGCTGCGGGAGGCGTTCGCGCGGGAGGGGGCTGTCCTCACCCGTTGGCGGACGGCAGTGGCGGGGCTGCGGCGGCCGCACGCGGCAAGGGAGATCGTGGACCGGGTTGAGGCGCGCATCCGGGGCGAGGCCGTCGGGGCGGCGATGGTCGAATGAAGGCGGTCTTCATCCTCAATCCCCACGCCGGGCACAACCGGCGCCGGCCCGGCCTGCGGCAGCAATTGCGGGAGTTTGCAGCCACCTGTCCCGGGGGGGGCAGGTTGGAAGTCACGGATGGTCCGGGGCACGCGCGCGAGTTGGCGCGCGCGGCGGCCCAGCAGGGGGCCGACGTGGTGGCGGCGGTGGGGGGAGATGGCACGATGAACGAGGTGGCGCAGGGCCTCTTGGGCGCGCCGACCGCCCTCGCGTTGGTGCCCTGTGGCTCGGGGAATGGCTTGGCCCTGCATCTCCGGGTCCCCCGGTCCCTGCCGGGCGCCCTGCGGCTCGCGATCGATCCGCAGGCCACGGTGCGGGAGATCGATTCCGGGGAGGTGGCAGGGCTGCCGTTCTTCAACGCGATGGGCATCGGGCTCGATGCCGACATCAGCCGCCGCTTCAACGGCCTGGAACGCCGGGGCCTGCCCGCGTACCTCCGCGCGGGCTGGGCCGCGTGGCGGGAGCGCCGGCCGGTGCCGTGCACGCTGGAAGTCGGGGGCGAACGGCACGTCCTCGCGGCGCTGCTGGTCTCGGTGTTGAACTCGGATCAGTACGGGAACAACGCGCGCATCGCCCCCGGGGCGGAGGTCGACGACGGCGCCCTCGATTTGGTGGCGGTGACGGCGCCCGGCGTGCTGGGCGTCGCGCGCCTGCTGCCCCGCCTGTTCTCGGGCTCGTTCCAATCGGCGCCGGGCGTGCTGCGCCGCTCCGCCCGTCGTTTCGCGCTGATCCGGACCGCGCCCGGTCCCCTCCACACCGACGGCGAGGTGCACCCGGGCCCGGCGCGCCTGGAGGTCGTGGTGCGCCCCCGCAGCCTCCGCGTGCTCGTGCCGGCCCTGCCCGGCCGCGTGGCCGCGCCGATCGACCAGGCCGCGCGCTCCTTCGCCCTGCTGATCCCATGAAACTCAACGTCCGCACCGTGATTCTCTCGGACCTCCACCTCGGCACGACCGATTCCAAGGTCGATGAGGTGAACCACTTCCTGCGCCATATCCACTGCGCGAAGCTGATCCTCAACGGTGACATCATTGACGGCTGGCAACTGCGCCGCGGCGGGCGCTGGACCAAGGCCCACACCCGCTTCGTGCGGATCGTGCTTAAGAAGCTCGAGAAGCGCGACACGGAGGTCGTCTACCTGCGGGGCAACCACGATGACGTCCTTGCCAACTTCCTCCCGCTCGAGTTCGAGGGCCTCGCCGTGGTCGAGGAGCACATCCATGAGGCCGCCGGCGGCCGCTACCTGGTGCTGCACGGGGACATCTTCGACACGGTGACCAAGAATTTCGTCTTCCTCGCGCACCTGGGCGACTGGGGTTACGGGCTGCTGCTGGCCCTCAACCGCCTCTATAACCGCTGGCGCGCATGGCGGGGCAAGGAGTACTGGTCGCTGAGCAAGGCCATCAAGGCGCGGGTGAAGGAGGCCGTGAACCACATCTCCAATTTCGAGCAGCACATTGCCCAGCTTGCGCGGGAGAAGGGCTGCCAGGGGGTCATGTGCGGCCACATCCACACCGCGGCGGACAAGCGCATCGGGGACATCCATTACCTAAATTCCGGGGACTGGGTCGAGTCGCTGACCGCGATCGTCGAGCACTGGGATGGCCGGTTCGAGTTGCTGGATTTCGCCACCTTCGTCCGCCGGTTTCCGTTGCCGGCCCCCGAGGGGATTGAGCCGGGGACGGAACTGGCCGAGGCTTAGCCGGCCGGGCGCCGTGCGGGTGACAATTGCGTTACGGCGGGTTTCGTCCTCGTTCCGGCTAGTCCATCCCGGTTAGTCCTCCCCGCGTGAGTCCCGCCCGCAAGTCCGCCCCCCGCCTCCGTCACCCGGTCCGCGTTGAG
>JBMTAG010000028.1:0-36376 GCA_049428505.1 Opitutaceae bacterium | reverse complement strand
GCCGGCCCTCCGCCGGCCCGCGCCCCGTGCTTCCACGCAAAGCCCGGCCATCCCTCGACACGAATCCTCGCCGGGCCTAGGTTGACCGATGAAAACAACGAAGGCCTTGGTTTCCCTGCTCCTGCTCGCCACGGGGTCCGTGCTCCACGGCGCCGGCGAGCCCGCGCCGAAGTCCTCCGCCAAGGAGGCCCTGCGGGCGAGGATGGCGGAAGGCGCGCGGGCCGCTGCCCCCGTTGCCCCCAAGGTGGCTCCCGCCCCGACCCCGTCCGCTTCGACGCCAGCCGCGGCCGCCGCCACCCCAGCCGCCACCCCAGCCGCCACCGAGCCCACGGCTTCCACGGCGGAGTCGCCCGCCCTGCTCCCTCAGGTGGAGGTACGCAAGGGCAAGTTCTCGGAACGCGACTACCGCCTCGCCCAGGAACTTCACCAGCAGGATCAGGCCATCGAGCGCGAGCGCCGCAACCTGAAGACCACCGAGACCGACCGGGCGCTGAACGACGCGCAGGTCAGCCGCACGCTTTCCATCTTCGGCGGCAACTCGGCCGCCTTCCGTCAGCGGGTCGCATCCGAGCGGGTCGAGCTGCTGGAGGCCGAAAAGGACATCATCGAGCAGATCGCCATCGCCCAGCAGCCCGAGGAGAAAAAGGCGCTGCAGCGCCAACTCGACGAATTGCGCGCGCTGCGCCGCCAGTTGGACCAGACCCTGCGCTGAGGCCGCCCCGGCCCGGCGGCTACTCCGCCCGCAGCAGGTAGCCGCGCAGGTACTCGCTCTCCGGCATGGTCGCGAGCACCGGGTGATCGGTGGGTTGATGCGCCCACTCGACCACGCGGAGGCGTCGCCGGGAGTCCGCCGCCACTTCCGCCAGCACGTGCCGCAGTTCCGCGTCCTGCATATGGTGGGAGCAGGTGTAGGTGGCGAGCAGTCCGCCCGGGACCAGGCGCTTCACCGCGCGCAGGTTGATCTCCTTGTATCCGCGCAAGGCGCCCTCCAGGGCGGAACGCGATTTCGCGAAGGGAGGCGGGTCCAGGATGATCACGTCCCACAACGGCTCGATGCCGCGCGCCGGATCGTTGAACCAATCGAAGACATTGGCCACCTGGAATTCCGCCTTCAGCCCGTTGCGCTCCGCGTTGCCCCGCGCGGCCGCCACCGCGTCCTCCGCGCTGTCGAGGCCGAGCACCTCCTGCGCGCCGGCCCGTGCGGCCTGGAGCGCGAAGGCGCCCTGGTTGCAAAAGGCATCCAGCACCCGCGCCCCCGCGCAATGGCGGGCCACCGCGGCGTGCTGGAAGCGCTGGTCCAGGTAGAAACCCGTCTTCTGTCCCGCCTGCAGGTCGAGCCAGTATTCCAGCCCGCCAATGCGCACCCATCGCGCCTCCCACGGCCGGCCGGAACGCGTCCGGACCTCCAACGGCAGACCCTCGAGCCGCCGGATGGGCGCGTCGTTGCGGAAAATCACCTCCGTCGGCCGAAGGATCTCCGCGAGCAAGTCTCCGATCAGCCCCGCCCGCCGCTCCATTGCCAGCGTCTGCAGCTGCACCACCACGGTGTCCTCAAACTGGTCCACCACCACCCCCGGCAAATCATCCGATTCGCTCCACACCAGGCGTCGCGCCGCCTCCGGCGCCCGCCGGGCGATCGCGCGGGTCAACGCCCCGCGGAGGTAATCGACGTCCAGCACCACCCGGTCCCGGCTCAGCCGTCGCCAGACGATCTGGGACCGGGAATTATGGATGCCCGTCCCGATGAAGCGCCCGGTGCGGTCGCGGCACTCGACGACTTCGCCGTCGAATTCCGGCGCCAGCGGAGCCTCCACCTCGTTGGTGAAGACCCACGGATGCCCCTGCAGGGCACGCGGACGCACGTTCGGACGGAGCTTGAGGAAGGGCGCGGCGGACACGCGGCGGACGATGTGCGCTTCCCCCGGCGGCGCCACTCAAATGCGCTCCAGGCGCAGCTCGAGGGATTCGAAACCGAGGGGCCGGTCGTACCCTGCCTCCCGTTCCACCCGCTCCCGCGCCGCGACCACCGTCACGCGCCGCACGCGTTCGCAGCACAGCCGCAGGAGCGTCCGCAGGATGAGCCGGGCGTGCGGCGCCCCGAGGCAGAGGTGGGGGCCGAACCCGAAGGACAGGTGCGGGTTCGGTTTCCGGTCGAGCTTGATCCGCTCCGGCTCCGGGAACGCCGCCGCGTCGAAGTTCGCCGAGGCCCAGGCGAGGGAAACGCGTTCCCCGGGAGCCACCTGCACGCCGTGCACCTCGGCCCCGGCCGGGCAGACGCGGCCGATGTGCGTCAGCGGCATGAAGACGCGGAAAAACTCCTCCGCCGCATGCACGATGCGGCGCGGATCCGCCCGGAGGAATTCGAGGTCCTCGGGTCGCGCGGCAAGGTGCGCGAGCGCGCAGCAGATCGTGTGGATGATGGTGTCGCGGCCTCCCGCGAAGGCCAGGTTGGCGAAGCCCATCTGCTCGGCCCGCGTCAGCGGGCGTCCGCGGAAACGGCCCGTGACCAGCGCGCTGAAGAAATCCGGCCCGGGCTGGCGCTCCGCCTCGGCGAACTTCCGCGCCAGGTAGTCCTCCAGCACCGTGCCCTGCTTGAACTCGCCGCCGGTGACCTTGAACACGTGGATCCCCCAGCCGATCCAGATCTCCGCCTCCGCCTCGGGCACGTTGAGCAGGTGGGTCAGCGCGCGGGACTGCACCGGCAGCGCGAAGCCGTGCACGACCTCGGTGGGCCGTCCCGCCAGCAGGGGCTCCAGCTCCCGCGCCATCAGGGCCTCCACCCGGGCCATCACCGCGGGATCCTTCGCCCGGTCGAAAAACGGCTCCACCAGCGCCCGGTACTCGCCGTGCTCCGGCGGGTTGGTCTCGATCGGCAGCTGCCGCATCGAGCGCACCGCCTCCTCGGAGGGAATCGGGACCCGGAATGGGGCGTCCGAGGAAAATCGGGCCCAATCCCGCGCCGCCGCGCGGACCTCGGCGTGGCGCAGGATCATCGTGATCTCCTCGCCGTGGAACGGACAGCGGAGCACGCCGCGGGACTCACGGGCATCACGGAACGGATCGGCGGGGGCGGACATTGGCGGACGCGCCCAGCAGGAGCCCCCCGCGCGGGAGGGTCAAACCGTGAACGCACCCATTTTCCGCTTCCCTGCGCCGGCCCGCGGCCGTTTGCTCGCCGGCTCCCGTCCCTTGACTCCCGCCGCCGAAATCGCCCGCCGTCGCACCTTCGCGATCATCTCCCACCCGGACGCGGGCAAGACGACCCTGACCGAGAAGTTCCTCCTCTACGGGAACGCCATCCACCTCGCGGGCACGGTCACCGCGCGCAAGAACCAGCGCGCCACCACCTCGGACTGGATGGAGCTGGAAAAGCAGCGCGGGATCTCGATCAGCTCCACCGTCCTGCAGTTCGATTACGGCGGGTTCGCGGTCAACCTCCTCGACACCCCCGGCCACAAGGACTTCTCGGAGGATACCTACCGGGTGCTGACCGCGGTCGACGCGGCCCTGATGGTGATTGATGCGGCCAAGGGCGTGGAGGCGCAGACCCGCAAGCTGTTCGAGGTTTGCCGGCGCCGCGGCGTCCCGATCTTCACCTTCATGAACAAGTGCGACCGGCCCACGCGCAACGCGCTGGAGCTGCTCGACGAGCTCGAGACCGTGCTTGGCCTGCAGTGCTCGCCGGTCATCTGGCCGCTGGGCAACGGCCCGGGCTTCCGCGGCGTCTTCGACCGCCGCTCCCGCGCGGTGCACCTGTTCGAGCGCGTCCCGGGCGGGAAGTTCCGCGCCCCGGTCAATGTGGCCTCCCTGGAGGACCCGCTGGTCCGGGAACGCCTCGACGACCACACCTACGGCGAAGTCACTGAGCAGTTGGCGATGCTCGACGGTGCCGGCACCCCCCTCGACCTCGGTGCGATCCGCGCGGGCCGACAGACCCCGGTCTATTTCGGCAGCGCGGTGAACAACTTCGGGATCGAACTGCTCCTCAACGGCTTCCTACACGACTCGGTTCCGCCCGCTCCCCGCACCAGCGCCCGCCCGGCCAGCGGCGGCAGCGGCACCCCCGCGACCGAGCGCACCGTGGTGCCCGTCGAGTCGCCCCGCTTCTCCGGCTTCGTCTTCAAGATCCAGGCCAACATGGACCCGAAGCACCGCGACCGCATCGCGTTCCTCCGGGTCTGTTCGGGCAAGTTCGAGCGCGACATGCTCGTCACCCACCAGCGCACCGGCCGCACCGTCCGCCTCTCCTCCTCGCACAAGCTCTTCGGGCAGGAACGGGAGACCGTCGACGAGGCCTGGCCGGGCGACGTGATCGGCCTCGTCGGCCACAGCGACTTCGGGATCGGGGACACGTTGACGGAGGACAAGGGCATCCTCTTCGATGAGATCCCGCGCTTTCCGCCCGAGGTCTTCACCTACATCTCGAATCCCAACGCCGGGGACGCGAAGAAGTACCGCGCCGGTTTGGAGCAACTGCTGCAGGAGGGCGTCGTGCAGGCGTTCAACGCCCGCAACGCCCCGCCCGGCTCGACGCTGCTGGCCGCCGTCGGCCCCCTCCAATTCGAGGTCGTCCAATGGCGCCTGCAGAGCGAATACGGCGCCGAGTCCCGCTTGGCACCCACGCCCTGGTCCTTGCTCCGCTGGATCGAGCCGCATCCCAGCCTCGCGCAGCCGGGGATGCTGGTGACGGCCAGCGGCGTAAGCTTCGGCACCGACAAGCTGGACCAGCCAATCGTGCTCTTTCCCTCGGAGTGGACGCTCCGCTACTTCCAGGAAAAGAACCCGGACCTGCGGCTGCACGAGCTGCCGCTCGAACAGACGCGTTGATCGGCGGGGGGCGCGTTCAGCCGAGCACGCTCGCGCGGATAAGCGCGTAAGCTTCGGCTGGCGATGCCACGTCGCGCCAGCAAGCGGCGGTCACCGCGGGCGCAATCGTGCGCTGGTGCCGGATCAGCACCGTCTTGACGCCCCCGGCGTGGCCCCCGAGCACATCCACATCCGCATCGCCCACCAGCAGTACCTCCCCGGGGGCGCAGCCCAGCCGCTCAATCAGCGCCAGCAGGCCCTGCGGGTCAGGTTTGTGGGTGGGGAGATCGTCGCCGCAAATCACCGCTTCGACGATACGGTCCAGGCGGTGAGCCGCCAGGAGCGTCCGGGTGGACGCCCGATCGCGCCCGGTCCAAATCCCGGCGGGAATCCCCTGCGCCCGCAGCTCCTGCAGGGTTTCCGCGGCCCCGGCGTAAGGCTGGATCAGGTGGTGATTCTGATGGTGAAAGGCCACCATCCGCCGCAGCGCCTCGGGCACGTGGGCGGGGTCCGGCAGCAGGTCCGCCAGGAAACGCTCCGGCGGGCCGCCGAGGCGGGCGAAGATGTCCATCGTCGGCGAACCCCCGAAGGGTTCCAGCGCGTGGCGGATGGCCTCGAGGACCAGCGGCAGGCTGTCGAGCAGCGTGCCATCGAGATCGAAGACCACGGCCCGCTGGGGACGGTCGGAGGCCCTCATTCGACGGGCAGGATGAGGGCGGCGGCGGGGGGCGCCCAAGGTTCAGCCAGCGACGCGGGCGCGAAGGCCTTGGCCGACACGGGCAGGTTGAGGGCCGCCCCCAAGACTTGGAACCGCGTCTTGTCCCGGGTCCGCTCATTGCGGTAGTCGGCCTGCCGGGGGACGTACTGCTCCCCGACCTTCTTGAGACTCACGAGGTAGAACGTCTTCAGGACGCCGCCATTGGCCGCCACCAATTCGGTCTGCATCAGGGCATTGAATTGGGTGTCAAGGTAAGCACGGGCCGCGGCGACTCCCCCCTCCTCAAGAAAACCGGCCGGGGCCTTGAAGAGATAGGCGTAAGCAGGGCGGCCAAAAGCACGGGCCAGCTTTTCCAGCTGCGCTTCCGGCCAATACAAGAACGGCATCTGCAGATCAAAGGCCGAGACCTCGACGCCGGGAAACAGCGGGGCCACGGCAGCCGCCGGGGCAAGTTGCTCCACGCCCCCCCCGACCCAGCGCCAGACGCCGCCTTCGACGCCATTCCGCAGGATCAGCCGACGCATCCCACCCTGACCGTCCTCGACCTCCAACCGGAAGACGGGGCCGCCCGCCTCCCGTCCGCCCCACAGGCGGCCGGGGAAGACGCGCTCCTCGCCACGGCGGGGCAAGGACCTCAGCTCAATGGCCAAGTAAAAGCTGCCCGCGATCCCCGCCTGTCGGAACTGTTCCAGGATCCGCGCCGCTTCCAATTCACCCGGCTTCCCCACCTGAGAAAGCTCGGGTGGAGGATTCGGCGCTGCCGCGCCGAGGTCCGCCAGGCCCCAGCCGACCAAAAGCAGTCCCAACCGCCAGGAAAAGGGCCGGAGTATCGGGCCCATCCGCATGCGGCTTACTTCTTCGGCGCCTCAGGCGCGGGGGCGGCCGGAGCCGGCACGACGGGCACCGCCACCGCCGGAGCAGGGGTGGCCGCCGCCGGAGCCGCGGGAGTGGCGGGAGCGGCAATGGTCGGGAGCGCGCCGCCGGCAGCACCCTTCTCGGCCTTCCGCTCGTAGATCCGGCCCAGATACAGCAGGAAGGCCAAGACGAAGAAAAGAATCGCCGAGTACTTCGTGGCTTGCACGAGCACGTTGTTGGTGTCGGCGCCAAACGCGGCTTCCGCGGCTCCCCCGCCCAGCGCGGAACCAATCCCACCGTCCTTCGACTTCTGCATCAGTACGATGAGGACCAGGAAGACGGAGACGAGGATCAGGATGAACGTCAGGATACCGAGGACGATGCTCATGGAAGGGGCAGAGGTGCCTCCCCGGCGACCGGATGTCAACCGCGAGTTCGCCCCCGGCCACGATGGCCGTGCTCAGGATCCGCGACCGGGAACGGCCGGGGCCGGCGCAGGCTCGGCGCCCCGACGACGAATGAAGTCCACGTCGGCCCCGTCCGCCCGGACCTTCACCGTCCGCTGGCTGGAGGTGTCGGAGCCGATGTAGTCCACCGTCGCGGACGCCAGGATCGGCAGGTACTTCCGCAGGTCCTTGCTCTCGTCCTCCGTGCTCGCATGGATGCTCCAGAGCTCCGCCGGAGGCCGGCCCTCACTGGCGGGGCGGTTCTCCCGGGCGGAAATGCGGACGTACTTCTCGTAGACCGTCACCATCCGCGGCACCTCTTCATAACCGACGATCTCATTCCGGGGCGGCTGATAAACCGCGACGGTCCGGAGCGTGGCATTCCCGCGGGAGTCCGTCGACGGCACGGTATCGTACCGCACCCCGCCCCCGACCTGGGCGTAGACGGGCACGCTGACCCGCTCGATCTTCGACCGCGGCGCCTCCATCCCGTAATCGAGTTCCACGACCATGTCCGCCCGCTCGGCGGCCGGCGCCTCGTAGAGTCCACGCCCCGCAAGGGCGGTGCGGATGAAATCGGAGGCCTCGCGATGACGGAGGCTCTCCTCGCCCTTCGTCGGATCCTTGGACCTCAGCACGTAGGACTGGGCATCCGACCGCGCCGGCCGTGAAATCGCGTCCACCTTGACCGAATGCGCCGGGGACCCGCAGCCCCCGACCAGCATGAGCCCTCCGGTCAGCACCAGCAGGGCCAAAGCCCGGGATTCGCGGGGCGTGCGCACGGGAGAAGGCAATCAGGGACCGGGCCGGCCCGGCACGGGTGGCGTTCCGGCGGTGGCGGGTTCTCCCGGGGGCAACGGTGCCCCGGGAACCGTCTCGCCCTTCAGGCGGGCCAGTTCCTCCTCCAGGCGGGCGATCTCCGCTTCGGTGGAAAGCGTCTTGGCCTGAGCGTCGTCGAGCTCCTTCTTCTTGGCGAGGGCGGCGTTCCGTTCGCCTTGAAGCTTCTTCAGCCGGTCGGCGGCGGAATCCAGCTTCCGCTTGGCCTCATTGAGCTCGAGGTCAGAAATCCGGAACCCCTCGGCAATGGCGAGTTCCTCCTCCAGCGCTGCCTTGGCCTTGGCTTCCTCCTGCAACCTTTTCGCCTTGTCCTGCTGGAACGCCCGCTCCTGCGCGAGCCGATCCTGCTCCCGGCGATCCTTCGCGTCCTGGACCATTCCCACGATCCCGCCGATGAGCGCACCCGCCGCGGCGCCGCCGACCAGTCCCGTGCCGGCGCCCATGCTGCTGTTGCCGCCGACCACGGCTCCCCCGGCCGCGCCAATCATCGCCCCGGTGCCAGCCCCCGTGGCGGTCTTCGATGGCGCCACCCCCGACTGGCAGCCGGAAAGGACCGCCAGTGAAACCAAGGCGCTGCCGAACGTGATCAGGCGGGGATTCATTGGGCGGAGGACCGGGGGGAGGAAGGACTCCATGGTGGGGGACGGAAGCGGACGGCGAAGGTTGCTCCGGAACCGATTAAAATTGGGATCGCGGCGAATTCAACCCCATCGAGGAAAAAGGTCTGGGAGTGCAAGGCTAGGCCGAATGTTTGAACTTTCCAGGGAAACCCTCATAACGTGGCTGCTCGTCCCGCTTTCCTGCCGGCTACCCTCCTACTCCCATGCTCTCCCGAAACCAGGGGATTCTCTCCGCGGATTTCCTGCTTCCCGTCCTCGGCCTCCTGCTCGCCGTCGCCCTCGTGGAGCCCTTCTACGCGGCCGTCGTCCGCCCCCGCGTGGCGGAGATCGAGCTGAAACAGCGAGTGATGGCGGCCCGCGGCGGGGCCACGGGCGTGAATTCGGAACAGCGCTCGATCCACATCATCATCAAGGACCCGGAACAGCAGATTGAGATCATTTTCGCCCTCTGGGGCACCTTCCTGCTCAGTTTCAAGCTGCTGGCGTTGCGGCGGGAACGCAGCCTGCTCCGGCAGGATTTCGTCCACCTCCAACCTGGGGAACGCATTCTGCCGGAGGACGCGCTGGACCGCCACCGGGAACTGCAGGCGAGCGTGGCACGCGATCCCCGGTGGCGGGGTCGTCTCCTGCCGGAGTGCATCCTCGCCGCCCTGCACCGGTTCCATGCCACCCGCTCGGTCCAGGACGCCGCGAACGCCGTGAAGGAACGCGCCGAACTGGCCGCCGATCGGCTCGATTCCTCGCTCTCCCTCGTGCGCTACATCGCCTGGGCCATCCCGGCGATCGGCTTCATCGGAACCGTCCGCGGCATCGGACTTGCGCTCGCCTTCGCCGAGCAGGCGATCAAGGGCGACATCAGCCCGGTGATCGAGGCGCTCGGCCTGGCCTTCAACTCGACGCTCGTGGCGCTCGTGCTCTCGATGGGGCTGATGTACCTGATGCACGTCGTGCAATCGCGGCAGGAGGCGCAGGTCATTGAGACCCAGACCTACTGCCGGGATGCGGTGATCGACGTGATGAAGGTGCCGACCCGCGAGGAGGGTTCCGTCGCGTGAGCGCGCCCGCACCGATGAGCACGCTCGGACTGGAACTCGCGGACGTCGGCCTCATGGCCGCCCGCGACCGCGCGGCCGGGGCCGACCCGCAACCGCTCGTCGTGCCGAATCGCGACGGCGCCCGGGAATGGCCTGGTTACGCCTACAGCGACGGGAAGACGGTGACGCTCGGGCGCGCCGCCGAGGACCTTTGGTTCGTCCATCCGCGCCGCGTCGACCTCCAGTTCTGGGCGCGTCTCGGCCACGACCCCTCGGCGCTGCAGGTGAACGGGAAGACCCTCTCCTCGTCCGAATTGGCGTTCCTGTTCCTGCGGGAATTCCTCGCGCAACTGGACCCCGCCGCCGGCCGGCCCGCCCGGGTGGTGCTCGCCGTGCCGGGCGCCTACCTCCGGGATCCCGCCATCGAGGAGGAACGGATTGGGCTGCTCCTCGGCCTGGCCCACGAACTCAAGCTGCCCCTTGCCGGAGTCGTCGACGCCGGCCTCGCCGCACTCTGCGACCCGCGCGGGCCCGGCTGCGACTCCAGCCTGCCCGTGGTCCTGATCGACGCCAGCCTGACCGGATCCGACCTCACCCTCTTGGAACCGCGCGCGGGTCGGCTGGCGCGCGCGGCCCACCTGCACCTGCCGCAAGCCGGTCTCGCCACGCTGCGGCGCCTGCTCACGGCTGCCCTGGGCAACCGCTTTCTCCGTCACACGGCCTTTGATATCCTGACGGACGGCCGCGTGGAACAGGCCTTCTTCCGCCAAGTCCACGACTTCCTGCAGGGGGACGCGGACGAGCACCGGTTCCTCATCAACACGGGAACCCGCACGTATGAGATGAACGCGAAACGGGAGCAGCTTGCCGCCGATGCGCCTGGTCCCGCCGCGGCGATCGTCCAAGGCCTGCAGGAACTGCTCGCGCGCCGGCACGGCGGTCCCGCCCCCGGCACGGTGGCGTTGACCGACCGTGCCGCCCGGATCCCCGGGCTGGAGGCCCGGCTGCGCGCCGTCGCCCCCGCGCGCCTCGTCCGCCTGCCCGCGGAGGCCGCGGCGATCGGCGCCGCCCGCCTCGGCCAGGAATTCCCGGAAGCCCCCGTCGACCTCGCCGAAGTCCCGGTCTGGAGCGAGATCGACCAGGGTGCTGTGACGCCGATCCCCGCGGGATGCTGGCGGCTGCGGATCGCGCGGGGCGGCACCGGCGGTCCGGAAACCCTTCCCACCCACCTCGTCTTTGCCGGCCTCGCCCACCCCTTGCCCCGGCAGCACCGGCTAACCTTCGGACCGCCGTCCGCAGCCCCGGACCTTCCGCTGCCCCTCTCCCCCGGCTCCCCAGCCTGGACCCTCCTGCAGGAGGGAGGACGCTGGCGTCTCGCCGACGCGGGCGCCGAGGATCCGGGCGCACCGCTCGCGGCGGGCGACCGCCTCGAACTGACGTTCGGGGACCAACGGACGGAACTGTTGCTCGTGCACTGCCTGCCGTCCGCGGCCGCCACGGGCTGAATCGGCGCCCCACCGCCTCCCTGCCATGTCCCAACTGGCCCGAAAGCGACGGCAGACCGAGGTTTTCAGCGTCTCTTTCCTCGACTGCATCTGCTGCGGCTTCGGCGCCGTCCTGCTGATCTTCCTCCTGACCGTGTCGAAGAAAGGCGATGTCGATCAGGCGGACGTCGACCTTGCCCGGGAGCGGCTGCGCCAGATTCAGACGGAAGTGAAGCGCAACCAGGAGGACCTCGACCGGCTGGCGGCGGCGCTGGCGCAGGCCCGCCAGAACCTCACGGACGCCGAGCGACGGGTCCAGGAGGACCGCACCCGGATCTCGGACCGGCGGCGCGAATTGCTGCTGATGCTGCAGCAGACCGGCGCGCTGCGGGATGCCCTGCAGACCCTACTGGGCGAAAAGCAGGCCCTGCCGACCGAGGTCGAGCCCCCGCCAGTGCCCGTGCCCAACGTCGACCGCCGCCAGTACCTCACCGGCGTGAAGCTGCACGGGGAATTCGTCGTCTTTTTGCTCCGCGCCTCGGGTTCGATGCTGGACGACACCATCGACGGGGCGGCGGCCCGGCTGGCAGATCCCGACGAGAAGAAGCGGGAGGCCCCGAAGTGGCGGAAGGCGATCGACGCCCTCACGTGGATGCTGGCCGCGCTCGAGCCCGGGACCCGCTTCCAGATTCTGGTCTTCAATGAGGAGACCGCACCGCTCCTGCCGGGCCGCGGGGAGGAGTGGTTCAACCCGCAGGACCGCGAGACCATGACCCAGGTGCTCACCCGTCTGAACGCCCTCGTCCCGCAGGGTCCCGCCAACCTCGAGCGCGCCTTCGCCACCATCCGAACACTTCCCCGCCTGCCGGACAGCATCGTCCTGCTGACGGACGGTCTTCCGACCCGCAGTGACTCCCTCGCCCTGGAGGGCGACATCGACGAGGCGAGCCGCGTCCGCTTCTTCGAGATCGCAGCGCGCCAGCTTCCTCCCCGGGTTCCGGTCAGCACGATCCTATTCCCCTTGCTCACCGGCGACCCCGGGGCTCCGGGGCTCTTCTGGGAGCTGGCCAACGCGACCAAGGGAGCCCTCGTCAGCCCGGCCAAATCCTGGCCCGACACATGATCCGCCGCCGGCAAAGCGAGATTTTCAGCCTGTCTTTCCTCGACTGCATCTGCTGCGGCTTCGGGGCGATCATCCTGATCTTTGTGATCAGCATCGGTTCCCGGCAACGGGAGCAACTCGACGTGCTCCTCGCCCTCCAGCGGGCGCTGGCGGAGCAGGCCGCGGCCCTGACCCGGATCGAGGTGGCCCAACTCGAGGCCCGCCGCGAGCAGCAGCGCCTCGCGCCCCGTCTCGAGGAGGCGCGGCGGGTCCAGGATTCACTCCAGACGATGATCGATCAACTGGAGCGCAGCCTCCAACAGGAGAAGCAGGGGCAGCGGGCCCTCCTCGTGGACCTTGACGAGCTGCGCCGGGAAATCGCCGCCCGCCAGCGCAAGCCCGACCACGAGCTGGTGCTCAAGGAGGTGCCTCCCGCCCCCGTGGGCCTGCCGGTGGGCAGCAACTTCCTCGCCTTCGTCGTCGACACCTCAGGTTCGATGCGCGACCCCAATTTCGGCGGTCTCTGGCCCGTGGTGATCCGCACCATCGAGACCGTCCTCGACGCCTACCCAAACGTGCAGGGAATCCAGCTGATCGACGGCGACGGACGCTTCATCCTTGGCCGGCGCGGCAGCGGCACCGCCGG
This sequence comes from Opitutaceae bacterium, assembly GCA_049428505.1. Lineage (GTDB taxonomy): Bacteria > Verrucomicrobiota > Verrucomicrobiia > Opitutales > Opitutaceae > ER46. The sequence continues at coordinate 23,828 of JBMTAG010000028.1, read as the reverse complement.
CTGGCTCCCGGATACACCCCAGACCCGTGAAGCCATCAAGCGTACCCTCCGCCGCTATGATCAGGACACCGTCAGCAACCCGGTCCCCGGCATCTACAACGCGATGCGCTTCCTCCACGACAAGGAGAATGCCGGGATGCGGATGGGCATCTTCGTGTTCGGGGATGAGTTCAACTCCCCCCAGTCCGCCGATGAAGTGATCCGCCGGTTGGACGAGCTCAACCCGGCAAACGACCAGGGCGCGCGCGCCGTCACGATCAATGCCGTCGGCTTCCCGACCACCATCCGCTACCAGTTCTCGATGGGAAACACCGGCCTCCGCTTCGCCAACCTGATGCGGACCGTGACCTATCTCCACGGCGGCGCCTTCATTGCCCTCCAGGATCTCTGAGGCCCGGCCGCACAGAGCCACCAGGAGCCTGCGGCGACGGGAATGGCGCTTGACGCCCGGCCGCGCCGACGCCTAAAACCGGACCCTTTTCCTCCCGCGCACCGCGGCGCCCGAGCTCCGGTCCACCTCCAACCCTTTCCTCCCATGGCCAATCCGAAACGCAAGCAATCCAAACGCCGCAGCGCCAACCGCCGTGCGGCCAACGCCTTCAAGGCCCCGGAATTCGCCAAGGACCCGACCGATGGCACCCTCTTCCGCCCCCACCGCGTGAATCCCAAGAACGGGATGTACCGCGGCCGTCAGGTGCTGAACGTCGAGGTCTGAGCCTTCCCGGCTCGACCCCGGTTCTCCCCGTCAGGCGATGGGCTCCCCCCCGACCGCCGAGGCCCGCATCGCCGTAGACGCGATGAGCGGCGACCTCGGTCCCGTCGAGGTGGTGGCCGCCGTCAAGCTGGCCCGCGCGTCCCTGCCGCAGCTGCCCCCGATCACGCTCGTCGGGGACGCCGGTGAGCTCGGTGAACACTTGCGACGGGAGCAACTGGTCCCGGGTGAGCGCCTGCAACTCCTGCACGCGAGCGAGGTCATCACGATGACCGACAAGCCGATGCAGGCGTTGAAGCGCAAGAAGGACGCCTCCATGGTGCGGGCCATCGAGTTGGTCAAGTCCGGCGCCGCCTCCGTCGTGGTCTCCTGCGGCAACACCGGCGCCCTGATGGCGGGCGGCACCTTGAAGCTCCGGACGATGGCCGGAGTCGCCCGCCCCGCCTTGGCCGCCATCGGCCCCCGCCGGGGCGGGCATTTCGTCCTCCTCGACGCGGGTGCCAACCCGGAGGCCAAGACCGAGTACCTGGTCCACAACGCGATCTTGGGCAGCCATTACTGCCGCGTGATGCTGGGGGTCGAACGGCCGCGGATCGGCCTGATGAGCATCGGGACCGAGGAGGGCAAGGGCACGGCCCTGATCACCGAGACCCACGAGCAACTGAAGCGCCTCGGGGACCTCATCCGCTACGTGGGCCCGATCGAGGGCTTTCAAGTCTTCACCGACCAGGTCGACGTGGTCGTCTGCGACGGGTTCACCGGCAACATCATGATCAAGAGCTGGGAGTCGCTGGTGAAGTTCTTCTCGCACCTGCTGAAGGAGGAACTGCGCGCCAACCCGCTCCGCGCCACGGGGGCGCTGCTCGCGCGGGGGGCGTTCGTTTCCCTGAAGGAGCGGATGAACCCCGAGCGGTACGGCGGCGCCCCGCTCCTCGGCCTCAACGGCAACATCCTCAAGGCCCACGGCTCCTCCAACCGCCACGCCATCGTCAGCGCGTTGAAGGCGGCCGGCGACATTCTCCAAGCGGACATGAACCGCCACATCGAGGTGGACATCGCCCGCGCGAATCAGGTGCTCGCCACCCCGGTCGCGGGCTGAGCCCGTTCCCGCGCGTCCGCAGGTCCCTCCCCTCGTCCATGACGAATCGTTCCACCGTGATCCTCGGCACCGGGTCCCACGCCCCCGAGCGCGTCGTGAGCAACGACGAGCTGGCGCTCCAGGTGGAAACCTCGGACGAGTGGATCCGCACGCGCACCGGCATCCGCGAGCGACGACTCGCCTCTGCCGCGACCGCGACCTCCGACCTGGCGGTCGCCGCCGCGCTCCCGGCCCTCGCCCAGGCGGGGCTGCCGCCGGCGGACATCGACCTGCTGATCGTGGCCACGATCACGCCTGACACCCCGGTGCCGGCCTGCGCCTGCCACGTGCAGCGGAAGCTCGGCGTGCCCACCCACGCCGCCTGCTTCGACCTGAACGCCGCCTGCTCCGGCTTCCTCTACGCGCTCGACACCGCGGCCGCCCTGCTCAGCTCCGGGCGCTACCGGCGGGCCCTCGTCATCGGGGCGGAAAAACTCTCGGGGATCGTGGACTGGCAGGACCGGACCACCTGCGTGCTCTTCGGCGATGGCGCCGGCGCGGTCGTGCTCGGCACCAGCGACGAGCCCGGCCGGGGGCTTCTCGGCACCCGACTCGGGGGCGACGGCGCAAACGCGGACCTCCTCTGCATCCCCCCCCCCGCCCCCGGGGAACGGGGGCCGTTCCTGCGGATGCGGGGCAAGGAAATCTTCAAGCTCGCGGTCCGCGCGATGGACGACGCCGCCCGCGAAATCCTCGAACAGCAGGGCCTGCGGGCCGAACAGGTGGCCCTCGTGATTCCCCACCAGGCCAACCAGCGGATCATCGACGCCATTGCGGAGTACCTCGAGTTGCCGCCAGATCGCTTCTTCATGAACCTCGACCGCTACGGCAATACCTCCGCCGCCTCGATTCCACTCGCCTTGGACGAGGCTCATCGCGCCGGCCGGATCCGCCGCGGCGATCTCGTGTTGCTGGTGGCCTTTGGGGCGGGCTTGACCTACGGAAGTGCCCTGCTTCGCTGGTGATTCTCCCGTGAAGTATCTCTCTCCCGTACGGCTGTTCCCCGCCCTCAGCATCATCGCCTGCCTGCTGGGCGTGGCGGTGCCGGTCGCCCGCGGGGACCTCGTCTGGACCAAGGAATCGGGCTGGCGGGTCGAAGGCGGGGCCCTTTCCGGACTCGCCGGGGCCGATGGGCGCAATGCCCTCGACCAGATGAACCGGGCGCGCGACTCCGAGGAGGGAGGCGGCAAGCGCAGCGCGGTCCGCACTTATCAGGCGGTCGCCAAGAAATACCCCAACTCGATCTACGCTCCGGAGGCCCTCTACCGTTCCGCGCGCCTCCGCCTCTCGCTCGGCGATTACGCGAAGGGCTTCGAGGACTACCAGCAGGTTCTGTCCCGCTACCCCAACACCCGGCGTTTCAACGAGATCGTGGGGGAGCAATACCGGATCGCCAGCGCCCTCCTCGATGGCGTGCGCGGACGAATGCTCTGGGGCCTGCTGCCCGGCTTCACCCAGCGCGACAAGGCCCTCGAGTTCTTCGAAACCATCCTCGCGAACGCACCCTACAGCGACTACGCGCCGCTGGCCCTGATGAACATCGCCCGCGGCCATCAGAAACTCGGCAATACCGAGAACGCGATCGATGCGCTCGACCGGATGATCAACAATTACGGCCAGAGCCTCCTCGCCCCCGACGCGTACCTGAAGCTGGCCCAGACCCATGCCTCCCTCGTCGACGGCCCGTACTACGATCAGGGCGCGACGAAGGAATCCATCACCTACTTCACCGACTTCATGCTCCTGTTCCCGGCGGACACGAATATCGCCACCGCGGAAAAGGGCCTCGACGGGATGAAGACGATGCTCGCCGAGAGCAAAATGCGGATGGGCGACTTCTACTTTTACAAACGTTCCAACTTCAAGGCCGCCCGGGTGTTCTACAACGAGGCCATCACCGCCTATCCGGAGTCCGCGATCGCCACCCGCGCCAAGGGCCGGCTCGCCGAGGTCGAGGCCAAGGCTGCCGGGCAACCCGCCCCGGCACCCACGCCCGGTCAGGAGCAACCGAAGAAGAAGCGGTTCTTCTTCTTCTGACCCGAACGCCCGGCACTCCGGGCCCGCGATGCGAAGCCCACGTGCCCTTCTGGCTTGGCTGACGCTGGCCACCGTGCTCGGCGGCTGTTCGCATTATCGCCTCGGGACCGGCTCGGCCCCCCCGTTCCGCTCGCTCCACGTCGCCCCGGCGGACTCCCGCATCGCCTTGCCGCAAGGCGCCGCCCTCCTTTCCGCCCGACTCCGGGACAGCCTGCTGCGCGATACCCGGGTCGAACTCCGCCCGGATCCCGCCACGGCCGAGGCCGCCCTGACCCTCACGCTCGTCGATTATCGCCGCGAAATCGCCGCCGCCCGGGCCGACGATACGGGCCTCGCCCGCAAATTTAACGTGTCCCTGACCGCCGTCTGCACCCTCCGGGACCCCCGCACCGGCCGTAGCCTCTGGGCCGAGCGCCGGATCAGTGTCCGCCGGGAGGTCTTCACCGATCGCGGCCAGCTGCAGGCCGAATACCAGACGCTCGCCCTCCTCACCGACGCGCTGGCCGCCCGGATCGCCAGCGACCTCTTGGAAATGTGGTAGGGGGCCTCCCCTCGCCCGAGATTGACCTCAAGTCCGAGGACGCCATCCTCCTGCATCTCCCCCGCGCCGCGGCCAACCCCGGCGCCTGGCTGCTGTTCGCCTGCCCTCCGCTCCCTCCCCATGAACGGAATTCCCGTCTTCCGCCGCCCCCTCCTCCCGCTCGTCGCGCTTCTCCTTTGCGTCGCGCCTCGGGCCTTCGCCCAGGAAGCCCGATTGATCAATTTGTCGACCCGCGCCCCAACCGGCGCCGGCGCGAACATCCTGACCGCCGGCTTTGTGGTCGGACCCGGCGAGCCCCGGCAGGTCCTGATCCGGGCCGTGGGCCCGACGCTGGCCGCCTTCGGGGTCACCGGGTCGATTGCCAACCCGGTTCTCACGGTTTTCGATGCGGACGGCAAGGCCGTGGCCGCCAACGACGATTGGAGCAACCCCGCGGCGGGCCAAGCCGCCCTCGTGGCCACCTTCGCGCAGGTGGGTGCCTTCCCGCTCGCCGCCGGAGGTCGGGACTCCGCCTTGGTCACCACCCTGCAACCCGGCAGCTACACCGCGCAGGTCGCCAACGCGACCGGAGTCACCGGGGAAACGCTGGTTGAGGTCTACCAGATCGGCGAAAGCGGCGCCAAGCTCGTCAACCTTTCCACCCGTCTGCAGGTTACTGCGACCAGCAGTCCGATCATCGGCTTCGTCGTTGCTCCCGGCGCGGGGACTCGCCGGCTGCTCATCCGCAATGCGGGGCCCGCCTTGGGGGCGTTCGGCCTCACCGGGACCCTGCCAGACCCCACCCTGCGTCTCACCGACGCCACGGGCCGCTTGCTGGCCAGCAACGACAACTGGAGCGTGCCGGCCAACCCGGAGGCCGCGGACGCGGGGCTGCTCGCGGCGGCCTTCGGCGTCGCCGGGGCCTTCGCCTTTCCGGCGGCTTCCAACGACGCCGCCGTGCTGATCGACCTCGGCCCCGGCAATTACGGCATTCAGGTGGGAAGCAACTCGGGTTCCGGTCTAGCCATCGTCGAGGTCTACGACCTGACGCCGGTCGATCCGCCCACGATTACCATCGTGGCCAGCCGCGCCACGGCGGATGAGTCCGGCCTGCGCCCCGGGGAATTCACTTTCACCCGCACTGGAGGCAACCTCAGCCCCCTGACCGTCCGCTATTCGGTCGGCGGTTCGGCCGTGAACGGCACCGATTACGGCCGTCTGTCCGGCACGGTCTCCTTCCCGGCGGGTGTCACCACCGCGAGCCTGCCGGTGCTCCCGAATCCCGACGTCCAGAACGAGGGGAGCGACTCCGTGGTGGTCACCGTCGCCCCCGGGCCCAACTACCTCATCGGGACCAACCGCACGGCCACGGTGACCATCGGAGACAGCCCCGCGACCCTGTTCATCGCCACGGTGCGACCGACCACGGCCGCGACCGGCGGATCCACCGGCTACGGCACGGCGACCATCCTGCTCAGCTCCTCCGGCACCCTGGCCGCGGTGAACCTGAACTTCGCCAACCTGAGTTCCGCCCAAACCACGGCGCACCTCACCCTGGGCGCGACCGAGGATTACGTGATCGCGTTGCCTATCGGGCAGGTCAGCGGGGCGCTTTGGACCTTCGCCCCGGTGGCTCCCTATTCCACCGCGCAGCTGCAGGCCGCGCTGCGCAACGGCCAGATCGCGGTCCGCATCGACTCCGCAAAGTACCCGGATGGCGAGTTGAAGGGCAGCTTCATCGCCGGGGCCGGCTCACGGGTGTTCGCGGCTCCTGCGGCGGCGCCCGCCGCCAAGCTCACCGGGCTTACCGCGAACGAGGCGGCCCGCTTCCTGACCCAGACGACCTTCGGACCTACCCGGGAGGAGATCGACGCGCTGACCGGCGGCAGCATCAACGCCTGGCTCAACGCGCAAATGGCCCTGCCCTTCACCTCCCACCGGACGGCGATCCAGGACGATCGCCGGACCTTCGGCGGCTCGGGCAGCTTCACCAACTGGAATGCCACGCACCCGCCGAACCGCCAGTCCGCCTGGTGGAAACTCGCGCTCAGCGCTCCGGACCAGTTGCGCCAACGGGTCGCCTTCGCGCTCAGCCAGATCCTCGTCGTCTCCGACGTCGCCCTCGGGGATGACAGCCGCGCCGAACCCCTCGCCGCGTACTACGACATTCTGGGCCAGGGCGCCTTCGGGAACTTCCGGAACCTGCTCGAGAGAGTCACGCTCAACCCGATGATGGCGGAGTACCTCAGTTCGCTCCGCAATGCGAAGGCGACCTTCGACTCCTCCGGCGCGATGCTGACCACGCCCGACGAGAACTACGCCCGCGAAATCATGCAGCTGTTCTCCATCGGCCTGGTGCGCCTCCAGCCGGACGGCACGCTGTTGCTCGGTGACGACGGGTTGCCCATTCCCACCTATAACCAGACCACCATCACGGAACTGGCCAAGGTTTTCACCGGCTGGGCCTACCCCTCGACCAACGCCAACGCGTTCCGGACCGCGGGTGCCAATCATTACAGCCCGCTGCAGCTGTTCCCCGCGTTCCACGATGACGGGCCGAAGAATCTTTCGCCGGTGCTCGCCGCGCCGATCCCCGCCGGGCAGGGCGGCGCCACGGACCTCCAGCTCGCCCTCGACGCCCTCTTCCAGCATCCGAACACGGCGCCGTTCATCTCGAAGCTGTTGATTCAGCGCCTCGTCACGAGCAACCCCAGTCCCGCCTACGTGTACCGCGTGGCCCAGCGCTTCATCGACGACGGCACCGGCACGCGGGGCAACCTGGGAGCGGTGGTGCGGGCGATCCTCACCGATCACGAGGCCCGCTCCAGCGAAGTCGCCGCCAACCCGAGCTTCGGCAAGCTCAAGGAGCCGATACTGCGGCTGTCGGGCCTGCTCCGCGGCCTCAAGGCGTCCTCCAGCAGCGGCCGCTACGTCGGCTTCCGCGTGACGGTCGACGGCCAGCCGATCACGAGTGCGACACCGCGCCCGGCGACGGCCGCGCAGATCAACATGGCCCCCAACGCCTACTCCGGGACCCGCTTGGACGGCGTGCAGGGCAATCTCGCGCAGGCGGCGCTGCGCTCGCCCACGGTCTTCAATTTCTATCACGCGGATTACGTGCAGCCCGGCCCCCTGGCCGCCGCGGGACTGGTGGTGCCGGAGTTCGAGATCACGGACGACAACTTCGCCATCAATGTGCCGAACTTCCTCCGCACCTTCGTCAACGCCACGCTGCCGACGACCAATGGCGTGCCCACGCCAGCCGCCCCGTACACGCTGACGCTCGACCTCAACCACGAGCTCACCCTCGTGAGCGATCCGGCGGCGCTCGTGGCCCACTTTAACCTCTTGTTCGCGGCGGGCTCCGTCCCCGCGGATGCCCAGTCCCGCATCCGCGCCGCGCTCAGCGCACTCCCGGCCAGCGCCACGGCGCTCGACCGGGTCCGCACCGCTCTTCTCCTCACGCTTACCTCCCCGGCTGCCGCGATCCAGAAATAGCCCCGACCATGCGCAAGAAAACCGCCCCCGATGTCTCCCGCCGCGAGTTCCTCGGCAGCGCCTGCTGTTCCGCCGTCGGCGCCACCGGTCTGTTGTCCACGCTCGGCAGCCTGCGCCTGATGGCCGCCGCCGCCTCGCCCGCCACGGCCGTCGCGCAGACCCCGCCCCGCGCGGCCGCCATCGCTCCGGACTACAAGGCCCTCGTCTGCCTCTTCCTCAATGGCGGCAACGACGCCAACAACCTGATCGTTCCCACCGGCTCCGGCTACGCCGCCTACGCGGCCGCACGCACGAACCTCGCCCTGCCCCAGACCGGCCTGCTCGGTCTCCGACCCCGCACCGGCGACGGACGCGACTGGGCGCTCCATCCCTCGTTCGCCGAGGTGCACCGGCTCTTCGGCGAGGGTAAGGCCGCCCTCGTCGCCAATGTGGGTACGCTCGTCTACCCGACGACCAAGGCGCAGTACACGGCCCGCAGCATCCCACTGCCTCCGCAGCTCTTTTCCCATAGCGACCAGCAGGTCCAGTGGCAGCACAGCGTGCCCGACAAGCCGACGCAGACCGGTTGGGGCGGACGCGTCGCGGACCTGCTCAGCGCGTTCAACTCCAGCGACCGCATCTCGATGTCGATCAGCCTGGCCGGGAAGAACACCTTCCAGGTCGGTAATCGCGTCGCGCAGTATGCCGTCGGCACCGGCGGAGCCGCCACCCTCGCGGGCAGCACGTCGAGCGCGACCAGCCTCGACGGGATTCGCTTCCGTGCGCAGAAGGACCTCTTCGCCCAGAGCCAGCCCTCCCTTCTGGAGACCGCCTTTGGCGGCGCCACCGGCGACGCGATCGTCAGCGCCGACCTGCTGAACTCGATCCTCGGCGCCTCGCCCCCGGTGACGACCGTATTCCCGACCACCACGGCCGGCAATCAACTCCGGATGGCCGCCCGCCTCATCGCGGCGTCCCCCTCCCTTGGCCTCAAGCGCCAGGTGTTCTTTGTTCAGCTCGGCGGATGGGACACGCACGCTTCCCAACTGGCCAACGCCGCTCCCACCACGGGCACCCACGCCGGTCTGCTCGATCAGGTCAGCAAGGCGGTCGCCGCCTTCCACCGCGCCACGATCGAACTGGGCATCGAGCATCAGGTCACCCTCTTCACCGCGTCCGATTTCGGCCGCACCTTCCGTTCCAACGGCGATGGCTCGGACCACGGCTGGGGCAGCCACCACCTCGTGGTCGGGGGGGCCGTGCGGGGCGGCGACCTCTACGGCAAGATGCCGGTGCTGACGGTCAACGGCCCGGACGACACCGGGCTGGGCCGCTGGATTCCGACCACCAGCGTGGACGAGTACGCCGCCACACTCGCGTCCTGGTTCGGCGTGAGCGCGACGGATCTCCCGGTGGTGCTGCCGAACATCGGCCGCTTCGCGAAGCCGAACCTCGGCTTCCTCGCCTGAAACCAGCTCGATGGTCTGGCGCCTGCTGCTGGTCGTCACCGGTCTGCTGATTGCCCTGTATCTCTGGCGGTGGGGCCGGCCCTTGCCGCCAGGACCGGAGCGACCCGCGTCCGCCGCCGCCCGCACGGGGCCAGCGCCATCCCCACCGGCACCGACGACACCGGGATCGCCCCCCGTCGGCGCCGGCCCGGCCAATCCGACGGGGTTTGAGGGGCTGGGAGACTTGCACGCCCCCACCGGGGAAGTCAGCGCGGACCTGCGGATCGTGCAGGCGGTGCTCGAGGCCTTCCGCACCAGCTTCCCGGCGGAAGGCAACCCCACGGGTTCGAACGCGGAGATCACCGCCGTGCTCGCCGGCGCGAACCGGCTCAGGCTCGTCCTGATCCCCCGCAGCCACCCCGCCATCAACCCGGACGGGGAACTTTGCGACCGCTGGGGCACGCCCTATTTCTTCCACTCCGAGTCCCGCCGCCGCACCACGATCCGCAGTGCCGGACCCGACCGCCGGATGTGGACCGACGACGACGTCGAGCACGCACCCTGAACCGGCCGGAGACGCTCACCCCAACGGCGCGAGGCAGCCCAAGGGCGCCAACGCGGCGTGCAGCGCGACGGTCTGGGCGGCCGTGGGGCGGGCGAGGGGCGGGCGGGACGGACCGCACGGCGCGCCCACGCGTTCCATCAGCGTCTTGAACGCCGCGATCGGATGCCCGCCCGCCTGGACACAGGTCTGGATCATCGTCACGGCCCTGGCCTGCAGCGCGTCCGCGCGCGGCGCGTCGCCGGCGGCGTGCGCCGTGATCAGCTCGCGGTAGAGCGGCGCGGCGAAATTGTAGGTGCTGCCCACGGCACCCCGCGCCCCCAGCCGCAGCGCGGAGAGCAGCAACTCGTCGCGCCCGAAGAGCACGTCAAAGCGGCCGCCGTCAAACCGCAGGCAGCGGCCGAAATCCTCCAAGTCCTCGAAGGTGAACTTCACTCCCGCGAGGTTCGGGATTCGCGGGGCCGCGACCGCCAGGAAGTCCACCACCGGGAAGTTCACGCCGGTCATCGATGGAATGTGGTAGTAGTAAAACGGCGTCTTCGGCGCAGCCGCCGCCACCGCCGCGCACCACTCCGCCATCGCCGCGGGCCCCGCGGGCCGGAAGAAGTAGGGTGCCAGGCAGGCGATGCCACCGGCACCGGCCGCCGCCGCGTGCGCCGCGAGCGCACGGCAATCCTCGAGGCAGGTGTGGCCCACGTGCACGATCACCCGCAGGCCCGGCGGAGCGGCGGCGATCCACGCCTCGGCCACCCGCCGGCGCTCGTCAAGCGTCAGCGACGAGCCTTCTCCGGTGGTGCCGCAGATGAAGGCCCCGACGACGCCTATCCGGACCAGGTGTCGTGCGTAGGGCGCGATCGCGGCGCAATCCAGGGCGCCATCGGCGCGGAACGGGGTGAACGGGGCGGCGATGAGGCCCTCGGTGTGGACGGAAGCCATAAACTTGAACCGGCGGGCCGCTCAGGGCGCTCCCGTCTCCAGCCAGGAGCGGCTGAACCGGGCCAGCGTGAGCCGCGCGTACGGCCAATCCTCCCGCCGGGACCCCGGGCGCAGGGCCCCCGGCCGGCCGCGCTCGTAGAAGCAGAGGAGCGTGCCGTCGGGCAGCACCGCGAGGTCGCTGTAAGCGCTGGGCCCGGGCTCCAGCACGCGGGAAACCGGCCACGTGGCGCCCGCGTCGCGGCTCAGCTTGATCGTCAGGTTGCGCCGGTCCCGGCGGTCACCCGGCCGGGGCTCCCGTCCGGCCACACCCAGATGATCCGGATTTGAGTGCACGACGGTCGCCGAGGGGCGCCCGGCGGCGTCCGGCAGCGTAATCAGGCCGGACATGCAAATGGGCTCGACCAGGTCCGGCACAACTTCCGGCCGACTCCAGCCACTCGCGCCGTCCGGACTGACCGTCGCGACCTTGCGGTGCGCGGCGGACCGCGTGCGGGCCAGCAGCAGCACCCGGCCGCCTGGCAGTTCCGTCGCGATGGCCTCACTCGGGCTGGGCGTAGAGTCGTCGTTCGGCACGGCGATCGCCCCGGCCCGCCACGTGCGGCCGCCGTCGTCGCTGACGATCGTCGCGCTCACGGCACGGCCGTGCGGGCTACCCTCGGCCAGGGCGATCCAGACGGGAACCAGCAGGCGGCCGGACTGGAGTTGCAGCCCGTGCCCGGGGCCGAGGGCAAGGACGCGCCAGGGCCAGGCGGCCCGGAATCCCGCCAACGCGCCCGTGATCTCCACGGGCTCGGTCCAGGTGAGACCATCGTCGTCGCTGCGCACGTGAAAGGCCCGCTGGTACTCGACGCAGTAGAGGAGATGGACCGGGCCCTCGCGCGTGGCGATGGCCACGGGGTTGTTCACCGTCTGCTCCGCCGGCCCGCCGTGCTTTCCCCTCGGGTGCTCCGCCAGCACCGGATGACGCGGCAGGCGTGGGCCCAGGTGGGCCACCTGGCGGGCGGGCGCGAAGGTGCGGCCGCCGTCGGTGCTGCGTCGCAGGTGCACCTCGATCTCACCCCAGTCGGCACCGGAATACTTCCGCGCCTCGCCATAGGCCAGCACGGTGCCACGCGCCGTGACCACGAGCCCCGGGATGCGGTAGGACACGAAGCCGTCCGTGTGCTCCGTGAACAGGTCCGTCTGCTCCAAGGCGGGCGTGGATGCCGGCCCCGTCGACGCCGCGAGGAGCGCGCAGAGCAGCCATTGGACGCGGCGCAGGGGATGGGAGTGGCGGGAGTTGATCCCGCAAGCGCAGCCACCCTCGCCCGCCGGGCAAAGCCCAATCCGCCGGTTCCAACGTTGAACCGTCGGCATACCCCGGCGCCTGCTTCCGCGCACCACGCGAGGCTCGCGTTTGCCCTGCCTCGACTGAATTCTTCGGGCCGGTGAGTGTCCTGCCTTCGAGCCCCCAAACTCCCTTCACCCCGATGATGCTTCGTCCCCTTACCCTGCTCACCCTTGCCTGCTTGCTTGCGGCCACGCTGCCCGCGGCGGAGACCCGGCGGGACCCGCGGCCCAACCTGCTGTTCATCCTCCTCGACGATCTGGGCAAGGAGTGGGTCTCGGCCTACGGCGCCGAGGACATCCGCACGCCGCACCTCGACGCCCTCGCCGCCGGCGGCACCCGCTTCGAGAACTTCTACGTGATGCCGCAGTGCACCCCGACGCGGCTCTCGTTCCTCACCGGGCAATACCCCTTCCGGCATGGCTGGGTGAACCACTGGGACGTACCGCGCTGGGGCGGCGGGGCGCATTACGACTGGAAGCGCAACCCCTCGATCGCGCGCGTCCTGCGGGACGCCGGGTACCGCACCGCCGTGGCGGGCAAGTGGCAGATCAATGATTTCCGGGTGCAACCCGCGGCGATGAGTGAACTCGGTTTCGAGGCCTACCGGATGTGGACCGGAGGCCAGGGGGAGGACGCGGCGAGCGACGAACGTTACTGGGACCCCTACATCCATACCCCGGAAGGCAGTTCCACCTGGCGCGGCAAGTTCGGGGACGACGTGTTCACCGAGTTCCTCATCGATTTCCTCCGATCCCACCGGCACGAGCCGATGTTCCTCTACTACCCCATGTGCCTGCCGCACTCGCCCTTCACCACCACGCCCGCCGAACCCGCGGTGACGGGAAACCTCGAACGCCACCAGGCGATGGTGCGCTACGCGGACCAGTTGATCGGCCGCCTGATCGCCGCCCTGGAAGAGCTGGATCTGCGTCGGGACACGCTGGTGATCATCAGCACCGACAACGGCACCGCGGGCAACATCACGGGAACGCGGCACGGGCGCAGGGTAAAGGGCGGTAAATCCAACACGACCGAAGCGGGCATCTGTGTCCCCCTCATCGTGAATGGCCCCGGCCGGGTCGCAGCCGGCAAGGTCAGCCCCGCCCTGCTGAGCATCGCGGATTTCCTGCCGACCTTCGCCGAGCTCGCGGGGACGCAGCCGCAGCCGGGTTACACTTATGACGGTCGCGCGGCGGTCGGCGCCCTGCTTGGCCGCGAGGACCGCTCGCCGCATTCCTGGATCCTCGCGATGGGCGGAAAGAACGACGCGCGGCTGACGCGTGACGGCGTGCAGAACGCGTGGGTCTACCGCGACCGCGTCCTTCGCGATGAACGCTTCAAGCTGCACGTGGATACGCGGCGGCAGCCGACCGCCCTCTACGACCTGGCGGAGGATCCCGCCGAGGAGCGCAACCTGATCGCCAGCCCGGACCCCGTCGTCGCCGCGGCGCGGGCGCGCCTCAGCGCTCCGCTCGCGAGCTTCCCGGAGCGCGACCGCGACCCGATCTACACCCCGCTGCCGTCCCAGTCGTGGGACGTGAAGGTCACGGCCGAGAGCCAGGTCTGGAAAAAGTGACGGTGGCTCCCGCGCCGCCCGCCGACCCGCGGCACGGGAGGCGGAACCGCGGCTCGGGAGCGGATTTTTTCCGGCCGCCCTCCGGGGACCCCAGTCCCCGGTTGCAGTCGCCTCCGGGAGGCATCAAGGATTCTCCCCGGCTCCCGACGTGGAGCCCATCCCATGCCCCACCCCAACGTCCCCGCGCGGCTTTGCCCGCTCTGCCTGCTCCTCCTCGCGCTCGTGCTCGGGTCCGCGACCGCCGCCCCGGCTCCCGCCACCGCCACCGTCAGCGGCGTCGTCAGCAACGCGGCCACCGGCAACCTGCTGCCGGGCGCGACCGTGCGCCTGCCCGCGCTGGGCCTCACCGCGCGCGCCGACGACACCGGCCGCTACGTCCTGCACGCGGTGCCCGCCGGCGAGCACGAGCTCATCGCGACCTACGCGGGCCTCGAGGCGCTGGCCACCCGCGTGAGCGTGACGCCCGGCGGCGCCGCCCGCCGCGACTTCGAGCTCACCAGCGGCGTCTACCGCTTGGGGGCCTTCACCGTCAGCGGCCAGCGCGAGGGCGCCGCCGCCGCGATCACCCAGCAGCGCAACGCCGACAACGTGAAGAACATCGTGGCGATGGATTCCTACGGGGACCTGCCCAACCTGAGCGCCGGCGAGGTCGCGGCGCTCCTGCCCGGCATTTCGGTGACGCTCGCCGACGACGGGCCCATCAGCGGCATCATGGTGCGGGGGATGTCGGCGTCGCTCAACCGCGTGACGGTGGACGGCGGGATGATCGCCGGCGGCGGCCGGAACCGCTCCTTCGCGCCCGAACGTTACAGCGGCGCGATGTTCGACCAGCTCGAGTTGACCAAGGGCCAGACGCCCGACCGCGGGGCGGACTCCCTCGGCGGCAACATCGACCTGAAGAGCCGCTCGCCGCTGAGCATGCGGGAGCGCCGCCGCGTCAACTACACCCTCGCGGCCCGCTGGGCCCCGCCGTTCACCGAGCAGGTCTTCTTCCGGGAGCAGGCCCGCGTGCACCCGCTGTTCAACCTCGGGTACCAGGAGGTGTTCGGCATCGCCGGGGGCGAGCGCAACCTCGGCCTCTCGCTGCAGGCGTTCTACAGCGAGAACGTCAACGGGCTCTACGCGACCAGCCGCGACTTCGAGAACACCCTGAACCAGCCCGCGTACGTCTGGAGCTACCAGACCTCGGAGAAGATCAACAACCGCAAGCAGGGCAGCCTCAAGGCGATCGCCGACTATCGCCTCACCCCCTCCACGCGGCTCCGCTTCTCCGCGAGCTACGTCGATTCCGAGGAGCCGACCGTGCGCAACTTCCTCACCACCGCCGTGACCACCCAGCAGGTCGGGACCACCGGCACCGCGGGCATCCTGCCGGGCTACACCAGCCGCATCACCCGCGTGCGCGCCGCCCCCGGCTCGCAGCTGACCACCGACGCGCGCGTGTTCAGCGTGTTTGACCGCACGGGCGAGGTCTCCCTCGGCGCGGAGCACGAGCTGGACCGGCTGCAGATTGACTACCGGACTGGCTACAGCTGGCAGGAGCGCAACCTCGCCAACGGCAAATCCGGCGCGGCCCTGCAGAACCGCGTCAGCGCCATCGGCTGGGTGCTCGACCGCACCGCCTCCGACCTGTACCCCCGCTTCCTCCAGACCGAGGGGCCCGACCTCACGCAGCCCGCGAGCTACCGCCCGATCGCCAACGGCCTCCAGACCCGCGACAATGACACCAACGAGCAGGTCCGGGACGCCCGCCTCAACCTCCGCTGGCGCCTGCCGCTCGCCGCCCCCGTCTTCCTGAAGACCGGCGGCCTCTGGCGGCGCAACGAGATCCAGGACGAGACCCGCAACCGCCGCTGGAGCTACCTCGGCACCGCCGCGCTACCCGCCGATCCCTCCCTCGTCTTCTGGGACGCGACCCGGATGAACCGGCCCGTCCCCCAGTGGGAGCCCGCGATGTTCGTGCGCGCCCGGCAACTGGTCTCGCCGGAGCTGTGGCGGGAAGACGTGTACTTCCGCGAGCAGGGCCGCTTCACCGGCCGCTCGGGCGTGGGCGAGACGGTCACCGCCGGCTACCTGATGGGCGAGGGCCGCCTTGCCACCGAGGGCCCGCTGGCGGGCACGAGCTTCATCACCGGCGTCCGCACCGAGCGCACCGCGACGACCGGCTGGGGTTGGGTGCGGGCGCGGGTGCCCAGCACCGCCGCGCAGCAGCTGGCCGATCCCGTGGGCGCCGCCCAGCGCGACTACGCGGCCAACCGGCGCGAGACGGGCTCGGCCTACACCAAGTCGTTCCCGAGCGTGCACCTGGCGCAGAACCTCGGCACGGGCTTCAAGGCGCGCCTGAGCTGGTCCACCAGCTTCGGCCGGCCGGGGATGGGCAACTTCGCGCCGAACGAGACCCCCAACGAGAACAACCAGACCCTCACGATCAACAATGCCGGGCTCATCCCCCAGCGCGCCGCGAACTGGGACGCGACCCTCGATTACTACTTCGAGCCGGTGGGCAACCTGTCGGTCGGCTGGTTCCACAAGACGATCCGGGACTTCATCATCACCGGCCTGCAGACCGGCACCGTCGCGCGGGACCCAAACAACGGCTTCGGCGGCGAGTACCAGGGCTTCACCATTCTCACCAGCGCCAACGGGGGCACCGCCACCGTGCAGGGCTGGGAGTTTTCCTTTCAGCAGCAGTTCACCAGCCTGCCCGGGCCCCTGCGCGGGATGGGGCTGGTCGTGAACGCCACCGTGCTCGAGACCGAGGGTGACTTCGGTGGCGCCACCGTCCGCCGCACGGGCGAGGTCGCCGGCTTCATCCCGCGCACCGGCAACGTCATCCTCTCGTGGCGCCAGGGCCGCTTCAACGCGCGCCTGCGGGTGAACTACCACGGCGATTACATCACGACCTACAACGCGGTCAGCGCCGCGCGCAGCCTGTACGTGCGGAGCCGGACCATCGTCAGTCCCAGCGCGGGCTGGGAGGTGCGACCCGGGCTCAGCTTCACCTGCGACGTCGCCAACGCGACCAACGCGCACCAGATCCAGTACCGCGGCGTGCGGGACCAGATGGCGCTCGACCGCAACAGCGGCACGGCCGTCACGTTCAGCCTCAACGGCCGCTGGTGAGGCGGCGGCGCCGATGCTTTCCCGCGTGCTTCCCGGAATGCTGGCAGCGGTGCTCGGGACGCTCGGCGCCGGCGCGGTCGCCGGTTTCGTCCCCCGCACCGCCAACCTCGTGCCCAGCTGGCGGATCGGGCGCTTCAGCGGCCGGGTGCGCGTCAGCTACACCAGCGGCTACCTCGACTCCTACAAAGCCACGAACCCGGCGCTGAACATTTATTTCCGCCGCCGCGTGCTGGTGAGCCCGAGCCTCGCCTCCGAGCTCCGGCCATCCCCTGGCTTCACTCTGGAAGTCTCCAATTTCACCCACGAACTCCAGAAACGCTACCAACTGCCCAAGCGTTACACGCGGATCCGCGACCACCCGGTCTCGGTCACCGGCGGCGTCAAGGGCCGCTTCTGAACCCATCCCCACCACCATGAATCCGAACCTCCCGCTGCCCCGGCGCGACTTTCTCCGGGGCACCGCGGCCACGTTGGCCGCCGCCACCCTCCGTGCTTCCCTCCCCGGCGCGCCCGCCCACGGTCTGACTCTCGGTCTCTCCCAATACTCGCTGAAGGGGCTCTTCTCGTCCGGGAAGCTCGACCCGCTCGACTATCCGGCCTTCGCCCGGCGGGAATTCGGTATCACCGAACTTGACCTCTGGGAGGGCGGGCTGCCCGCCGCCCGCCTCGACGACCCGCGTTACCTGGCGGACCTGCGGCAGCGCGCGGCCGCGGTGGGCACCCACCTGTTCCTCCTGATGGCCGGCGTGGTCGACGCCACCGCCGGCACCGGGAAGGCCAAGAAGCGCGCCACGCCGGCCGACCACCAGCGCTCCATCGAACGCGGCGTCCAGCTGGGCGTCCGCTACGTCCGGTTCTTCGTCAGCGCATCCGAGGGGGACCGCCGGGTCGCCCTGGGCCGCTGCGCCGAGGCGCTCCGGCCGCTCGCGGACTTCGCCCAGGCCCGCGGCATCACGATCGCGCTCGAACCGGGCGCCTCGACCCACACCCAGGACGGGGCCTTCCTCGCCGAGCTGGCGGCGCGCGTGAACCATCCGGGCTGCCGGCTGATGCCCGACTTCGGCAAGCTCCGGGGCGACATCTACGCCGGCACCCGCGCGATGCTGCCCCACTCCGCCGTGATCTCCGCGAAGACGCACGAATTCGACGCCGCCGGCAATCAGGTCGAATTCGACTACTTCCGCCTGATGCGGATCATCGCCGAATCCAGCTTCCGGGGCATCGTCGCGATCGAATGGGAGGGCAAGCAGCTCGACCCCGTCGCCGGGGTGCACGCCTCGAAGAAGCTCATCGAGCGCGCGCTCGCCGCGCTCTGAACCCCGAAACCGCCTCCTCCCTTCGTTCTCTCCCACGCCACCCGGACAATCCAAGTGCCATGAACGCCTCTGCCTCCGTCTCCCGCCGCACCTTTCTCACCTCCGCCGGAGCGGGTGCCGCGGCGCTCCATCTCGCCTCGGGCGGGTCCCTCCACGCCGCATCCGAGCCCATCCGCCAAGGCCGCCTCATCGACCCTCGCCGCAAGCTCAACCTCGCCTGCATCGGCTGCGGCGGCAAGGGCGTGTCCGACGTCTCGGGCGTGAGTTCCGAGAACATCGTCGCCCTCTGTGACGTCGACGCCGCGCAGGCGAAGCAGATCTTCAGCCGCTTTCCCTCGGTGCCGAAGTACCAGGATTACCGGAAGATGCTGCGCGAGCTCGATGACCGCATCGACGCGGTGACGATCTCCACGCCCGACCACACCCACCACGCGATCGCGATGCTCGCGATTTCCCTGGGCAAGCACGTGTTCGTGCAGAAGCCGATGGCCCGCCTCGTCGGCGAGGTGCGCTCGCTGCTCCTCGCCGCGCGCCGGCACCGGGTGATCACCCAAATGGGAAACCAGGGTCACGCCGGGGAAGGCGTCCGGCTCGCACGGGAATGGGTTCAGGCCGGCCTCATCGGCCCGGTGCGCGAAGTGCACGTCTGGACGAAGAAAATGGAGCTCGGGCCCTACAAGTCGGCAGTCAAGCAGCGCCCGCCAGCGGGCGAACAGCCGCCGGCGACGCTGGATTGGAACCTTTGGAACGGTCCCGCGCCCGCGCGACCCTACAGCGCCGAATACCATCCCCGGCGGTGGCGCAACTGGTGGGACTTCGGGGGCGGGGCGCTCGGCGACATCGGCTGCCACACGATGGACGCCCCGTGCTACGCGCTCGACCTCGGGGCCCCCGAGTGGGTGCAGGCCGAATGCGCGCCGACCAACGGGGAGACCTTCCCGGACTGGTCGGTCATCACCTACCAGTTCGCGGCGCGCGGCGACCAGCCGCCGGTCCGTCTGACCTGGCACGACGGCGGGAAACTGCCGCCCCGGCCGCCCGGCCTGGAGGCGGAGCGCGCCTTCGAGGAGCGCTACGGCTATTACCTCGTGGGCGACGCCGGCGTGATCTACGACCCGAGCGAGAAGTGCGCGAGCCCCCGCCTGCTCCCCGAGGCGTGGATGCGCGCGGCGAAGTTCCCGCCGAAGACGATCCCGCGCGTCCCCGGCGGCGACCCGTTCAAGGAGTGGATCGCCGCCTGCAAGGGCGGGCCGGTCCCCGGCTCCAACTTCGAGTACGCCGCCCCACTGACCGAACTGGTGATGCTTGGGAACGTCGCCCTGCGCGCCCCGGGCCGGCGCCTGCGTTGGGATGCGGCCAACCTGCGCCTGCCGGACACCCCGGAACTCGAGCGTCACCTGCACGCCGACGCCCGGGACTTTTGAGCGCGTCAGGCCGGGACGGCGCGCGTCAGAGCTGTCCCTTGATCCCGAAGGTCACGGTGGCACCGAATTCCTGCTGGCGCCGCTGGCGCATGTATTCGGGCGTGTCCGCCGCGTAACGCCGGTTGCCGATCACGAAGCCGCGCCCATTCAGGTTATTGATCGATCCAAAGGCGGCCAGCCGCGGGGAGAAGCTGTACTGGGCGTTGAGCCCGACCCGGAGCACGCGCGCCTTGTACTGGAAGGTGCCGGGCGGGATGCCGTTCGCGACGCTGGCGGCAACGGCGTTCTGCTGCGTCTCCCCCTGGTAGGTGAAGCTCAGCTTCACGGAGTACCGGGGCCGCACCAGGTTGATCCCGCCCGCGTAATCCCGCGGGGCGTAGCCCGAAAAGTCGGCGGTGTTGCTCCCGGAGAGCTCCAGCCGCGTGGCGTTGAAAAAGACCTGCAGGCCGCTCGCCCACGCCGGCAGGAACAGGAGCGACTGCGAGTAGCCGAACTCGTAACCGATGATCTTGACACGACCGACATTCGTCCGCGTCGCCACATCGTAATTGAGGTACAGCGGGTCCGCCGGCAGGCCGTAGAGCGCGACCAGCTCGGGGGTGGCGTCCGAGATCACGCTGCCGAAGAAATCCCGGATGTCCTTGCGAAAGACGCCGATCGAGCCCGAGCCCCCCTTCACCGCGTACGTCTCGAGCGAGAGGTCGAAGTTGTCGCCCGTCCAAGGCTTCAGGCCCGTGTTGTTCACGGAAATCGTGGGCTGCGCCGCGGTCGGCTCACTGACGCTCACCCCGGGAATGATCAGGCCGAGGTCGGGGCGCCCGATGGTGCGCGCATAAGCAGCACGGAGCAGGAGGTTCTCGGTGAGCGTGTACGTCGCGTTGAGGCTCGGATACCAGCCGTCGTAGTCACGCGTCGCGCGGGCTCCGCGCTCCACGAACCGCAGCTTCCGCAGGGCAAGCGGATCCGTGGTCAAGAGCCTGGGCGCGCCGTTCGTGAGTACCAAGTTGCCGCGCGCGTCCTTCACGTACTGGGCGGTCGGATCATTGAGCACGCCGCGTCCCGTGTCGCGGGTGTGCTCATAGCGCACGCCGCCCACCAGCAGCAGCCGGCGATCCATCAGGCGAACGTCACCGCGGAGGTAGGAGGCGGTGATGGTCTCGGTGAGCGCGGTCGAGTTGTTGGCCAGGGCCTGATGGTAGCCGGGCTCGTCGAGCACGAACCATTCGGGCCGTTGCCGGAACAAGTCGTGGAACTTGACGCTGCTCAGCCAGCCCATCCGGCGGCCAAACACCGAGGGCGCGGTGGCGAGGAAATCACCGTCGAACACGTCGAAATTGCCCGCGGCGCGCGCCGCGGTGGTGGTCTGCCCGTTGGGACGGAAGGTCCAGGTGCGGTTGCGGACCCGGCGATCGCGGTCCATCCGCAGCCCATGCAGGCCGGTCTTGAAGGACCAAGGCACGCTGCCGGTAAAGTCCCGCGTGAGGTCGAACCGCGCGGTCGACTGGTGGGCATGGGTCTTCTGCTGCGAGGAGGACGGGTTGCCGAGGACGTAGTTGGCGCCGTCGAAAAGATCGATCGGGATCCCGCCCCGGGTCGCCGTGTAGCGGGCGGGGATGAGGCCCCCGCCCTCGCCCACCCCCTCGCCCCGGAGGACGAGCCCGGTGATCGTCGCCGGCATGTTGTTGAAATGCCCGTTGTCGATGTCGGCCGAGAAGGAGGTGGAGTAGGAGTGGGCGCCGAGGGCGTCGACCCGCCAGAGGCCGCCGCGGCGCTGGTACTTCAGGGTCGCGTGCGTGGTGTCGGCCCCGGAGTCGCCGTTGTCGCCCGCGGCCTGGGTGACGGTGCCGTTGCCGGCGGCGGAGCCCTGGGTGAAGCGCCGGTCGCCGGTGGCCCCCGCGCCGTAGTTCACGGCCAGGTCGACGCGCATGATGTTGTTGCGGATACCGCGGTGCTGGACCGTGGCATTGAGGGTGTCACGGGGGGAGAGGCGCCAGTCGGCACCAAGCTGGAAGGTCCAGGTGCGGAAGATCTGGTCGAGGCTCTGCCAGGTGACCGACCGCTGGAAGCCGTTGCTGAAGTTCCATTCGGCGAGGGTGTCCAGGTTGCCGTCGCGCTCCATCGGGTTGCGGCGCCACGTCTGGTTGGCGGCGAGGTTGAACGCGAAGTTGCGGCTCACCGGGACCAGCCCGCTCAGCTCGACGGAGGCGGGCTGCCAGCGCGGGGCGAAGTCGGCCGAGGGTCCCCGGGGCCCGCCGGCGATGGTGATCCCGTCGCGGTCGTCGATCACGTGGTAGAGCTGGTAGGAGAAGGAGGGCCGGCGCGCCTCAAAGCCGTTGCGGCGGATGATGTTCATCGAACCACCGAGGCTGTTGGCGGGCTTGTCGGGCGTCGGAACCTTGGAGACCTCCACCCGGGAGATGTTGGCAGTGGGGACATCAAAGAGGGTGTTCGCGCGCCCCGCGCCGCGGGCGGTCGCGAGCTGGGCGCCATCCAGCTCGATCCCGGTCTGCGCCGCGGGGAGCCCGCGGATGATGACGTTCTGCGCCAGTTGCCCCCCACCCTCGTCGATGCTCACGCCGGGCAGGAAGCGCAGGAAGTCGCCGATGTTCTCGGCCGACCGGTCGCCATATTCGTCGTACGCGACGACATTGCTGATGTTGGGCGCCAGCCGGCGCTCGTTGAGCGAGACGGCCTGCGCGCTCATCTCGCGGTCGGCCACCACCGTGAACTGCCCCAGGCGCACCGGCTGGTCACCCGCCCGCGGCCGGAGCTCGAAATCCCGGGTGACGGCGCTGCCGGGCATGATCTCCACCGTCGCGGACTGGGGGGCGAAGCCGAGGTAGCTCACCTCCACGCGGGTCCGGCCCGCGGGCAGGCCGGAGAGGCGGTAGCCGCCGTCATCGTCGGTGACGGCCCGGCGGCCGAGATCGTCGAGGGAGACCACCGCGTTGCGGAGGGCGACGCCGCCGGTGGCGTTGAAGACGCGGCCCTCGAGGACACCGGAGGCGGTCTGGGCGTAGGCGGATGCGACCAACAGGGCGACGGCCAGGAAGAGACTGGCGGTGACTTGGGACTTCATGGGGGTAAATCAAGCCGGGTCAGTGTTCCTCGCCCAGCCAGGCGAGGGAGAAGCGCGCGAGCGTGATCCGCGCGTAGGCCCAGTCCCCGCCGCGCCGCGGGTCTCCGGGACGGCCGTTCTCGTAGAGGCAGAGGATCGTGCCATCGGGCAGGACCGCGAGGTCGCTGTAGGCGCTGGGCCCCTCCTGCAGCAGCTTGCGCACCGGCCAGGTGCGGCCGTCGTCCCGGCTGAGGTGGATTGAAACGTGCTTCCGTTCGCGATGTTCGCGGCTCGGCGTGTGCGGGCTGGAGTGCAGCAACAGGGGCCGGCCGCGGCCCGGGACGCCGGGATGACTCACCAGGCCGGCCATGCAGCCGGGTTCGAGGATCTCCTCGAGGAAACGGGGCGGACTCCAGCCGGTGGCGCCGTCCGCGCTCTCGACCACGGCGCGCCGGTGGCGGCGGTCCGTGTTGCGCGAGCTCAGGAGGACCCGGCCGTCGGAAAGCTGCGCCACGCTGGTCTCGCCCCCGATGGTCATCGCGAGGTCGCCGCGTTGCCACGTCGCCCCCTGGTCATCGCTGTAGATCACGGCGCACCCCTTGCGCAGGGAGCGCGCGGGATTCGGCTCGTAGTTGGCCAGCCAAACGGGCACGACGAGGCGGCCCCCGCGCAACTGCACCCCGTGGCCCGGGCCGGTGGCGACCGCCTGCCAGGGAACCTCCGGACGGAAGCGCTCGAGGACGGCGGTGATCTCGACGGGCGCCGACCAGGAAAGGCCGTCGTCCTCGCTGCGGGCGTGGAACACGCGCTGGTACTCCACGCAATAGACGAGGTGCACCGGCCCCTCCCGCGTCGCGATGAGCATCGGGTTGTTGACCGTCTGTTCGGCCGGACCGCCCATATCCTTGCGCCGCTTGTCCTCCGGCATGTGCGGGTTGCGCGGCAACCGCGGGCCGAGGTGGGCGATCTGACGGGCCGGACCGAAGCTGCGTCCGCCATCGGTGCTGCGGCGGAGGTGGATCTCCAACTCGCCGCGGTCGGCGGCGGTGAACTTCCGCGCCTCGGCGTACGCGAGGACCGTGCCGCGGGCGGTGACCACGAGCCCCGGGATCCGGTACGAGACGAAGCCGCCCTGCCCCTCGGTGAAGACGTCGACCCGTTCGGGCTCGGC
>JBMTAG010000027.1:0-36566 GCA_049428505.1 Opitutaceae bacterium | reverse complement strand
CGGTCTGCGCATCGTAGGTCACGTAGTTCAAACGCCCGCCCGCCGGGCCGGCCGGGCGGGCGCACTATGGGCAGGGCCCGGCGGCGCCGCGTCCCGGGCAGCTGCCGCCGGCCGGGCTGGCGGACTGGCTTGCGACCACGTTTTCCCCGGCCGCGGAGGTGGTGCGGCGCGCGGCCTCCGCGGACGGCACGGTCAAGCTGCTCCTCCGTTGCCGTGACGGCGCCACGATCGAGGCGGTACTGATGCCGGGTGACCGGCCGGACCGCGCCGCCGGGTGCCTGTCGTCCCAAGTCGGGTGCGCGATGGGCTGCGACTTCTGCGCGACGGCGCGGACCGGGTTCCTGCGCCACCTCACCGCGGGCGAGATTGTCGAGCAGTTCCGCGCGCTGCGCCGCGAGGCGGCCGCGCAGGGCCGCGCGCTCAAGACCGTCGTCTTCATGGGCATGGGCGAGCCGATGCTGAACCTCCCGGCCGTCCTCGGGGCGGCGGAGCGCCTCGCGGACAACCGCGTGGGCGGACTTGGCTGGCGGCAAATCACGGTGTCCACCGTGGGCGTCATCCCCGGCATCGATGCGCTGACCGCCGCGGGGCACAGCCTCAACCTCGCCGTCTCGCTGCACGCTCCGGATGACGCCACCCGCGCCCGGCTGCTGCCGCCGGGCCGCCGCTTCGCCGTGGCGGACGTGCTGGCGGCGGCGGATCGCTTTCAGGCCGCCCGGGGCCGGCCCGTCACGCTGCAGTATTGCCTGCTCCGCGGGGTCAACGACGCGCCCGAGCAAGCGGAACAGCTGGCCGCGCTGGTGGGCGCGCGCCGGATGCACGTGAACCTCCTGCATTACAACGCGACCGGACCCGGTCTCGGCGGGGCGCAGTACGAGGCCGTTCCCGTGGCGGGGGCGGAGGCCTTCGCCGCCGTCCTGCGCCGCCGGGGCGTCGTGGCCCACTTCCGGCGGCCGCGGGGGCCCGACATCGACGCCGCCTGCGGCCAACTGCGGCGCCGCGTCCTGGCCGGGACCGCGGGTGACGTTTCCGCCGGCGGCGCGTCTGCCTGAGCCGCAACCCCATGTCCCGCCCGCGCCGACTCCCTCTTCTCGCCGCCTTGGCGGTGCTCCTCGCCGCGCGGTCGGCGGCCGCCGAATTCCATGTCGCCCCGCACGGTTCGGACGATGCGCCGGGGACCGCCGCGGCACCGTTCGCCACGGTGCAGCGCGCCCAGGCGGCGGCGGCGCCCGGCGACACCGTGTTCGTGCGCGGCGGCACCTATCGGCTCGAGGAGCGCCACATCGCGCGGACGGAACGCATCTTCGCCTACGTCACCCTGCTGGACAAAAGCGGCGAGCCCGGCCGGCCCATCCGCTATGTCGCGTGGCCGGGGGAGACTCCGGTGTTCGACCTCTCCGCGGTGAAGCCGGCGGAGCGTCGCGTGCACGCGTTCCGGGTGACGGGCTCGTGGTTGCACCTGGCGGGGTTCGAGGTGGTGGGCGTGCAGGTGACGATCAAGGGCCACACCCAGTCCATCTGCCTCGACGTGCAGGGGAGCCACAACGTGCTCGAGCGCCTGAGCCTCCACGACGGGATGGCGATCGGCGTGTGGATCGGCGACGGCGCGCACAACCTCGTCCTCAACTGCGACGCTTACCGGAACCATGATCCGGTGTCGGGCGACGGCCGGGGCGGCAACGTCGACGGCTTCGGCTACCACGGGCGGAAGGGGAGCGTGGGCAACGTGTTCCGCGGGTGCCGGGCGTGGTTCAACAGCGACGACGGTTTCGACTTCATCAACTCGGCGGAGGCCGTCCTCGCGGAGGACTGCTGGGCCTTTTACAACGGTTACACGCCGGACTTCACCCCGCGGGCGGACGGCAACGGGTTCAAGGCGGGCGGCCACGCCGGCACGCCGGTGGCCCGGCTGCCGGCGCCGATTCCGCGGCACGTCGTGCGCCGCAGCGTCGCGGTGCGCAACAAGGCCAACGGCTTCTACGCGAACCACCACCTCGCGGGCGTCGACTTCATCCACAACACCGCGTGGCGGAACCGGGTGAACTTCAACCTGCTTGGCCGGCTGGAGGACAACGCGACGCGCGTGCCCGGGCGCGGGCACCGCCTCCTCAACAACCTCGGCTTCGCGGGCGGCGAGGAGGTGGCCCAGCTCGACGCCGCGGCCTGCACCGTCGCGGGCAACTCGTTCCTTGGCGGCTGGTCCGCGGCCGCGGCCGACTTCGCGGGCCTCGACGAGGCGGATCTCACCCGGCCGCGGCAGCCGAACGGCGACCTGCCCGTGACGCCGCTGCTGCGGCTGGCGCCGGGCAGCCGCGCGATCGACGCCGGCGTGCCGCTCGCGGAACCGTTCGCCGGCCGCGCGCCGGACGCGGGGGCCTTCGAGGCCGGAGCGGCACGCTGAAGCGCCCCGGGCGTGCGACCGCCGCCGGCGTTCAGGCCTCGGGCGGGCGCGTCTCGACCCAGCGGACCGCGTGCCGGATCAGCGCGGTGGCGTCCCGCAGCCCGAGCTTCTCCTTCAGGTGGCTGCGGTGCACGTCGACGGTCTTGGGGCTGAGGTGCAGTTCCGCGGCGATCTCGCGCGTGCCCTTGCCCAGGCCGATCAGTTGGAAGACCTCGAACTCGCGGTCGGTGAGCCGCTCGATCGGTGAGGTGGAACCCCGCGGCCGGCGGCTGCTCAGGTTCTCGAGGATCCGGGCCGACATCTTGGGGCTGACGTAGGCCTCGCCGCGCAGGACCTGGCGGATGGCCCCGAGCAGGGCCTCGCCGCCCGCCTCCTTCATGATGTAGCCGCGGGCGCCGGCGCGCAGGACCCGCTCGGCGTACACGGCCTCGTCGTGCATCGAGACGACCAAGATGGGGATCTCCGGATGCGCGGCGCGCAGATCCTTGATGAACTCGAGTCCGCTGCGGCCCGGCATGGTGAGATCCGTCAGGATCAGGTCGGGTCGCTGGCGGGCGAGCGCCTGCAACGCCTCCGCGGGATTCCCGGCCTCGCCGCCGACGACGAGGTCGGGTTGGCAGCCGATGAGCTGGCCGAGGCCCGCCCGCATGAACGGGTGGTCATCGACCAGCAGGATGCGGCGGCGGGCGGCGGGGGCGGCTTTCGGCTTCACGGGGTGGAAGGGAGGCTGCAGCGGACGCTGACCCCGCCGCTGCGGCGGGAATCGACGGCGAGGACGGCGCCGATGGCATTGGCGCGGTGGCGCATCACGCTCAGCCCGATGCCTTCCGGGGAGGCTCCCTTCCCGCGGGACAGCCCGGTGCCATCGTCCTCGACCGCCAGCAGCAGGGCGCCGTCACGGCGCAGCAGGCGAATCACCACTTCCCCGGCCCGGGCGTGTTTCACCGCGTTGTTCACCGCCTCCTGGGCAATCCGGTACAGGTGCCCCGCGAGGAAGGAGTCCGTCACCGCGATCGGCTCCGGGCACTCCAGCCGGCAGCGCGGCCGGCCGAGGGCGGAGGTGCGTTCGGCCAGCTCCGCCAATCCGACCTGGAGCGAATCCGGGCCCGGACCGACCGGGACCAGGCCGCGCGCCAGAAAACGCACCTGGGTGATCGCCTCGCGCAGCATGCGCGCCATCTGGTCGAGGCGTCGCGTGAGCGCCGGATGGGGCGCGGCCTCGGTTTTCGCCAGGGTGCACATCAGCTCCAGCGCGGTGAGTTGCTGGCCCAGGTTGTCATGCAGGTCCGCCCCGATGCTGTGCCGTTCGCGTTCGCTGATGGCGACGAGCTCCCGCTCGAGGCGCCGATGCTCGGCCTGTGCGGCGCGGAGCGCTTGGTCCTGCGCCACGGCGTGCAGCGCCCGTTCCGCGACCGCCGGGAGACGGTCCAGCAGCGAGGTGTCCTTCATCACGTAATCGAGCGCTCCCTGGCGCATCACCTCGACCGCCGCGCGCTCGTCGCCCTTCCCGGTCACGACCACGAAAGGTACGGCCTGCCGCTCGCGCCGCAGTTCGGCCGCAAGATCCGGACCGCTGCCGTCCGCGAGCTTCAGGTCGAGGAACAGCAGGTCCGGCGCTCCCG
This sequence comes from Opitutaceae bacterium, assembly GCA_049428505.1. Taxonomy (GTDB): domain Bacteria; phylum Verrucomicrobiota; class Verrucomicrobiia; order Opitutales; family Opitutaceae; genus ER46. The sequence continues at coordinate 32,543 of JBMTAG010000027.1, read as the reverse complement.
CGGCGAGGCGCGCGCGGGCCTCCCGGGCGGAGGGCGCCGTCGCGACCACGTACCCCTCCTCGCGGAGCCGCCCGGCCATCAGCAGGAGCAGGCCCTCGTCGTCGTCGACGACCAGCAGGCGGGCGGGTGGGGCGGGCGCGGCCACGTGGTTTCAGCCCGGCGTCAGCCGCGGCACGTGGAGGAGCGGCACGAACTGCCCGAGGCGGCGGATCGCGTCCGAGAACCGGTCGTAATCCACCGGCTTCTGGAGGTAGACGTTGCAGCCCAGCTCGTGGCAGCGGCTGACCTCGCGGGCGTCATCCGTCGTCGTGAGCATGATCACGGGGACCTTCCGCAGGTGGCCGTCCGTCTTGAGCCGGCGGAGGACCTCGATGCCGTCGACCTTGGGCATCCGGATGTCGAGCAGGAGCAGGAACGAGCCGACGGCCCGCGCCGGGTCCTGGAGGAAGAAGTCCAGCACGGCCTGCCCGTCCCGGAAGTGCAGGATGGGATTCTGCAGGCCGGTGGACGCGAGGTTTTCCCGGATCAGGATCGCGTGACCCTCGTCGTCGTCCGCGATCAGGATGGTGGGAGGGGTGGTCATGACGCTTCCGGCGTCGCCTCGACGGCGGGCAGTGAGAGGCGGAAAGTGCAGCCGCCGCCCGGGGTGTCCTCAACCCAAATTCGCCCGCCCTGCCGTTCGACGACCCGCTGCGCGATGGTCAGGCCGAGGCCCTCGCCGGGGGCGGCCGCGGGGTCGAGCCGGTGGAAGATCTCGAAGGCCTTGGCCCGATGCGCCGGGGCGATGCCGCGGCCGTTGTCCGCCACCGCGTACTCCGCCGCGCCGCCGCGGAGTTGCCCCGTCACGTGCACGCGCAGGCGGCGGTCCGGGGCGCGGTACTTGAGGGCGTTGTCGAGCAGGTTGGCGAAGACCTGGTTGGTCTGCACGAGGTCGCCCACGCAGGTCGGAAGCGCGTCGACGGCGACCTCAGCGCCGGCCTCGTCGAGCTGGAAGCGCATCGCGGCGACGACCTCGGCGAGGATCCCGTTGACGTTGAGCGGGCGGGGGTGGAGGGCGACGCGGCCGAGGCGCGAGTACCGCAGGAGTCCGGAGAGCAGGGAGTCCATCCGGTGGATCCCGGCGTCGATGAACCGCAGGGCCTGCGGGATCACCTGGTCGAGGGGGGCGTGCAGGGCGGCGGCGGGGATGCGTCCCTCCGCGTCGGGGGCGGCGGCGGCCGTGCGGAGGGTGTCGCAGGCGCGCTGGAGCTGGCGGCCGAAGCCCTGGATGTTGACGAGCGGGGAGCGGAGGTCGTGGGAGACGGTGTAGACGATCGCCTCGAGTTCGCGGTTCTTCTCGGCGAGTTCGGCGGCGATGCGCTGCAGCTGCTCCTGGTCGGCCTTGCGGGCCGTGATGTCGGTGCGGATGGCGATGTACTGGGCGGGCCGGCCGTCGGATCCGCGGAACGGGAAGATCGTGGTGTCGACCCAGTAGCAGGAGCCGTCCTTGGCCCGGTTGCGGATCTCGCCGCGCCAGACCTCGCCGCGGCGGATGGTGGCCCACAGCTCGCGGAAGAAGGCGGGCGGGTGGTGACCGGAGTTGATGAGGCGGTGGTCGCGGCCGAGCAGCTCCTCGCGGGGGTAGCGCGAGAGGGCGCAGAACTTGTCGTTGGCGTAGGTGATGCGGCCCTGCGCGTCGGTGATCGCGACGATCGAGTGCGCGTCGAGCGCGGCCTTGAGGTCGGCCAGCTCCTGCCGGCGCTCCGGCACCGCCGGCACCGGGGGCGGCGGGGGAGGGGAGGGGAGCGCGGCGGGATCCACGGGGAGCAGGCTGGCGCGCGGGAGGCGGGGCGGCAAGGTCCGCGCGGGACTAGGGGAATTCCTTAGCGAGATGCCGCCCGGGTCCCAATTCCGCGGACGGCAAGAAATGACTAGGCTGGTCGCGCCATGGATGACCTCGCGCTGACTGCTCCTGCCCCCTCCGCCCCGCCGCCGGCCAAAGGGGACGATGTGGTTTCCCGTCTGCGGCAGTCCGAACTTTTCCGCGATTACCAGGACGCCTTCCAGACCGCCACGGGCCTGCCGCTCACGCTGCGCCAAGCGGGTTCGTTCCAGCCGCCCCTGCATGGCTGCCGGCTGACGAACGCCTTCTGCGCGCTGATGACGGGCGCCAGCCGCACCTGCGCGGCCTGCCTGCAGGTGCAGCAGCAGGCGGAGGCGGGGGGACGGACCGCGGCCAAGACGGTGCAGTGCTTCTCGGGGATGAGCGAATCCGTGGTGCCCATCCGCGTCGGCGAACGGGTGATTGCTTACCTGCAGACCGGCCAGGTGTTGTTGCGGTCACCCTCGGAGCGGGCCTTCCAGGCGGCGCTGGCGCAACTGGCCCGCTGGGGGGCCGAGGTGGACGTCAAAGCCTTCCGGGACGCGTATTTCGCGACCCGGGTGCTGCCGAAGGCGCGTTACGGGGCCGCCCTGCGCCTGCTGAGCAGCTTCGCGCACCACCTCTCGCTGCTGAGCAACGAGCTGGTGTTGCGCACCGCCGCGGCGGAGCCGCCCGCGGCCGCCCGCGCCCGCGCCTTCATCGCCGCCCACCTTGGCGAGCCCCTCGCGCTCGAGCAGGTCGCGCGCGCCGCCAACATGAGCCCGTTCTACTTCTGCAAGGTGTTCAAGCAGGCGACGGGGCTCACCTTCACCCACTACGTGGCGCGGGCGCGCATCGAGCGGACCAAGCAGCTGCTGCTCAACCCGCACACCCGGATCAGCGAGGCCGCCTACGCGGCCGGCTTCCAGTCGCTCTCCCAGTTCAACCGGGTCTTCCGCCGGATCGCGGGCGAGTCGCCCACGCGCTACCGGGCCCACCTCCACCGCCCCGGCACCCGGCAGGCGATGCCCTTCGCGGCATGATGCGCCGCCGGATCCGCCAACCGCCAACCTTTCCCCTTCCCCCGATGAAAAAACCGCGCCCCGCCGCCCCCGCCCCCGAACCCACCGAGGCCCAGATCCAACACGAGGCCTACCTGCTCTGGCTGGAGGCGGGCCGCCCCGCCGGCCGCGACCTCGAGCACTGGTTAGCCGCCCGCGAACTGCTCCGCCACCGCCACGGGCGCGCCCCGGCCGCCGTCGCCACCCACCCCGCCCCCGCCGTCTGACCCGATGGACGTCGTGCCCCTGACCCTCACGATCAGCCTCTGCCTGGTCTTCACCTTCATCGTCTTCTTCCTGCGCGAGCAGGCCCGGGGACGCCTCAGCAGCGCGGAGCGCGACTCGCTCCTGCCCTTGGCCGGCGAACGCGGGGTCGTTCGCGCCGCCGCCGCCCCCCGCCGCTGAGCCCCGCCCCCCGATGCCCGCTCCCGTCACGATTGAATTCAACGATCGGGTCGTCCGCCAGTTCCTCCTCGCCACCGTCCTCTGGGGTGTCGTGGGGATGCTCGTGGGCGTCCTGGTCGCCACCCAGCTCAACTTCTGGCAGGCGAACTTCGGCCTGCCCTGGCTGACCTTCGGCCGCCTGCGCCCGCTGCACACCAACGCGGTCATCTTCGCGTTCGTGGGCAACATGATGTTCGCCGGGGTCTATTACTCGACCCAGCGGCTGGTGAAGGCGCGCCTGGCCAGCGACTTCCTCTCGCAGCTCCACTTCTGGGGCTGGCAGGCGATCATCGTCGCCGCCGCCATCACCCTCCCGCTCGGGCTCACCCGCGGCAAGGAGTACGCCGAGCTGATCTGGCCGCTCAATGTCGCCGTCGCGTTCATCTGGGTGGTGTTCGCGGTGAACTTCTTCTGGACCCTCGCCCGCCGCCGCGAACCGAGCCTCTACGTCGCGATCTGGTTCTACATCGCGACGATCGTCACGGTGGCGATGCTCTACATCGTCAACCACCTCTCGCTGCCCACCAGCCTGACGCACAGTTACCCGTTGTTCGGCGGCGTGCAGGACGCGCTGGTCCAGTGGTGGTACGGGCACAACGCGGTCGCGTTCTTCCTCACCACGCCGATCCTCGGCATCATGTACTACTTCCTGCCGAAGGCGGCGGGCCGCCCGGTCTACTCGTACCGGCTGTCGGTGGTGCACTTCTGGTCCCTCGTCTTCGTCTACATCTGGGCGGGACCCCACCACCTCCTCAACACCGCGCTGCCCGACTGGCTGCAGACGCTCGGGATGACGTTCTCGCTGATGCTGTGGGCACCCTCGTGGGGCGGGATGCTCAACGGCCTCCTGACCCTCCGCGGCGCGTGGCACCTGCTCCGCACGGACCCGGTGCTCAAGTTCATGGCCGCCGCGGTCACGTTCTACGGCATGGCGACCTTCGAGGGGCCGCTGCTCTCGATCAAGTCGGTCAACGCCCTCGGCCACTACACCGACTGGATCATCGGCCACGTGCACGGCGGCGCCCTTGGCTGGAACGGCTTCATGGCCGCGGGGATGATCTACTGGCTGCTGCCGCGGCTCTGGGACCGCCCCCTGCACTCGGTCGCGCTCGCCAACCTGCACTTCTGGCTCGGGACGGCCGGCATCCTCCTCTACCTGGGCGCGATGTGGGCGAGCGGGATCACCCAGGGGGTGATGCTCGGCGCCACCACCGAGGGGGGCACGGTCCTCGCGTACCCCAACTTCCTCGACACGCTCACCACCATCCGGCCGCTGATGCTGATGCGCGTCATCGGCGGCGGGCTCTACCTCGCGGGGTTCCTGCTCCTCGCCTACAACCTCGGGCGCACCCTGCGCGGGGCGCGGCCGGTGGACGGCACGGTGGAGGTGATGGCGGAGGCGGCCGCCCCGGATCCCGCCGGCCGCCTCGGGCTGCTCGCCACCTTCCTCAATCCGCCGGTCCTGTTCGCGGTGCTCGGCACCGGCTTCGCCTGCGCATGGATGTTCGGCGGCGACGCGGTGAGCATCCTCGGCCTCGGGGGACTCCTGCTCAGCACCGCGCTGGCGCTGGCGCACTGGCAGTCCCGCGGCCGCGCGTGGGCGGGCTGGTACGACCGCCTGCTGGTGAACTCCGCGCCCTTCACGGTGCTCACCTTCATCGCCGTCGCCGTGGGCGGACTGGTGCAGATCATCCCCCTCGCCGTCGCCCCCAAGGCCGCGAACGTCGAGGACCGCCGGCAGGTGCCGTACACGCCGCTGGAACTGGCCGGCCGTGACCTGTACGTGCGCGAGGGGTGCTACACCTGCCACTCGCAGATGATCCGCACGCTCGTGCCCGACGTCCTGCGCTACGGCGACTACTCGCGGCTGGGCGAGTCGATTTACGATCACCCGTTCCAATGGGGCTCGCGACGCACCGGCCCCGACCTCGCCCGCGTCGGCGGCAAGTACCCCCACGTCTGGCACCTGCGCCACATGGAGGACCCGCGCGCGATCTCGGCCGGTTCCAACATGCCCGCCTATCCCTGGCTGCTCACGAACGACACGGACGTCGCCGCGCTCCCCGGCCGCCTCGCGGTCCAGCGCACCCTGGGCGTCCCGTACCCGGAGCAGACCCCCGCCGAGGTGCGCGCCCAGGTGGACCGGCAGGCGCGGGCCATCGCCGACGACCTCCGCGCGGCCGGCGCGACGGTCGAGCCCGGGCGCGAGATCATCGCCCTCATCGCCTACCTGCAGCGCCTCGGCCGCTCCGAGGAGGTCGGTTCCGTCCGTCCCGCCCAGTGATTCCTCCGCCATGTTCCGCCGCCTCCTCCTCGAACCGTACGCCGCGCTCTTCACGTTCGTGGCTTTCCTGACCGCCGCCTCGATCTACTGCTCCGTCGCGTGGCGCGCCCTGCGGATGGGTCGCGCCCAGACCGATCACTTCGCCCGGCTGCCCTTCGCCACCGCCACCCCCTCCGCCCGCCATGACGCCCCTTCCTCCGGAAACGCCTGACGAGGACCGGATCCGGCCGCACGTCTACGACGGCATCCAGGAATTCGACAAGCGGCTGCCCAACTGGTGGCTGTACACGCTCTACGCGACGATCGTCTTCTGGGTCGCCTACTGGGCCTACTTCGAGTGGTTCCGCGTGGGACCGACCGGAGCCCAGGAGGTGGGCGCGGAACTCGCGCGCATCGAGGCCGCCCGCCTGTCCGCGGCCCAGGTCGATGACCCGACGCTCTGGCAGATGAGCCGCAACCCGGCGATGATCGCCGCGGGCCGCGCGGTGTATGAGGCCAACTGCGCCGCGTGCCACCTCGCGAGCCTCCGCGGCAAGGCCGAGAGTCCCGTCGCGATCGGCCCCGACCTCACGGACCACGTGTGGGTGTACGGCGGCCGCCCGGTCGAGGTGCACGCGCTGATCACGAAGGGGGTGCTGGCCAAGGGCATGCCCACGTGGGGACCGGTCCTGGGCCCCCGCAAGATCAGCGAGGTCACCGCCTTCCTCCTCAGCCGGCACCGTGAGGGCGATCCGATCGTCGTCACTCCCCCGCCGGCGCCGTGACCCCGCTCGAGGATCCTCCGCCGGCGGCCCCCGCCGGCCCGGGCCGGATGCCCGGGCGCTCCACCGCGCCCGTCCGGCCGAGCCGGGACTCGGTGACGACCATCCGCCCCGATGGCTCGCGGCCTTACCTGCACCCGGCGGCCACCCACGGCCGCTTCACGGTCGCGCGGCGGGTGGTCGCGCTGGCGCTGCTGGTGATCTACCTCGCCCTGCCGTGGATCCAGCTCAACGGGCATCCGGCCGTCTTCCTGGACGTCGCGCGGCTGCGGTTCCACCTGTTCGGCCTCACCCTGGCCGCGCAGGACCTGTGGCTGCTGTTCTTTGTGTTCACCGGCGTGGGCTTCTCCCTGTTCTTCGTCACCGCGCTCTTCGGCCGGATCTGGTGCGGCTGGGCCTGCCCGCAGACGGTCTTCCTGGAACACGTGTACCGGCCGATCGAGCGCCTGATCGAGGGCGACGCCGTGGCCCGGCGCGCGTTGGACGCCGCGCCATGGTCGTGGCGCAAGTTCCGGCTCCGGGCCCTCAAGCAGGCGAGCTACGTGCTGCTGTCCGCGGTATTCACCCACCTGTTCCTCGCGTACTTCGTCTCGCTGCCGGAGGTCTGGTCGATGGTGCGGCAGGCTCCCGCGGAGCACTGGGGGGCCTTCGTCTTCATGGCGGGTTACACCGGCCTCACCTACTTCATCTTCTCGTGGTTCCGCGAGCAGGTCTGCATCGTCCTGTGCCCTTACGGCCGGATGCAGTCCGTGCTCACGGATGAGCACACGCTTGCGGTCGGCTACGACCAGCGGCGGGGCGAGCCGCGCGGCCATGGGGCCGGCGCCGGGGACTGCGTCGACTGCGGCCGGTGCGTGCAGGTCTGCCCGACCGGGATCGACATCCGCCAGGGGCTGCAGCTGGAGTGCGTCGGCTGCACCGCGTGCATCGACGCGTGCGAGCCGGTGATGGCTAAACTGGGCCGCCCGCGGGGGCTGATCCGGTACGATTCGCTGGTGGGGTTGGCCGGCGGCCGCACCCGCTGGTTCCGGCCCCGCACGCTGCTTTACTTCGGACTGCTGCTCGCGGGCGCGGCCGTCGGGGCCTGGGCCCTCTCCTCCATCCGTCCGGCGTCCTTCGGGGTCACGCGGATGATCGGGGCTCCATACCATCTCGACGCGGGGATCGTGCGGAATCAGTTCCTGGTGCGGGTGGTGAACAAGCGGAACGCGCCCGTGCGATTCCGGATCGAGCTGCCCGGCGCCCCGGCCGACCTCCGGCGCACGGGTCTCGAGGAGGAATTGGAGATCGCCCCGCTCGGGGAGGTGGTGCGCCCGCTGGTACTGCAACAGGACCGATCGAGTTACGCGGGCCTCCTCCACCTCCGGGTCGAGCTGCGCGATGCGGCGGGAACGTTTCGCCTGAGCCGCGAGGTCGAGTTCCTGGGGCCCGAGGCCGGCGCCCGCCGGGAGGAGGCGCGCGATGGATCCCGCTGACGCCGCGCCCGCCCCGCGTTCGCGGCTCTGGCTTTGGTTTGTCGCCGCCTTCGCGGTGCAGCTGGCCGCCTGGGGCATCTGGCTGACCATCGCTGCGCGGCACCGCGTGCAGGAGGTCCCGATCGTTCGCGTGCGCTGAACCCATGGAACTCGCCGCCGTCAACTCGCCGGCCGCCGCCTTCGCCGCCGGCGTCGTCACCAGCCTGCACTGCGCGGGCATGTGCGGCCCGTTGGCCTGCGCGTTGCTGCCGGCGCGGGCTGGCGCGGGTTCCGCCCAGGCGGTGGCGACGGCCTACCACGGCGCCCGCCTCGGCGCCTACGGCCTGCTCGGCGCGATCGCGGGGGGACTCGGGGCGGCGCCGCTCGGCTGGGTCGCGGGCGCGGCCGCCCGCTGGCTGCCGTGGCTCACGGTCCTGCTCTTCGTCGCGCTCGCGCTCGGCTGGGAACGTCACCTGCCGCGGATCCCGCTGCTGGCGCGGGGGCTGGGGCGGGTGCACGGGTGGGCGCGGGGGATGGACCGGCCGCGGGCGGCCGCGACGCTCGGCTTCGCCACGCCCCTGCTGCCCTGCGGTCCGCTCTACTTCCTCCTCGCGCTGGCCCTGTTGTCGGGCTCGGCCGTGCGCGGCGCGACGTGGCTGCTGGCGTTCGGCTGCGGCACGATCCCGCTGCTCTGGCTGGCGCAGACCCGCCTCGGGCGCGTGCAGGCGCGGTTGTCGCCCCGCGGGCGGGCCCGCCTGCGCATCGGGCTCGCGCTCGCCGTCGCGCTGACCGCGGGGTGGCGCCTGCGCGCCACCTTTGGCCTGCCCGGACCGGAACCCGCCACGTTCGTCTGCCCCTGAGATGAGCCTCACCGCCGTCCTCGAGCCGGAATCCCGTCCCGCCGCCGCGGCGACCGCGTGCCGGCATTGCGGGGCCCCGCTGGCCGGGGCGGCCGCGCGGACCAGCGGGTTCTGCTGCGCCGGGTGCGGCTACGTCCACCGGCTGGTCCACGCGGAGGGCCTCGGGGATTACTACGCCTTGAAGGACGCGGTCACCGTGCCCGCCGATCCGGCGGTGTTCCAGACGCGCGACTACGCGTGGCTCGCGGAGCTGCAGCGGGCCGCGGAGACGGCGGCGGGCGGCGGACGCCCGGCGGAGCTGACGCTCGGGATCCAGGGCATCTCGTGCGCCGGCTGCGTCTGGCTGATCGAGCGGGTGCATCAGGGATTCCCCGGGGCGGGGGAGATCGTGGTGAATCCCCAGTACGGGACCCTGCGGCTCCGCTGGTGGCCGGGGGAGTTTGCCGCGGCCGAGTTCGCCCGCCGGCTGCAGGCCCTCGGTTATCTCGCGGGGCCGCCCGGGGAGCCGGCGGATGAGCCGGAAACGCGCGGCCTCCTGCGGCGCCTCGGCCTCTGCGCGGCGTTCGCGCTGAACGTGATGCTCTTTTCGCTCCCGGTGTATTTCGGGATGGAGCCGAGTTACGAGTGGGCGGGGCTCTTCGGGACCCTGAGCGCGGGCTTCGCGACGCTGAGCGTGCTGGTTGGCGGCTCCTATTTCCTCGGCCGCGCGGTCCGGGCGCTGCGGGCGCGCACGCTGCACCTCGACCTGCCGATCGCCCTTGGCATCGCCGGCGCCTACCTCGGCTCCCTCCACGGCTGGCTGGCCGGCGATGAGCGCTTCGTCTACTTCGACTTCGTCTCCGCGTTCATCGTCCTGATGCTCGTCGGCCGCTGGGCGCAGGTCGCGGCGGTGGAGCGCAACCGCCGGCGGCTGCTCGCGCGGCAGCCGCGGCCCGCGCCCGTGCGGCTGCGGGACGGCCGCGAGGTCGCGCCCGAGGACGTGATCGCCGGCCACGAGTTGCGGCTGGCGCCGGGGGCGCAGTTGCCCGTCGACGCGCGGCTGGAGTCCGCCGCCGCCGCCTTCTCCCTCGCCTCGATCAACGGCGAATCCGAGCCGCGGGCGTTCCAGGGCGGCCAGCGGATCCCCGCCGGGGCGGTGCACGTCGGACGGGAGCGGCTGGCGCTCACCGCGTTGCAGGGGTGGGGCGATTCGCTGCTGGCGCGGCTGCTCGCGACGGAGGTCCGTCCGGGCGCGCCCCATCCGTTGCTCGAGGGGATCGTGCGCAGCTACGTCGCCGGCATCCTGCTGGCCGCCGCCGGGGCGGGCACCGGGTGGTATCTCCTCGGGGGCGACGCCGCCCGGGCGTGGAGCGTCGTCACGGCGGTGCTGGTGGTGTCCTGCCCCTGCGCGATCGCCCTCGCCTTCCCGCTCGCCGACGAGATGGCGGCCGTCGCGCTGCGGCGCCGCGGCGTATTCGTCCGCGAGGGCGGGCTCTGGCCCCGGCTGGCGCGGGTCCGGCGCATCCTCTTCGACAAGACCGGCACGCTCACCCTCGAGACCCCGGTCCTGCTCAACCCGGAGGCGGTCAACGCCCTGGAGCCCGAGGCGCGGGGGGCGCTGTTCCGGTTGGTGCGGGACAACCCGCATCCCGTCAGCCAGGCCCTCCTCGAGCACCTGCTCGCCTCGGGAGGCGGCCCCGCCGATCGCGCCCCGGGCGGCTCCGTCCAGGAGGTCATCGGCCAAGGCGTGGAGCAGGACGGCTGGTCCCTGGGGCGTCCGGGTTGGCGGACGGGGCCGGCGGCGGGCGGGGAGGGCGAGGGCCACGATGCGGAGCTGGCCTGCGCCGGGCGGGCGGTGGCGCGTTTCCGTTTTGCGGACGCGGCGCGGCCGGATGCGCGGCGGGAGTTGGCCGCGCTGCGGCGGGCGGGCTTCGCGGTCGGGATTTTGAGCGGCGATCGTCCGGCCAAGGTCGCGGCGTTGGCGCGGGAGCTCGGGTTGGACCCCGCGGAGGCGGCCGGCGGGCTCACGCCGGGGGAGAAGGCGGCCCGGGTCGTGGCCGGGGATCCGGACCGGACGCTGATGCTGGGGGACGGCGCGAATGACAGCCTGGCCTTCGCCGCGGCGGGCTGCCGCGGCACGCCCGCGATCCACCGCGGCGTGCTCGAGGGGAAGGCGGATTTCTATTACCTTGGCCGCGGGATCGGCGGGATCCGGGCTCTCTTCGAGACGGACCGGCTCCGCCGGCGCACGCACCGCGTGATCTTGGTTTTCTCCGTCGCCTACAACCTGCTGGCCGTCGGCCTCGCGGTCGCGGGCCGGATGAACCCGCTGCTGGCGGCGATCCTGATGCCGGTGAACTCCCTCGCCACGCTCGGGATCGTCTCGCTCGGGATGCGCCCCGCTTTCCGGGAGCGGTGAGGCCGCGCGGGCCGGCTCAAGGGGCGCGCGTCGCCTTGGCCGCCTTGGGCCCGGGCGTGATCACCACGGGGCAGGGTGCCCGCAGGAGGACCCCGTGCGTCGTGCTCCCGACCAGCAGGTCGTAGAGGGCGGTGTGGCCGTGGGACCCCATCACCACGTAATCGGCGGCGACGCGGGCAGCCTGGTCGAGGATCATGCGCACGGGCGGCCCGTTGAGCTGCACGGTCTCGACCGGCACCTGCGCGGCGCGCACTCGCTGCTCGAGTTCCGCCAGACGCCGGGCGGCGTTCCGCTCCCCGGCCGCCATCACCTCCGCCAGGTTCTCCATCAGGGCCGCATACTCGTTCGTGATCACCGGGGGCTGGATCACGGTGATCAGCATCACACGGCCGCCGAGGGCGCGGGCCAGCTCGATGGCTTGGGTGAGGACCGCCTCCGAGGCGGCGGAGAAATCGACCGGGGCGAGAATCGTCTTCATCCCCGCAGCTTACCCGTTGGGTCCGCCTTTGCCGCGCGCGGTTTGCCAACGCGTGCGCGCGGCTTGCCTCATCGCCCGTGTGGATTCCGCTGGCCTGCGCCGCGAACCGCCGGCACAAGGCTGCGTCCCGGACCCTGCCCCCGTCCAACCCTGCCCCCGATGAAGCTGCTCCGTCCCCTGTTCCACGCCCTGACCGGCCTCGTCCTCACCCTCCTGCCTGCCGCCGCGGGGACCGTCACGGGCGCCGTGAGCAATGCCGCCACGCGCAATCTCCTCGAGGGCGCCCGGGTCGCCGCGCCCGCGAGCGGCCAGTCCACCCTGACCGACGCGACCGGCCGCTACGTGCTCGACGGCCTGCCGGCCGGCTCCGTCGAGCTGGTGGTCTCCTACCTCGGGCTCGATGATCAGCGGCGCGTCGTCACCGTCCCGGCCGCGGGCCGCCGCGCCGAGGACTTCGACCTCTCCGCCCCCGCGTACCGGCTCGGCGAGTTCCGGGTCACCGGCGAGCGCGAGGGCAACGCGCTGGCGCTCACCGCCCAGCGCAACGCGGACAACCTCAAGAATGTCGCCTCCCTCGACGCCTACGGCAACCTGCCCAACATGAGCGCGGGCGAACTGGCCGTCCGCCTGCCCGGCGTGGCCTCCCAGTTCGACGACGAGGGCAACGTGACCGGCGTCTTCATCCGCGGCGCCGCCTCGACCCTCAACCGCGTCAACGTGGACGGCAACCTGATGTCCAACGTGGGCGGCTTCAACCGGCAGTTCCAGACCCACAGCCTGACGGGCGCGATGTTCGAGCAGCTCGAGGTGATCAAGGGCCACACTCCGGACCAGACGGCGGACTCGCTGGGGGGCACGGTCAACCTGAAGACCCGCTCGACGCTGGGGATGAAGGAGCGGCGGCGGGTGGCGTACAGCTTCGGGGCGCGCTGGGCCGCGCCGTTCTTCGACCACACCCAGCCCCGCCGCGACCATCCGATCCACCCGTTGACCAACCTGGCCTACCAGGAGGTCTTCTCGGTCGCCGGCGGCCAGCGCAACCTCGGCGTCGCACTGAACCTCTTCTACAGCGAGAACGCCAACGGCCCGACCTCGCGGCAGTTCGACTACCAGAACAGCGCCGCCGGGCCGGTCTTCCTCTGGGACTTCCGCACCCAGAACCAGTACAACAACCGCACGCAGCAGAGCGTGAACGCCAAGGTGGAGTACCGCCTCTCGGACCGCACCCGGTTCACGCTGAACACCATTTACAACGACGCCTTCGAGAAGACGGACCGCCTCTACACCACCCGCGCCTTCTCCAACCAGAACGTCGCCACCCTCGCCAACGGCGTGCTGACCGGCACCGGCGCGATCGTCCCGGGCTACACCGACACCCGCACCGAGGTGCGCGCCGTCGCGGGCTCCAACTTCGAGCTCAACACCTTCCTCCGCCGGTTCATCAACCGCACCCGCCTCGTCAGCGGCGCCGCCGAGCACACGCTCGACCGCCTCACCCTCGACTACGACGCCAGCTACAGCCGCACGCACAACAACCTCGCCCACGAGCCCGGCGGCAACCTCGTGATGCGCGCCGCCAACGTCGGCTGGGTCGTCGACACCACCGATCGCGCCAACCCCGTCCTCACCCAGACCGCCGGGCCAAGCCTCTTCGACGTCGCCAGCTACCGCACCGCCGTCGCCCTCACCACCCGCAACGACGACCGCGACGTCGACGTCCTCAATGCGCGCCTCAACGCCGCCTACCGCCTGCCCGCCGCCGTGCCCGCCACGGTCAAGACGGGCGCCTTCTTCCGCCACCAGAAGATGGGCGAGGTGGGCCGCCGCCGCCAGTGGGCCTACCTTGCCTCCGCCCCGGCGATGACCGCCACGTTCCCCGACGTCTACGCGTTCCGCTCCGCCGACGGCCGCCGCCTGCCCTTCGTCGACCCCCACGCCGCCTACGAGAACGTCGGCAACCCCGCCCTCTGGGCCGAGGACCTCTACTTCCGCACCAGCGACGCCTTCAGCACGACCCGGCGCGCCACCGAGGAGATCGCCGCCGGCTACGTCCAGGGCCAGGCCCGCCTCGGGGCCTTCGGCCTCCTCGCTGGCGTCCGCGCCGAACGCACCGCGGTCTCCGGCTTCGGCTACGTGCGCGTCCGTCCCGCCACGGCCGCCCAGATCCCGGACCCCGTGGCGCGCGCGCGGGCGGACTGGAACCATCCCGTCACCAACTCCGGCGCCTACACGCGCTCGTTCCCGAGCGTGCACCTCACCTACGCGATCACGCCCAACCTCCGCGCGCAGGCCAGTTGGTCCACCTCCTTCGGCCGCCCGCCCGTCAGCAGCCTCGTCCCCTCCGCCTCGATCACGGACAACGCCACGGCGCAGACGGTCACCATCACCAACCCGGCGCTCGGCCCGCAGTACGCCCGCAACGTCGACCTCTCGCTGCAGTATTACTTCCCGCCGGCGGGCGTCCTGTCGGTCGGCTACTTCCGCAAGGACATCCGCGACTACATCGTCACCGCCGCCATCGGTACGCTGGGGGCCGGGCCCGACAACGGCTTCGACGGCAGCTACGCGGGCTTCCAGCTCCTGAGCTCCACGAATGCCGGCACGGCCGAGATTTCCGGCTGGGAGCTGGATTACCGCCAGCAGCTCACGTTCCTCCCCGGCTGGTTCCGCGGCTTCGCCGTCTCGGCCAACCTCACCCTGCTCGAGGCCGCGGGGAACTTCGGCGGCGCCGCGCAGCGGTCCAATAAGGAGGTGCAGAACTTCATCCCGCGCACCGGCAATGCCGGCCTCACCTACACCCTGGGGCGGTTCCGGGCCAACCTGCTGCTCAACCACACCGGCGACTACCTCGTGACCCCCAGCGCCCTCGCGCACCGCAACATCTACCGCCGGTCCCGCACGCTCCTGAACGGGGGCGTCGCCTTCCAGGTGCGGCCCGACGCGACCCTGTTCTGCGACGTGGCGAACCTCACGAACGCCCGCCAGGAAACCTACCTCGGCTCGCCCGAGCGGGTGCAGCGCCGCATCGTCAACGCCCCGACCCTCACCTTCGGCCTCAACGGCCGCTTCTGATCCCCGTCATGTCCGTTGCCCGCCCATTCTCCGCCCTGTTCGCCGCCCTCCTCGCGCTCGCCCCGGCGGCTTCCGGGGCCTCCGCCCCCGCCGCGGCCGCGCCGGCCCCCGCCGCGGGGACGATGCCGCGCCTTGCCCACCAGAACCCCGGGCTGCTCGCCGACCTTGGGGTGGGCCTCTGGGCCTGGCCGCTGCCGATCGACTACAACCGGGACGGCCGGATGGACCTCGTGGTCGTCTGCACGGACAAGCCGTTCAACGGCACCTGGTACTTCGAGAACAGCGGCGAGGTCGACCCGCAGCTCCAGCTCCCGATCTTCCGCCCGGCCCGGCTCCTCGGGAAGTCCGCCCCCTCCGCCGGCATCTCCTACGTCACCGGCCAGCCCGTGGTCACCGCCACTGCCTCGGTGAAGCAGGGGGACCTCTACGCCTACCGCGGCAATGTCTACCCGGACTTCCTGAACTCCCACTTCGACCGGCCCCAGAAGCTCGGCGCGCCCGAGCGGATCCTGACCGAACCGGGCAACATCCGGCAGAACCAATGGAAGCTGGTCGACTACGACGGGGACGGCGCGCTCGACCTCACCGTGGGCATCGACTTCTGGGGCGACTACGGTTGGGACGCCGCCTTCAACCGCTTCGGCGACTGGACCCGCGGCCCGCTGCACGGGTACGTCTACCTGATGCGCAACACCGGCACCACCGCCCGCCCGGTGTACGCCGAGCCCGTGCGCGTGCAGGCCGGCGGCCGCCCGGTGGACCCGTTCGGGATGCCCTCCCCGATGTGGGGCGACTTCGACGGCGACGGCGACCTCGACCTGCTCTGCGGCGAGTTCCGCGACAGCTTCACGTACTACGAGAACACCGGCACCCGCACCCGGCCCGACTACGCCGCCGGCCGCCCCCTCGCCCTCGGTGGCGTGCCCCTCGTGATGGACCTCTGCATGATCACGCCGACCGCGGTCGACTTCGACGGCGACGGCGACCTCGACCTCGTGGTGGGCGATGAGGACGGCCGCGTCGCGTTCCTCGAGCACACCGGGCGCGTGAGCGGCGGAATGCCCCAGTTCCTGCCGCCGCGCTATTTCCGCCAATTCGCCGCGGACGTGAAGTTCGGGGCCCTGGCCACGCCCTACGCCTTCGACTGGGACGGCGACGGCGACGAGGACCTCATCAGCGGCAACACCGCCGGCTACGTCGGCTTCATCGAGAACCTCGGCGGCAACCCCATCCGCTGGGCCGCGCCCCGTTACCTCACCGCGGGCGGCCGCCTGATCCGCGAACAGGCCGGCCCCAACGGGTCGATCCAGGGCCCCGCCGAGGCCAAGTGGGGCTACTCCATCCTCAGCGTCGCCGACTGGGACGGCGACGGGTTACCCGACCTCATGACCAACGGGATCTGGGGCAAGGTCGTCTGGTACCGCAACGTGGGCACCCGCACCGCCCCGCGCCTCGCCGCGGGTCAGCCCGTTGAGGTCGCCCCCGGTTCCCGCTCCCCCAAGCCCGCGTGGAACTGGTGGGATCCGCAGGGCCGCGAGTTCGTCACCCAGTGGCGCACCACGCCGCAGATGATCGACTGGAATGGCGACGGCCTGATGGACCTCGTGATGTCCGACCACGAGGGGTACCTCGCACTCTTCCCGCGGAGCCGCGCGGCCGACGGCACGCTCGTCCTCGGCGCCGCGCAGCGCGTCTTCTGGGGTGAGGGCGTGAGCGTCTACAACAGCAACGGGCAGCCGCAGAACCGCGAGTCCGGCCTGCTCCGGCTCAACGACGGCGTGAACGGCCGCGGCGGGCGCCGCACGTTCTGCGTGACGGACTGGGACGGCGACGGCACGCCGGACCTGCTCGTGAACAGCAATCCGAACGTCAACTTCCTGCGCGGGCTCGGGCGTGACGAAGCCGGCCGCTGGCGTTTCCGCGACGAGGGGCCGGTGAGCGCGCAGGTGCTCGCCGGGCACGCGACCAAGCCGACCGTCGGCGACTGGGACCGGGACGGGATCCCGGACCTGCTGATCGGCGCCGAGGACGGCTTTTTCTACCAGCTGCGCAACCCGCGCGCCGCCCGCTGACCCGGTTCCCCCTTCGGACCGCCGCTCCGGCCTCGCCGGCGTGGTGGCCGGCCCCAGCCTCCCGCCCATGCTCACCCCCGCCAACGCCGCGCGCTACGCCTGGTTCGTGGTCGCGCTCCTGTTCCCCGTCGCGCTCCTCAATTACCTCGACCGGCAGATGCTCGCCACGATGAAGGCGTCGATGGTCGCCGACATCCCGAGCATCGCCAACAAGGCGGACTGGGGCTTCGTCCTCGGCTGCTTCAAGTGGACCTACGCCGTGCTCAGCCCCTTCGGCGGCTTCATCGCGGACCGATTCAGCAAGCGCTGGGTGATCGTGCTCAGCCTGGGCGCGTGGTCGGCGGTCACCTGGTGGACGGGACACGTCACCACCTTCAACGAACTGGTCGCCGCGCGGGCCCTGATGGGCATCAGCGAGGCCTTCTACATCCCGTGCGCCCTCGCGCTGATCGCCGAGTACCACCAGGGCCTCACCCGTTCGCGGGCCGTCGGGTTCCACCAGACCGGCATCTATCTCGGGCAGATCCTCGGTGGCTTCGCGGGCTACGCCGCGGAGGATCCGGACCTCGGCTGGCGCTGGATGTTCTCGACCTGCGGGATGATCGGCGTGGCGTACGCGCTGCCCCTGATGGCCATGCTGCGGGATCCGGACCGGAGCCGGTCCGCGGAGATTCCGGCCGGCCCGGCGGCCGCGCCGCTCGCGGCGGGCGAGGTTTTCCGCGGACTCCTGACCAACCGCAACTTCCTCCTCCTGATCCTGTACTTCACGCTGCCCGCGATCGCCGGGTGGGTCGTGCGCGACTGGATGCCGGAGATCCTGCGCGAGAAGTTCTCCCTCGGCCAGGGCAAGGCCGGCGTCAGCGCCATCCTCTACGTCCAAATCGCCTCGCTGGTCGGGGCCATCCTCGGCGGCACGCTGGCCGACCGCTGGATGCGCACGTCCAGCCGCGGCCGGATCTTCACCAGCGCGATCGGGATGGTGCTGTTCCTCCCCGCCCTCTTCAGCGTGGGGAACGCCGGCACGCTCACGGTCGCGGTCATCGGGCTCGCGGTCTTCGGCCTCGGCTGGGGCTTCTTCGACTGCAACAACATGCCGATCCTCTGCCAGATCGTCCGGCCCGAGTGGCGCGCCACGGGCTACGGGCTGATGAACCTCGTGAGCATCAGCTGCGGCGGCTTCGGCGACTGGCTGTTCGGCTGGCTGCGCGACCGCGATGTCGCCCTGAACGTGATCTTCGGCGCGTTCGCCGGGGTCGCGCTCCTCTCGGTGTTCATCGTGCTGCTGATCCGGCTCGCGCCGGCCGGTGACGACGCGAAGCCCGCCGCCTGAGCCGTGAGCCCGCGGCGGAACCGTTCTGCGCGCGGCGCCCTCCGGCGCGGGCGCGTCCTCGTGGCCGCGGGCTTCCTGGGGCTCGCGGTGGCGGCGTCCGGTGCCGCCCCGCGGCCCAACGTCGTCGTCATCCTTGCGGACGACCTCGGCTGGCGCGACCTCCGCGTCACGGGCAGCCCGTGGCACGACACGCCGCACCTCGACCGGCTGGCGCGCGAGGGCACGCGCTTCACGCAGGCCTACGCCGCGGCCCCGATCTGCTCGGCCGCCCGCGTCGCCCTGCTGACCGGCCGTTCCCCGGCGCGGCTGGGCTTCGAGTTCGTCACCAAGCCCGCCACCGCCCGGGTGCCGGAGGGTCTGCCGCTGCGGCCGCCGCCTTACCCGCTCGACCTGCCGCTGGCGGAGGTGACCCTCGCGGAGGTGCTGGCGCCCGCGGGTTACGCCACGGGGTATTTCGGCAAATGGCACGTGAGCGCCCACCACGGCGGCTACCTCGGCTGGTCCCCGACGCACGGGCCGCGCCAGCAGGGGTTCGCGGAGGGCGACGCCGAATTCGGCCTGCATCCCTACGCCTATCCGGGCCGGCCGGGGGTGCGGGAGAACGCGCTGCCCGCGGGCCAGTACGGCGAGGACGAACTGACGGCCAAGGCCATCGCCTTCCTGCGGGCGCGGCGGGATCGCCCGTTCTTCCTGATGCTCGGGCACTACTTTGTCCACGACCCGATCCACAGCCGCGCGGCGTGGCTGGTGCGCAAGTACGCCGCGCGCCTGCCCGCCGGCACGGATCCGCGCCGGGCCGAGTACGCGGCGATGGTGGAGACGCTGGACCACCTCGTCGGCCGTCTGCTCGCCGCGCTGCACGAGCTGGGCCTGGCCGAAAACACCCTCGTGGTCTTCACCTCGGACAACGGCGGCCATCCCGCCTACGCGGCCAACGGGCCCCTGCGCGGCAGCAAGTGGAACCTGCACGAGGGCGGCATTCGGGTGCCCTGGATCGTGCGCTGGCCGGGCCGCGTCCCCGCCGGGGCGGTAAGCGACGTGCCGTTCATCGGCACCGACCTGCTGCCGACCGTGGCCGCCGCGGTGGGCGTCCCGCCGCCCCCGGGAGTCGTGCTGGACGGCCGCAACCTCTGGCCGGTGTGGCGGGGCGAACCGGCCGCGACCGAACTGCTCACCCGTCCGCTCCTCTGGCATTTCCCGTATTACCACCCCGAGACCGGCTTCGCCGCGGCGCGGCCGGCGATCGGCGTGGATGATTTCGCGGTCAGCCAGACCCGCCCCCACGCCGCCTTGAGGCTCGGGGACTGGAAGCTGCTCCACCACTTCGAGGCGGGTCGCGACGAGCTCTACCACCTCGGCCGCGACCCCGGCGAACAGGCGGACCTCGCCGCGCGCGAGCCGGCGCGGACCCGCGAACTCCGCCGCCGCCTGGACGCGGCCCTCGAGGAGTCCGGTGCCCGGCGGCCGACGCGCTCCGGGTCCTGATCATCCGCGCCGGGTTCAGCCCGGCGGACGCCCGGTCAGAAGCGCCCGCTGACCCCGGCCGTCACCGTGATGCCCGGGATGCGCACCTCGGAGAGCTGGTCGGCGATCCCGCGGTAGAACGACTGCGGCGCGTTGAAGACGTTGCCGACGTCGAGCGAGAGCGTGACCGCGGGGCGGACCTGGTAGGCCACGCCGGCGTTCACGATCGTGCGGCGATTGGTGTACTGGTTGCGGCCGGAGCCCGCGGCGGTGAAGGCGTTGAGGTACTCGCCGGTGCGGTTCCAGATCACGCGGGCGCTGAAGCCACCGTGGCGCCAGTGCAGGTTGGCGTTGCCGGTGAACGGGACGAAGCCCGGTACCTCGCCGGATTTCCGCTCGTCCGTGCCGCCGAAGTTGCCCCGCGTGTCGAGGAAGGTGAAGTTGGCGCCGCCACCGAGCCCGCGCAGCCAGCCGGGGAGAAAGGTGAACTGCTGCTGGTAGCTGAGTTCCCAGCCGCGGACGCGCGCCGAACCGAGGTTCCGCGTGGTGAGCAGGTTGAAGCCGGCGTACTCGCCGTTGTAGCCGTTGTCGGGACCGGAGGGGACCGTGCCCGAGAGGATGCCCGAGACGAAGTAGTCGGTGATGCGCTTGTCGAACCACGCCACGGAGACGTTGCCCACGGGTTCGAAGTAGTACTCCAGCGAGGCGTCCCAGCTGGTGGCCATCCGCGGGCGGAGCGACGGGTTGCTGATGGTGAGCGTCTGCGCCTGCTCGTTCACGGTCTCGCTCGGCATCAGGTTGGAGAGCGGCGGGCGGCCGAAGCTGGTCGACCAGCTCAGCCGGCCCTTGAGGTTCGGGAGGAAGTCGTGCGTGAGGTGCGCGCTGGGGAAGGACTTGGTGTAGCGTCCCGAGAGCTCGCGGCGGTTCCCCTCGTAGTCGCGCCGCGCCGCGCCCGCCGGATCCGCCGCCTGCTGCGCGGCGGTGCTGCCGACGCGCGTGCGCACCCAGCCCCAGCTCTCGTCCTCGGTGGCCTCGGTGCGTACCCCGGCCACGAAGCCGGTGGCGCCGAACCGGCCCTGCGCCATCAGGTAGCCGGCGGTCACCGTCTCCGTCGCAAGCCGCGCGCCCGTGTAGCGCGAGGACTCGTAGAAATAGAGGTCCTCGCGCCACAGCGCCGGGTCGAGCGGCGTGCGGTTGCGGGCGACCGCGTGGGCGCTGATCCGCGGCACGCTGAGGCCGAGCTGCTGGTCGCCGAAGACGGCGATCGAGGAGTCCACCGGCAGCTGCGCGGCGCTGGTGCCGGTGAAGGTGAAGCGGCGGTTCTTGTTCACGCGGTTCCCCGCGGTCTCCTCCCGCCAGCGGAGGCCCGCCTTCACGTAGGCCGCATTCAGGCCGGCGAGGCGCAGGCGGGCGTTGCCCCGCAGCTCCCGGATCTCGTGGATGGGCTTGTTGTCGTTGAAGAGGTAGGTGGACGGCCGGTAGCTGGCGGCACTCTTGAGGTCCGGCCCGCCGGTCTGGATGAACTGCGGGTACAGGTCGGAGCGGGTCCGGTCGAGGGTCCAGCCCACGCCGGTCGCCTGGATCGTGAGGTCGCCGCCGTCGCCCGAGCCGCTGCTGATGCCGTCGAGGCTGACGACGCCGTTGTAGTCCAGCTCGAGGGGACCGAAGCGGTGTTCCGCGCCGAGGTCGAGGTGGCGCTGGCGGTGGAAGAAATTGGACATCTGGGACTGCAGCGAGACGGTCGAAGCCGCGATCGGCCGCACCTGCGTCACGCGGTTGGTGAACCCCGGGATGACGCCCGAGGCCGCGCCGGGAACGGTGTTCTGGTTGCCGGTGAAGGCGCGGAAGTAGTAGCGGAGGCGGAACCGTTCGAAGGCGTCGTTGAAGATGTAGTTCAGCGAGAGCTTGGTGCTGGCGGAGAGGCGGTAGTCGAACTTCAGGTTCACGCTCGACTGCTTGCGGTTGTTGTAATTGTCCTGCGTGCGGAAGTCCCAGAGGTACGCGGGGGTCGCGGTGGTGTTCTGGAAGTCGCGCGTGGTGCTGAAGAAGCCGACCGCCTGCTCGCTGTAGAACAGGTTGAGCGCCATCCCGAGGTTGCGCTCGCCGCCGAGCACGCTGAAGACCTCCTGCCAGGCGACGTTCAACAGCGGGTGGGCGCGGTGTTGCTCGCGCAGCGGGATCTGCTGGGTAGCCGGCGGCGCGACCCGCGCCGAGAAATTGTAGGTGATGCGCCGCTGCTCCTTCATTCCGAGCGTCGAACGGCTCTTGAGGTTCACGGTCCCGCCGAGCGAACCGGCCTCCTTGTCGGGGGTGTGCCCCTTGGTGACCTCGAGGGCCTCGAACATCGAGCCGGTGATCGTGTGGATGCGCGTCTGGCGGGAATCACCGCCCTGGCTGCCCAGCAGGGCGCCGTCCACGGTGATGGTGTTGCTGCCCGGACCCATCCCGCGGATGGTGAAGCCGACGATGTTGCCCTCGTCGCTCAGGTTCCCCGCGACGCCGGGCAGGAGCACCGCCAGCTCGCTGGCGTTCATGTTCGGCAGGTTCCCGTAGGCGTCGAGGGCGACGACGTTCTTCACGTTGGGCGCGTTGCGCTGGGCGGTCAGGGCCGCGGCGTTGCCCTCGCGCTCGCCGGTGACGGTGAAGGTGTCGAGCCGGTAAATCCCCGTGGTGAGGTCAAAGCTGCGGGTGGCGGGCGCCGCGCCGGCGACGGTCACGCTCACGCGGACCGGATCGAGCCCGAGGTAGGTGGCCACGAGCTCGTGGGTGCCGTCGGGGACGTCCGTCAGGTTGTAGCGGCCCGTGCCGTCGGTGAGGGTGGACAGGCCGAGGCGGGGCACCTCGACCCGCGCGCCCTCGAGCAGGTTGCGGGTCGAGGCGTTGCTGACGGTGCCGGTGATCGTACCAGCGGTCGCGGCGAGGCCCGGCAGCAGGACGGAGGCGAGCACGAGGTGGCGGAGGAGGCGGGGCATGGGTGGCAGGGGCGGGGTTTGGGAAACTGGGTGGAGCGCGGAGGGGAGGTGCGCCGGCCGGGTCACTTCCGGCCGTGATCCCGGGCAAGGTGTTCGGCGAGGACGTCGTGACCGAAGTCGCCCTTGAACTCCCGGAAGACGGTGTGGACGTGGTTGGCCTGATTCTGGAAGTTGTCGAACTCGATGAGGAAGGTCGGCCCTTGGATGCGGTAATAGGTCGCGCGGCGGCGATCAAGGCCGCCGGCCCAGGCGAACGTGATGCGGTCCAGTCCGGCGGCGGAAATCTCGGCGAATTTCTCCGCCGCGAGCTCGGGCCGCCAGCGGTCGAGGTACAGCCGCACGAGGGTGAGCAGTTGTTCCCGTTGGGCGGGTTTCATCCGGGCGGCGGGCAGGCCGGCGGGGGCCAGCGGATCCACGCGCTTGCGGTTGGTGGTCACGATTTCCTTCAGCGCCTCCGCGGCGAAGATGGCCTCGCGGCGCTGGTCCGGGTCGAGCGCGTTGATCAGGGCCAGCCCCTGGTCCTCCTCCGCCGCGAGCGGCCGCTCGCCCCGGCGGGGCCCCGCGCGCACCTCCCCCGGATTGCTGCCGATGAACGACGGGGCGAAGAACACGTGGCGGCCCCCGACGACGGTGAAGTTGAACGACAGGTGGTGGCCCTCGAAGCGCCAGCCCCAGTGGCCCGCGGGGCCCGGTTCCCCGAAGAAGGTGAGGTAGTAGAGGGTCGGGTCGCGGCGGCCCTTGGTGTCCTTCTCGAGCTCCTTCAGGACGAGCTCGAGCGCGATGATCGCCTGGGCCTTCGCCTGGCCCGCGTGGCTCAGTCCGGTCCGGAGCAGCGCGAGGCCGAGCGCCTGCTGGTCGGTCGTCAGCCGCTTGAACGGCACGCCCTGGCGCGCGAGCGGCACGAAGTTCCAGTTCTCCCGCTCGGCGTCGGTCAGGGGGTAGAGGGCGAGCTTCCGTTGGCCCGCGTCGAGGGCGTCGAGAAAGGTGCGGGCGGCCTGGCTCATCTCCGTGGCGACCTCGTGGGCGCGCAGCGGCAGGCAGGACAGAAAGGCGAGCAGGGCCAGGACGGGCAGGGTGGGGCGGGGCACACGCTTTTGATGGCTCGCTGCGCCGCGCGGGGCAAGGGCGGAGCGAGCACGATTGCGCGGTTGCGTCGCGCCGAGGGCGGCGTTTCCTGCCGTCCGATGTCGACCGCCTCCGCTGAAACCGCGCCCGTTCCCCCGCCGTTGCCCGAGGGGGTGCGCGCGGGGACCGAGACCCTGGTGC
The DNA here is from genome assembly GCA_049428505.1 of Opitutaceae bacterium. Lineage (GTDB taxonomy): Bacteria > Verrucomicrobiota > Verrucomicrobiia > Opitutales > Opitutaceae > ER46. The sequence goes on along the minus strand of JBMTAG010000027.1, from coordinate 8,787 downwards.
GGCTGACGCCGGCCGCGGGCGCGAAGGTGCGGGCGCTGATCGCCCGCGAGGCGCAGGGCGACTTCCTGCGGATCGCGATCACGGGGGGCGGCTGCAACGGCCTGAGCTACCAGCTGAAGTTCGTTCCGGCACCCCGGCGGGGGGACCTGTGCGTGGAGACCGGCGGCGTGCGGGTCCTGGTGGACAGCCGGAGCGCGTTGTACCTGAAGGGCACGCACCTGGACTACTCGGCGGCCCTGGTGGCGGGGGGCTTCAAGTTTTCCAACCCCAACGCCAAGGCCAGCTGCTCGTGCGGCGAGAGCTTCAGCCTGTGAGCCGCCGCCGGGGTGGGGCGCGGGTGGGCGGTGCAATTAACCCTTGCCCCCGGGGCTGGGCCGGGGGAAAACCCTCCCGACCCGCCCTCCCAGCCCAAGCTCCTTGATGGCCCTCTCCTCCCCCTCCGCCTCCGGCGGCCGCCCCGGCTCGTACCAGCGGCGCAACAACGACCCGTTTGCCGCCATCCGGCGCAACCATCGCATCAAGGTTCCGCAGGTGCGGTTGATTTCCCCCGAGGGCAAGCAGCTCGGCATCATCGACACCACCAAGGCCATCAACCTTGCGCTCGAGAACGGCCTCGACCTTGTGGAGGTCGCCCCCAACGCGACGCCGCCGGTCTGCCGGATCATGGATTTCGGCAAGTACGTCTACGAGGAACAGAAGAAGAGCTCCCACTCGAAGTCCATCGCCAGCAAGATCAAGGAGATCGAGTTCACCGCCCGCATCGAGCAGCACGATTACGAGACCAAGCTGCGTCACGCCGAGGAGTTCCTCGACCACGGCAACAAGGTGAAGATGCGCCTCAAGTTCCGCGGCCGCGAGATGGCCCACACCGAGATCGGGTTCGACGTGATGAAGCGCGCCGTCGCCGACCTCGCCGGGATGGCCCACGCCGACGCCGAGCCCAAGCTCATCGGCCGCAACATCCACGTGATGCTGACGCCCCTCCCGGCCAACAAGCGGAAGCCGAAGTTCATCACGCCCTCCGAGGACGAGCAGGAGCCCGCGGATGAAACCTCCGCGCCCGGCGCCCCCGCCGCCGACTGATTGGGCCGCCGCCATGCCCCGGGCGGCCGCCCTCGTGCGCCGCCGGCGTCTCGCCGGCCTCGCCCTCCTCGCGACCAGCCTGCTCGCCGGTGCCGAGTCGCCTTCGCGCTCCGCACCCTCCCGCCCCGGCGTGGCGGCCGCCGAAAGTAACCCCTCCGCCCGCCCTCCGGTCCGCCGGATCGGACGCGTCGAACACGTCGCCCTCGCCGACGCGGCCCGCGTGCTCGGGCTTCAATTCACCACCGCCGACCAGGGCCGGCGCGCCACCCTCAAGGGCCCGGGCCTCTCCGCCGCGTTTGAGGCCGAGTCGCGGGAGGCCACGCTCAACGGCCTCCGGCTCTTCCTCGGCGAACCGGTGGCGCTCGCCGGCGGAGTCCTCAGCCTGAGCCGCGCGGACTTCGAGCGCTCCGTCGCGCCGGTGCTCCGGCCCGGCTTCGGCCTCGAATCCCGCCCCGTCCCCAAGGTGATCGTGCTCGACGCCGGCCACGGCGGCAACGACCCCGGCCGGGTCAACGCGCCCCTCCGGATCAACGAGAAGACCCTCACGCTCGATGTCGCCCGGCGCGCCCGCCGGCTGCTCGAGGCCGACGGGTTCAAGGTGGTGCTCACGCGCGAGAGCGACACCTTCATCGCCCTGCCCCAGCGTGCCGCCGCGGCGAACCTCGTCCAGGCCGACGCCTTCGTCAGCATCCACTTCAATGCGCTGCCCCAGGACGCCCGCACGTCGGGGATCGAGGTCTACACCTTCCCGCCGCGCGGGCAGCGCTCCACCAACTCGTGGAGCCCCGGGGCGAAGGAGGACGCCGAGCAGCATGCCTCGCCGGTGCACCGCGTGGAGGGCTGGAGCGCCCTGCTCGCCCATTCCCTCCACGGCCGGCTGGTCGGCGACCTCAAGGCGCCGGACCGCGGCCGCAAGCTGATGCACCTCGCGGTCCTGCGCCCATTGCAGGCCCCCGGGGTGCTCGTCGAGTGCGGCTTCCTCACCAGCGAGGCCGAGGCCCGCCGCATCGCCACGCCCGAGTACCGCCAGCAGCTGGCCGCCGCGCTTGCCGCCGGCATCCGCGACTACGCGCGCGCCGTCGCGGCGGCCCGCCGCCCGTCGCGCCCCGCCCCTTCCTCCCGATGATCCGCCCCGCCCTGCTGCCCCTCCTGCTGCTCCTCGTCCCCGCCCGGCTGGCCGCGTGGGATTACGAGGGCCATCGCATCGTCGCCCAGCTCGCCCTGGCGGCGCTCCCCGACGACTTCCCGCGGATCGTCGCCGGGCCCGAGGAGGCCGAGCGCGTCGCCTTCCTGTCGGCCGAGCCCGACCGCTGGCGCAACGTCCCCGACCTGCCGCTCAAGCACGCGGGCGGCAGTTGGGGGGATCACTTCCTGGATCTGGAATACCTCACCGACGCCGGCCTCGACCTCGAGACGATCCCGTCGCTCCGGTACGAGTTCGTGCTCCAGTTCGCGCGGGGGCGCGCCGCGCACGCCGCCGCGTTCAAGCCGATCGACCCCGCGCGCAACCTGGACCGCACCGCCGAGTGGCCCGGCTTCGCCCCCTGGGCCATCGCCGAGCACTTCGGGCGCCTCCGCTCCGGGTTCTCCTACCTCCGCGTGTTCGAGGAAGTCGGCACGCCCGCCGAGGTCGCCAACGCCCGGGCCAACCTCCTCTACGTGATGGGCCTGCTTACCCACTACGTGGGCGACTGCGCCCAGCCGCTCCACACGACCAAGCACTACAACGGCTGGTCCGGGGCCAATCCGCGCGGCTACACCACCTGGAACGGGCTCCACGCCTGGATCGACGGCGGGATCATCGCCCGCACCGGGCTGCGTTTCCCCGCCTTGCGCGGACGCGCGCTTCCGCCCCGGGTGCTGCCGCTGGGGCCCCGGCCGGATGGTCGCGATCCGCTGTTCGTCGCCGTGTTGGATTACATCCGCGTCCAGCACCGCTCGGTGGAGCGGATCTACGAGCTCGAAAAGGCCGGCCGCCTCGGGCAGGCCCCCGGGGCCGAGGTTCCCGCCGAGACGCGCCGCCTGATCGAGGATCAGCTGCTCGCCGGTGGCCAGATGCTGGCCAGCGTGTGGCTCACGGCGTACCGGGGCGCGGTGCCCGACACCTATCTCCGCGCGGCGATCGCCCGCCGCCAAGCCGCCGCCCCCTGAAGCTCCCGCCGGTGTTCCCTCGGTTGCTCCGTCTCCTGCGCGCGGCCGGCGGGTGGGCGCCCCTCGCCCTGCCGGGCATCGCCGCCCCCGCGCCGGTGCCGCCGCCCGCGCCGGCGCCGGCGGACGTCCTGGTCCTCGCCAATGCGCACGACCCGGACTCGCTCGCCCTCGCCCGCCATTACCTGGCCGCCCGCGGCGTGCCCGCGGCCAACCTCGTCGCCCTCCCCCTCCCGCCCGAGGAGACGATCTCCCGCGCCCAGTTCACGGCCCAACTTTGGGAGCCGCTGACCGACTGGCTGCGCGCGCAGGGCTGGGTGGATCTCCTGCCGATGGAAGGCCGCGACGCCGCCGGCCGCCGGCGCTACGCCCCGCAGGGACACCGCATCGGCGCCCTCGTCCTCTGCCGGGGCGTGCCGCTCAAGGTGGCGCCCGACGCGGCGCTGCTCGCCGCCGAGGCGACGCCCAAGCTGCGCGTGGAATTCCGCACCAATCAGGCCGCGGTGGATGCCGAACTGAGCCTCATCGCGTGGCCGGTGGCGCCACTCGTCGGCTTCACGCCCAATCCGCTCTTCAACCGCGAGCGCCCCGGACCCGCGGAACTGGCGCGGGTCGTGCGCGTCGCGCGGCTCGACGGACCTTCCGCGGCGACCGCGCGGGCCTTGGTCGACTCCGCCCTTGCCGCCGAGCGGCACGGGCTGGCCGGCCGGGCCCTGGTGGACCAGGCCCAGCGCGGCCAGGTCGGTGACCGCTGGCTGGCGACGGCGGCGCGGGAACTCTCGGCCCGGGATTTCGAGGTGCTGCTGGACGAGGCGCCGGCGACCTTCCCCCCCGCGGCGCGCGCGGACGCGACGGCCCTCTACTTCGGCTGGTACAGCGGGACGATCGACGGTCCGTTCCATCTGCCCGGTTTCCGCTTCGCGCCCGGGGCCATCGCGCTGCACATTTTCAGCTACTCCGCCGCGACCCTCCGGGATCCGGACAACGGCTGGACCGGGCCGCTCGTGGCGCGCGGGGTCGCCGCCACCGTGGGCAACGTCTACGAACCGTACCTGGAACTGACCCACCGGCCGGACCTGCTGCTGCGGCGACTCCTGACGGGCGCGACCTGGGCGGAGGCGATCTTCCATGCGCTGCCGGCGTTGGGCTGGCAGGCGGTTGCCCTCGGCGATCCCTTGTACCGGCCGTTCGCGCGCAGCCTGGAGGAGCAAGTGGCGGCGCCGTCCAGCCTGGCGGCGGAGGGACGGAGCCACGCCTGGCTCCGGCGGGTCCGCGAACTTCTCCGGATGGGCCGGGCGGCGGAGGCGGAGCGCCTGCTCGAGCGGGCCCGCGATGAGGCGCCGGATGCCGGGGTCGCCGTCTGGGCGGCACGGCGGGAGCTGGCCAACGGCCGGCCGACCGCGGCGCTGGGGTGGCTGTTGGGGGCGCCCGCGGGCGAGGGCGGAGGTGCGGCCGGCTGGGCCTTGCGGGCGGACCATGCGGGGATGTTGGCGGCGGCGGGTCGACCGGATGCGGCGGTGCCCCGTTGGGCGGCGCTCCTCGGGGAGGCAACGCTCCCGGCGGGGTTGCGCCGCGGGTGGCTGCCGCGGGCGATCGAGGCGGCGACGGCGGCGGGAGCAGCGGCCGCGGCTGAGCGCTGGCGGGCCGAGTGGGCGGCGCTGCCGCCGGGGAACTGAGGCCGGCGCTACCGGTGGCCGGGGATCATCCCGGGCAGCACGTAGGCCTGCAGCAGCACGAACAGGCCCATCAGCACCACGAGCGCGATGCTGTGCCAGAACACTGCGCGGAGGATCGTGCCGGCCGACGGGCTGTCCGGATGGCCGCCGGTGGCGACGCTGGCGACGACGATGCTCTGCGCGTCGATCATCTTGCCCATCACGCCGCCCGAGCTGTTGGCCGCGCAGGTGAGCAGCGGGTTGAGGCCGAGCTGCTCGGCCGTCACCTTCTGCAGGTTGCCGAAGAGGACGTTGGAGGAGGTGTCGCTGCCGGTGAGGGCGACCCCGAGCCAGCCGATGATCGGGGAGAAGAACGGGAACAGGCCTCCGGTGCCGGCCATCGCAAGGCCCATCGTGGTGTCCGTCCCGCTGTAGCGGGTGGTGAAGCCGAGGGCCATCATCACGGAGATGGTGAGCAGGGAGACGCGCACGCGCAGCAGCGTGCGGCCGTACAGGCGGAGCGCCTCGCCGGGGCGCACCCGGAGGGCGAGGGCGGTGGCGATCCCGGCGAGCAGCAGCGCGGTGCCGGTGGCGGAGAGCAGGTTGAGATTGAAGACGGCCTTCTCCTTCTCGGGGTGCGGCGCGACCGGCGGCACTTTCTCGACCGCGAGGTGGAGGGCCGGCACCGGCAGCTGGGGCGCGAACCAACCGTTGAGCGCCGCCTTCACCGGCGGGAGGCCCCAGAGGAACACGAAGGCGGACAGGAACAGCCAGGGCACCCACGCCTTCCACGGGGGGCCGCCCGCCGCGGCGGGCGCGGCCGCCGGCGCCTGCGCCCCGGGGTTGCTTTGTTCCTCCGCCGGCCGCCAGAAGCGCATCAGCACCACCACGGCGAACAGCGCGGCCGCGCCCGCGATGATGTCCACCAGCCACGGCCCGTGGAAGTTGCTCACCAGGTACTGCACCAGGCCGAAGCTCGCGCCCGCGACGAGGCAGGCCGGCCAGACGGCCACCATCCCGCGCCAGCCGGCCTGCGCGGCCACCAGCCAGAACGGGACCAGCAGGGAGAAGAACGGGAGCTGCCGGCCGACCATCGCGCTGAGGTCCAGCAGGTCCAGCCCGGTCAGCGGGGCGAGCGTCACCAGCGGCGTGCCGAGCGAGCCGAAGGCGACCGGGGCCGTGTTGCCGATGAGCGCGAGCTTGGCCGCCTCGAGGGGCCGGAACCCCAGCCCGATCATCAGCGCCCCCGAGATCGCCACCGGCGCCCCGAAGCCCGCCGCGCCCTCGATGAACGCGCCGAACGAGAAGGCGATCAGCAGCGCCTGGATCCGCCGGTCGCCGGACACCCCCGCGACCTGGCGCTGCAGCACCGTGAACTGCCCGGTGTCGACCGACAGCTGGTAGATGAAGATCGCGTTGAGGATCAGCCAGCCGATCGGCAGCAGCCCGAACGCCGCCCCGAAGGCCGCCGCCGCCAGCGCGAGCTGCGGCGGCATCCCGTAGACCGCGACCGCCGTGGCCAGCGCGACCCCGAGGGCCACCAGCGCGGCGAGGTGCGCGCGCACGTGCCAGAAAGCCAGCAGGCCGAGGAGCACCACCACGGGCAGCGCCGCCACCAGGGCAGACGCGCCGAGGCCGCCGAGCGGGGTGTAGGTTTGGGACCAGGTCATGGGGCGGGGTAGGGCTTGGGGTGGGACCAGCGCGGCGGCCGGCCGCTAGAACCAGCGTTTGCGCCGCAGGTAGATGAACATCAGGATCGTCGAGACGAGCGTGAGCCCGAGGGCGACCGGGTAGCCGCGGCGCAACTCGGCCATCCCCTCGAAGTTCATCCCGTACCAGGTGCCGATCACCATCACGGGGATCGTGATCGCGGTCAGGGCGGTGAGGAACTTGATGCCCTCGTTGGCCTCGAACGCGGCCTTGTTCAGGTAGATGTCGAAGGCCATCAGCAGCCGCTCATGGTAGCCGGCGACGGTGTCCTCGAGCCGCGCCAGGTTGTCGCGCAGGTCCCGGAAGTAGGGCAGCAGCTTGGCCCGGATCAGCTTGTTGTCGCCGCGCGCCAGCCGGTCGATCACGTCGCGCTGCGGCCGCACGATGGTGCGCAGCCGCGTGAAGTCGTTGCGCACGTGCAGCAGCTCGGTCACCAGCGCCTTCTCGCCGGAGCGCGGCGCCAGCACGTGTTCCTCCAGCTCCTCCAGCTCCGCGCGCAGCTCCTCCACCACGGGCGCGTAATTGTCGACCAGCAGGTCGATCAGCGAGTGCGCAATCCGGTCCGGCCCGCGCGGGCCCGCCCCCACCTGCTTGTGCGTGCGCTCGATCAGCGACGAGACCGAACGCAGCGGCGCGGTGTGGAAGGTGACGAGGAAGTCCTTGCCGAGGAAGAGGTCCAGCTCGGTGGGATTGAATTTCTCGGTGCGCGTGAAATCCACCGCGTGGGTGACGATGAAGAGGTAGTCCTCGTAGTCCTCGACCTTCGGGAGCGAGTTCGGCTGGGTGCAGTCCTCGATCGCGAGCGGGTGGAACCCGAACACGCCCTCCAGCAGGGCGCGGGCCTCCTCCGGCGTCGGGTTGTCGAGGTCGACCCAGAGGAGCAGGCCCTTGTCGGCACGGACGAGGCGGAGCGCCTCCAGCTCGAGGTCCTGGCCCACGAGCTTGCCGTCGCTGAAGATGAACGACCGGATCATCGCGCGGCAGCGTGGCGGCCCGCCCCGGCCGCGTCGAGCCGCGAGGTGCGGACGCTCAGAGCCCGAGGCGGGCCTCGGTGGCGGCGACGGCGGCGATGAAGTCCGCGGGGGACGCCGCGGCGAGGAACGCGGCCCGGTCCGCCGGATCCCGCAGCAGCTTGCACAGGGTGCTGACGACCGCGAGGTAGTCGCCCGGCTTGGTCTTGGGCGTGCCGAGGACGAAGAACAGCCGCACCACCTCGCCCTTGTCGTCGAAGACGATGCCCTCGTCCGAACGGCCCACGGCCATGACGATGCGGCGCACATGGTCCGTGCGCGCGTGGGGCAGGGCGATGCCGTTGCCGAGCGAGGTCGTGTCCAGGCGGTCCCGGGCGAGCAGCTCGTCGTAGAACCCGGCGTAGTTCGCGACCTCCGGGTGGCCCTCGAGCTGGCGGGCGATCTCGTTGAGCGCCCCGGTGCGGCGCGTCGCCTGCACGTGCAGGGAGATGCGCGAGGGATCGAGGAGCGACGTGATGCGGCCGGTCATGCGCGGGCAAGGCAACGCCGAAGCCGCGGGGGTGGGAAGGAGAAAACGGGCGCGCGCGCCGCGGCGTCCGAAATGACGTTGCGCCGTCCGGCGTGGCGCGCACCGTCGCGCCATGCGCCGCCTGTTGCCCGCCCTCGCCTGCGCCGGGGCCCTCGCCGCCGCCGAGCCGTTCTCCCGCTCGCTCGCCCCCGCGGACTTCGCCGCCGCCGGCCTCGGCCGCCTCACGCCGGAGGAACTTGTCCGGCTGGACGCGCTCGTCGCCGCCCGCGCGGCCCCGCTGCCCGCCGCACCCGTTCCGGGCGCGGCGCGGGCGGCCCCGGGGGCCCCCGTGGGCGCGACGGCTCCGGCTCCCGCCGCGGAACGGATGCACGTCGTCGTGAAGGGCGACACCCTCGGCAAAATCGCGAAGGCGAACGGCGTCACCGCCGCGGCCCTGGCGAAGGCCAACGGGATCGACGGCACGATGATCCGCATCGGCCAGAAGCTGAAGATCCCCGAGGTGGCGGGCGCCGGCACCGAAGCTAAGCCCATGGCGGCTCCGGCCCAGGCGGTGGTGGCGGCGGCGGCCCAGCAGGCCTCCAGCCCGGCCGGCACCTACACGGTGGCGGCGGGAGACACCCTCGCGAAGATCGCCAAGAAGTTCGGCACCAAGGCCGAGACCCTGGCCAAGCTCAACTCGATCAGCGACCCC
>JBMTAG010000026.1:0-39547 GCA_049428505.1 Opitutaceae bacterium | reverse complement strand
CCCACGCCCGCCGCCGGCGCCGGCGAGGGCCCCTACGCGCCCGGGCCCAAGCCAGGGCCGGTGGTGAAGCCCGGCGAGTTCATCTTCGCCGCCGCCCACTTCGATCACAACCATATCGCCGGCCAGTGCAGCGCGCTCGCCGCGGCCGGCGGCACGCTCAAGTGGATCTACGAGCCCGACTCCCGGAAGCACGCTCCCTTCCTCCAACGCTATGCGGGCGTGAAGGTCGCCCGTGCGCTGGATGAGATCCTCGCCGATCCGGAGGTGCGGCTCGTCACCGCCGCCGCCGTGACCTCCGAGCGGGCGGCCCTCGGCGTCCGCGTGATGCAGGCCGGCAAGGATTACTTCACGGACAAGGCCCCCTGCACGACCCTGGAGCAGTTGGCGGAAGTCCGACGGGTGGCGGCGCGCACCGGGCGGAAGTACTTCACCTACTACGGGGAGCGGTTGGCTTCCGAGGCCGGGATGTTCGCCACCGATCTGGTGGCGGCCGGCGTGGTTGGCCGAGTGGTGCAGGTCGTGGGGCTCGGCCCTCATCGCCTGAGCAAGCCCACCCGTCCGACTTGGTTCTTTCAGCGGGAGAAGTATGGCGGCATCCTCTGCGATATTGGCAGCCACCAGTGCGAACAGTTCCTGACGTACGCGGGCGCGCGGGACGCGACGGTCACCCACGCGGCCGTGGGCAACTTCGCCCATCCCGATACCCCGGAGCTGGAGGACTTCGGCGAGGCCTCGTTCGTCGCCGACAACGGAGCCACCAACCAGATTCGCGTGGACTGGCTCACGCCCGATGGCTTGTCCAATTGGGGGGACGGCCGCACCTTCATCCTCGGTACCAAGGGCTTCATCGAGTTGCGCAAGTACGTCGACCTCACGCGCAATTCCCGGGGCGGCGAGGTCTTCATCGTCGACGGCCGCGGCGAGTACCGCGTCGGGGTCGCCGGCCGGGTGGGCTACCGGTTTTTCGGGGAGTTCATCCTCGATTGCCTCAACCGCACCGAGAAGGCGATGACGCAGGAGCACGCTTTCAAGGCGGCGGAACTGTGCCTGCGGGCACAGGTGGCAGCGCGCCGGCTAACCGGCTGAGCGCAACGCGGGGGTTGGGCCGGGGGGGCCGACTCAGAGGTGCTTCACGTAGGTGACGCCGCGCCCGTCGACGAAATCCAGGCGCGCCGGCTCGACCCGCACCAACCGGACCCCGAGCGTCCGGTCGATCACGTCGTTCACGCGGTAAACCCGATCGTTGATCAGCACGCGGCTGTCGTCGCCCAACGCGCGCACGCCGGCAACCCGTAGCGTCCCGATGAACGCGGTGACCTTCTCGTCCGGCCGGGGCGGCGCCGCCGGGGACGGTGCGGCTGGGGCGACGACGGGCGCGGGAGGGGAGGCCGTCGTGGCGGTGCGAATCGGCTCGCTGGCGGCGGACGCTTCCGTCCGGTCAGGACCGGCGGTCGCCGGGGCCGCAGGCGTGAGGTTCGCAGGGGCGAGCGCGGGAGGCTCCTGCCGGGGCCGCGCCGCGGGAAGCGCGCTGCCGGCCGGCGCGACCGTGGCCGTCGGCGCGGGTCCGGGTGCCGGGGCGGGGGCGGCCACGGGTGGTGTTTCGGCCGGGACCGGGCGCGCGGCCGGCAATACGGGCACGATGGCGGGAGCAGGGGCTGGGGCGGAGGCAGGTGCTGCCGGACGGACGGCGGGGGTCGCGGCCTGGCGCGGTGGCGTGTCCGGCGTGGTCCAGAAAAGCGTGAACGCGACGGAGAGCACGATCAACACCAACGCCCCGCTGCCCAGCAGGAGCAGCCAATGCCGGACCGGAGTGCGGGGGCGGCCCCGGCCGGAGGCGCCGGCGCCGAGGGCGTCCGTCGGCGCCAGCGGATCACGATCGCGCTGGGCCTTCTTGAGGGCGTCGTTGATGAGGCTCATAGCAGCGGGGGGACTTCAATCGACCAGTTTGGCCATGTCCTGGCGCGCCCGGCGGACGTCCCAGTAGGTCACCTCGTCGGACTCGCGCACAAAGGCGGAGAGGAGGGCCTTGTCGCAAAGATTGTTCACCACGCGGGGGATGCCGCGGCTGCCGCGGTGCACGGCCCAGAGGGCCCACTTCGTGAAGTGGGGCCGCCCCGCGCCGCCGGCCAGCGTCAGCCGGTGCTGCACGTAGTGCGCGACGTCGGAACGGGAAAGGGGATTGAGTTCGTAGTGCACCAGGATCCGCTGCCGGAGCTGGCGAAGGTCCTCGCGGCGGAGGACGTCCTTCAGCTCCGGTTGCCCCATCAGAATGATCTGGAGGAGCTTCTGTTTCTCCGTCTCGAGGTTCGACAGGAGGCGGATCTGCTCGAGCACCTCGAACTTCAGGTTCTGGGCCTCGTCGATGATCACGACGATGTCCCGGCCGCGTTCGATCCGCTCGAGCAGCACGCGATGAATCTGGGCGACGAGGTCGGTCTGGCTGCGGGCGATCTTGTCCTCGCCGAGTTCCTCCAGGATCGTGCGCAGCATCTGGGTTTCGGTGATGCGCGGGTTGAGGATCAGGGCGGAGTCGAAGCGTTCCGGATCGAGTTCGTTGAGGAAGCGGCGGCAGAGAACGGTCTTGCCGCAGCCAACCTCGCCCACGAGCACGATGAAGCCCTTGCGCTCACTGACGCCAAACTTGAGGTGTTGGAGCGCCTCTTGGTGCGTGGGGCTGAGGTAGAGAAACTTGGGATCGGGGGTGATGTTGAACGGCATCTCCCGAAATCCGTAGAAGCTCTGGTACATTTTGGGTGGGCGAGGCCGGGACCGTGGCGGCCGCGACAGGAAAACGCACGAACAAAGATGGCGGCGCCGGCGGGCAATTCTCCTTTACTCGCCCGCCGCGCGCGTGGTTCAAATCACTTGCGTGAATTCCCGCCGGGCCATCGCCGCGCTCTACGCCGTGCTGCTGGGCCTGTTCGGGCTGGGGGGGGGGATGTTGTTCCTCGAAGCCCGGGCCGAGCAGGCCGCGCTGCGCGGCCGCCAGGCGCGCCTCGAGCGCGAACTGGCCACCGCCAAGGCCCGCCTCGCGGAGCAGGAACAGTTCCTCTCGCGGCTGCGGACCGACCCGGTGCTGGCCGAGAAGGTGATCCGCCAGCGGCTCGGCTACGGCCGGCCGGGCGAGGTGGTCTTTCGTTTCGACAACGGTCCCTGATGTCCGCCGCCACACCCGCCGCCCTCCTCGACCAATTCCGCCAGGCCGGCCAGGGCCAGGTGTTCGCGTTCTGGGAGCGGCTGAGCCCGGCGGAACAGGCCGAACTCGCCGCCGAGGCGCGCGAGGTGGATTTGGCCGAGGTGGCCCGTCTGAGCCGCACGCTGCTCGGTTCCGGCGGCGCGGGCGGCCCCGACCTCGCGGACCTGGAGCCCGCCCCGTATGAGCCGCGGCCGGAGAGTGGCGGCGACGCCGGCGCGTGGGCTCGGGTCCGCGCCGCGGGGGAGGCGGCGCTCCGGGCCGGCCAGGTGGCCGCGTTCACCGTCGCGGGAGGACAGGGGACGCGGCTCGGTTACGACGGGCCCAAGGGCACCTTCGGGGTCACCCCGGTGCGCGGGAAACCGCTGTTCCAGGTCTTCGCCGAGAAGATCCTCGCCGCGGGCCAACGCCACGGGCGCCCGCTGCATTGGTTCGTGATGACCAGCCATGCGAATCACGCGGCGACCGAGGCCTTCTTCGCGGAGCGGCGCTGGTTCGGGCTCGATCGCGCGCGCGTGCATTTCTTCCGCCAGGGCCGGATGCCGGCCGTGGACTTTGCGGGCCGCATCTTGCTGGAGACGCCCGGCCGCCTCGCCCTCTCGCCCGACGGGCACGGCGGCTCCCTCCGCGCGCTCGCCCGCAGCGGCGCCCTCGACCTGATGGCGGCGGAAGGCGTCGACACGCTCAGCTACTTCCAGGTCGATAATCCCCTCGTGCGTTGCGTCGACCCCGCCTTCATCGGATGGCACCGGCTCCGCGGCTCCGAGATGTCCAGTAAGATGGTCCCCAAGGCGTATCCCGGGGAGAAGGTCGGCCACTTCTGCCGGCAGCGGGGCCGCGACGTGGTCATCGAATACTCGGATCTCCCCGCGGAACGCCAGCAGGAGGTCGACGCCAACGGCCGGCTCCGCTTCCTGGCGGGCAACATCGCGATCCACCTGCTGGACCGCGAATTCATCCGCCGGATGGCCGGCGCCGGCGCCTCGCCCGAGACCGCGCTGCCGTTCCACCGCGCGGACAAGAAGATCCCCACGATCGATGCCGCGGGCGCGCCGGTGCGGCCCGAGCGGCCCAACGGGGTCAAGTTCGAGCTGTTCGTCTTCGACGCGCTGCCCTTCGCCCGCCAACCGGTGGTGATCGAGGCCGCCCGCGCCGACGAGTTCTCCCCGGTCAAGAACGCCACCGGCGTGGACTCGCCCGAAACCTGCCGGCAGGACCAGTTGCGCCAGTACGCGCGCTGGCTGCGCTCCGCCGGGGTGAACGTGCCCGCCGACGCCACCGGCCTGCCGGCCTTTCCCTTCGAGGTCTCTCCCCTGTTCGGGGATGATGCGGCCTCGTTCGCGGCGAGCTGGGCCGTCCGGGGTCAGCAGACCCCGCTCGCCCCGGGGGCCTGCTTGGACTGAACTCCGCTCCACTCGCCCCTCCCGCTCCGCCGACCCGACCGGTCCTCCTTCCATGACGATCCCAGACCGCCTCGCCGCCGCCGTGCAGTCCGGCCGGCTGCTCTCCAGCGCCGCCGACAACGTTCGTTCCTTCCTGCAGGCCGGGTTACCGGAGTGGTCCCGGGCCAGCATCGAGGAACTGGTCGACGCGGAAGCGTGGTTGGAGTTGAACGACCGCTTCTACCGCTTCCTGGAGTTCGGCACCGGCGGGATGCGCGGGCGGACGATCGGGGTCCGCCCGACCGCGGCGGAGCTGGGGGGCAGCCCGGGCGGTTCGCCGGCCCACGCCGCCGTGGGCAGCAACGTCCTGAACGACTTCACCCTGGTGCGCGCCACCATCGGGCTGCACCGGTACACCGTGCGCCACCTCGCGGCCACCGGCCAGCGCGGCCCCGCCCGGCTCGTGATCGCGCACGACGTGCGGCATTTTTCCCGTCACTTCTCGAACCTCGCGGCCGCCACCTGGATCCGCCTCGGCGGCGAGGCCTGGGTGTTCGACGGTCCCCGCCCCACGCCCCAGCTCAGCTTCTCCGTGCGCTGGCTGCGCGCGCACGCCGGCGTGGTCATCACCGCCAGCCACAACCCGCCCCATGACAACGGCTTCAAGGCCTACTTCGACGACGGTGGCCAGGTCGTGCCGCCGCACGACGCGGGTATCGTGGCCGAGGTGAACGCCGTCCCGCTCGGCGCGCTCGCGGCCTACCTCGATCCCACCTGCCCCGGGGTGCACGTGCTCGGTGCGGAGGCGGATGCGGCCTACCGGGCGGTGGCGGCGCGGGCCGTGCTCGATCCCGCCGTCTGCGCGCGCGCCGGGCTGAAGGTGGTCTTCACCAACATTCATGGGACCGGGGCGATCCACTCCGTGCCGCTGCTGGAGGCGGCCGGCTGCGTCGTCACGCCCGTGGCGGAGCAACTGGCGCCCGACGCGGGGTTCCCGACGGTCAAGTCGCCGAACCCGGAGAACGCCGAGGCCTTGGCGCGGGGCGTGGCGCTCGCCCGGGCGAACGGCGCGGACGTCGTGCTCGCGACGGATCCGGACTGCGACCGGATGGGGTGCGCGGTGCGCAACCGCGCCGGGGAGCTGGAGTTGCTGACCGGGAATCAGATCGGCGCGCTGCTCACCGAGTACCGGCTCGTGAAGTACAAGGAGCTGGGCCTGTTGCCGGCGGCCGGCACGCCGCGCGCGGCGACGATCAAGACCTTCGTCACCACGCGGCTGCAGGACGCGATCGGCGCGGGCCACGGGGTGAAGGTCATCAACACCCTCACCGGCTTCAAGTGGATCGCCGCCAAGCTGCGGCGCTACGAGGACCAGCTGCGCCGCGCGCTCGGGCCGGATTTTGACTACGAGGCGACGGACCTGCCCACGCGGGCCCGGCTGCTGCAGGAGCATGCCACCTTTTACGTGTTCGGCACCGAGGAAAGTTACGGTTACCTCCCGAACGACTACGTGCGCGACAAGGACGGCAATTCCGCCTGCCTGATGTTCGCCGAGCTCTGCGCGTGGGTGAAGGCCCGCGGGCTGACGGTGCCCGAGTACCTCGACGAGCTTTTCCTCCGCTACGGGTTCTACCTGGAAGGCGTGATCAACCTCTACTACGAGGGCGCCTCGGGCAATGCGCGGATCCGCCGCATCCTCGAGAGCTACCGCAGCCGCCCACCCACGGCGTTCGGCGACGTGCCGGTCGCCCAGTTCCAGGACTTCGGCCGCGAACGGATCGTCGACCCCGACGGGGAGGTGATCCCGGCGCAGGACCTCTACGTGGTGACCCTCGGCAACGGCTACTCCTTCGCCGCGCGGGGTTCCGGCACGGAGCCGAAGATGAAGTTCTACCTCTTTGCCCAGGAACGCGTCGCCGCCGCCGCCGACCTCCCGGCGACCAAGGCGCGCGTGCGGGCGACCCTGGAAGAGCTCAGCCGGCGGATCGAGGCCGACGCGCGCGCGCGGGCCGAAGGCTGACGATGCGCGCCGCGATCACGGTCACGCTGGTCCCGGAGACGCGGACCGGTCCCTTCGTTTTTTCCGCGGGCCTGCCCGATGCGTTCGCGCGCGCGGCGGAGCTGGGTTTCGATGCGGTGGAGATCTTCCCCGCGTCCGCGGAGGAGACCCCGGCGGACGAGATCGAGCGCCTCCGCGCGGCGCACGGCCTGCGGATCGCCGCCTTCGGGACGGGCGCGGGCTGGGTCCGCCACGGCCTGCGCCTCACCGACCCGGACCCGGCCGGGCGCCGGCGGGCGGTGGAATTCATCGGCCGCATCATCGCGCTGGGCGCGCGCTTCGGGGCGCCGGCGATCATCGGCTCGATGCAGGGGCGCGCCGATCCCGGCGTGGCCCCCGCGGCCGCCCTCGACTGGCTGGCAGAGGGACTCGCGGAACTCGGTGGCCGCGCCGCGGCCGCGGGGGTGCCGCTGCTGCTCGAGCCGCTCAACCGCTACGAGACCAACCTCTGCACCTCGCTCGGAGCCGCCTCCGCCCTGCTGGAGCGGGCCGGTTCCCCCGCGCTGCGCCTGCTCGCCGACCTGTTCCACATGAACATCGAGGAGACGGACCTCGCCGCGGCCCTGCATGCCGCCGGGCCCCGGCTGGGCCACGTGCACTTCGCGGATTCGAACCGCCGCGCCCCCGGCTTCGGCCACACCGACTTCCGCCCGGTGATCACCGCGCTGCGGGAACTGGGTTACGCGGGTTACCTTTCGGCGGAGGTGCTCGCGTGGCCCGATCCGGAGGCGGCCGCCCGCCAGGTCATCACCCGCTTCCGCGCGCTCACCGCCCCCTGATTTCCGATGCTCAAGCACACCCTGATCCACCCCAAGATCAACGAGGTCCTCGGCCGCGCCGGGCACCACGCCCGGATCCTCATCGCGGACGGCAATTATCCCGCCTCCACCAAGCGCGGCCCGCACGCGGAGGTCGTGTGCCTCAACCTTTCGCCGGGGGTGGTGACCGTCGCCCAGGCGCTGCAGGCGGTGCTCAGCGCGATCCCGATCGATGAGGTCAACACGATGGGCATCCCGGCGGACGACCCGTACGCCGCCTTTGGCGAGCCGAAGGCCTGGCCCGAGTTCCGGGCCCTCGCCGCCGCGGCCGGCGTCAAGTCGCCGCTCACGCCCATCTCGAAGTGGGACTTTTACCGCGCGGTCGAATCGCCCGACCACGTCCTCACTATCCAGACGGCCGATCAGGCGCTCTGGGCGAACGTCCTGCTCACCGTCGGCGTCCGCACGCCCTGAGCCGATGCAGGCGCTCGAATTGTCCCGTCCCGGTTCGTTCCGGGTAGCCGAGGTGCCCGCGCCCGGAGCCCCGGGGCCCGGCGAGGCGCTGCTGCGGGTCCACCGCGTGGGCATCTGCGGCACGGACCTCGCCGGCTACCTGGGCAAGATGCCGTTCTTCAGCTACCCGCGGATCCCGGGGCACGAGCTCGGCGTCGAGGTGCTGGCCGTCGGCGAGGGCGTCACGCACGTCCGCCCGGGGGACCGCTGCGCGGTCGAGCCGTACCTGAACTGCGGCCGCTGTTACGCCTGCCGGCGCGGCCACACCAACTGCTGCGAGCACAACCGGACGCTGGGCGTGATGTGCGATGGCGGCCTGTGCGAGCGCATCATCCTGCCCGCGGCCAAGCTCCACCCGTCGGTGCGGCTGTCCTTTGAGCAGCTCGCGCTGGTGGAGACGCTCGCCATCGGCTGCCACGCCGTGGACCGCGGCGCGCCGGCGGCGGGGGAACAGATTGTGGTCGTGGGCGCGGGGCCCATCGGCCTCAGCGCGATCGTCTTCGCCCGCCTTTCGGGGGCGCGCACCGTCGTGCTGGACGTCAATGCGGAGCGCCTCGCGTTCGTGCGCGACGTGATGGGGGTGCCGGACACGTTGCAGGTCACCGGCGCCGAGGCCGACCTGACGGCACTCGGCGAGGCCACCGGGGGTCGGTTCGCGGATGTCGTGATCGACGCGACCGGCAACCCGGCCTCGATGGCCCGCGCGCTCCAGTTCTGCGCCTTCCGCGGCCGCCTCGTCTACGTCGGCATCACCGCGGCGGAGCTCTCGTTCCCGCACGCGCCCGTGCTCCACCGCCGCGAACTCGACGTGCGCGCCAGCCGCAACGCCCTCCCCGGCGACTTCCGGAGGATCATCCGGCTGATCGAGGAGGGGGCGATCGACACCCGCCCGTGGATCACCCACACGTCCGATTTCGCCGGGCTCCCCGCGGTTTTCCCCTCGTGGACCCGCCCGGAGACGCGGGTGATCAAGGCGATGGTCGCGGTGCCGGATCCGCGCTGAGGTTTCCGATGTTCCGCCGCCTTCGACTCCTGCTCCTGCTGCTCGCGGCTCCCGTGGTCGGCCGCGCGGAGTGGACCGTGGAGAATGTCGCCGGCACCGGCGTCCGCGGGTTCGCCGGCGATGGCGGCCCGGCCGCGACCGCGGTGCTCAACGACCCCTTCGGCCTGGCGCGGGCCCCGGACGGCTCCCTCTGGTTCTGCGAGTACGGCGGCCAGCGGATCCGGCGCATCGCGCCCGACGGCACGATCTCGACGGTCGCCGGCACCGGGGAGCGCGGCTTCTCCGGCGACGGCGGGCCGGCCCTCGCGGCTCGCCTCGACAAGCCCCACGAGCTCCGGTTCGACGCGGCCGGCGACGGTTACTTCACGGACATGGCGAACCACGTCATCCGTCGGATCGACCGGCGCTCGGGGATCATCTCCACGGTGGCGGGCACCGGCGGGAAGCGCGGCTACGCGGGGGACGGCGGGCCCGCGACGGCGGCCTTGCTCGGCCAGCCCCACAGCCTGCAGTTCGGACCGGACGGACATCTTTATCTCTGCGACACCGGAAACCACGTCGTGCGCCGCGTCCACGCCCGCACCGGCGTGATCTCCACCGTGGCCGGCACCGGGGTGGCCGGACCGACGCCCGATGGGGCGCCGCTCGCCGGCACGCCCTTGCGGGGACCGCGTGCGATCGACTTCGACGCGCAGGGCCGGCTCTGGCTCGCCACCCGCGAGGGCAACCAAGTCTTCCGCCTCGATCTGGCGGCGGGCCGCATCCACCACGTTGCGGGCACCGGCCGGCCCGGTTTCACGGGCAATGGCGGACCGGCCCGGGAGGCCACCCTCAGCGGCCCCAAGGGACTCGCCTTAGACCGCGAGGGTAACGTCTGGTTGGCGGACACGGAGAGCCATAGCATCCGCCGGATCACGCCTGGGGGAATCCTCGAGCTGATCGCCGGCACCGGCCGGAAGGGTGACGGCCCGCCC
This sequence comes from Opitutaceae bacterium, assembly GCA_049428505.1. GTDB lineage: Bacteria > Verrucomicrobiota > Verrucomicrobiia > Opitutales > Opitutaceae > ER46. Next base: position 29,665 of record JBMTAG010000026.1, on the reverse strand, counting down.
GGTCCTGGCACCGGGAGCGCGCTCGCGCGTCCGCACGGGGTCTGGGTCGAACCAGACGGGTCGGTGCTGGTCGGGGACAGCGAGACGCACCGGCTGCGGCGGTTGCGCCCGCCGGGCAACGCCCGCTGAAGGTTCAGGGCGCCGGCGTGCGCGGGTAGGGCTCGTAGGCGGAGAACGTGACCTGCAGGTCGGCGTCGAGCGACTTGAACCAGTAGGCGTTGCCGCGAATGGAGGTCTCGACGGTCTGGGGCAGGCTGGGGCGCTCCCCGGCGGGCAGGCTGAAGGTCAGCCGCGTGCGCAGCTTCGTGATGTGGATGCCGAGGGCGGGATTGAAGGCCGCGTCGTTCTCGAGCGTGATCGCCGCGATGGTCCGGCTGGGGCGGTGGACGACCACGGTGGCGTGGAGGAAGTCAGCCGTCCGGTCGCCCGCCTCCGCCGGTCGCAGGCGGCAGCGGTACGTGGTCCGGTCGTTCGCCTCGGCCAGCACCGTGGCCGCCGCGGGGTCGATCTGTTCGGCGAGCCGGGGAGCGGTGCCGCCGCGCGAGCGCCGGGAACGGGCGTCCCGGTATTCGGCGAGTTCCGCGGACGTGGGGGCGCGGCCGTCCCTCCGCAGGAGGATCCAGCGCGCGAAGTCAGGCCGGGTGGCGTCATGCCGTTCCTCCAGGGACCGTTGCCCGTCCGAGGTTGTCTGGACGTAGGACCAGTCGGGAGGGACCTCCGAGCGGAAGCCGCGCAGCGCCGCGGCGAGGTCCGGATGGTCGGCGGCCGTGAGGAGTGCGGGCAGCAGCCCGGTGAGCAGGAGGAGAACGCCGCGCACGGTCACGTGATGGCCGTGATCCGCGCCGAGATCGCGCGGCCGCCCCGGGGTGTCACCACCTCATCGCCGACCCGACGCCCGAGCACCTGTCGGCCGAGGGGAGACTGCGGGGTCAACACCATCACCTCGCCTTCCGCGGTCGCGACGGTGAGTCCTCCGGCCCGCGGCCCGAGGAGGTAGCGGGCCACGTGGCCGCCCGAATCCACGGTCACCAGGGCGCCGAGCGCCACGGGATCCTCCGGGGAAAACGCGGGGAGGGGGAGCGCGGCGAAGAGGCCAATGGCTTCCGCGGCTTCCTGGACCTGGCGGGACTGGCCCTCGGCGAGATAGGCGGCCTCCTGGCTGTGCGTGTCCCATTTGTTCTCCGGCCGGCTTTCCTCGCTGGTCGCCTCCTCGTGGGCGTCAGCCGCGGCGCGGGCCTGACGGAGTTGTTCCGCCCGGAGCTCGGCGAGGATGGCGGCGCGCAAGGCGGGTTTGTCCACGGGAATAAAAGGACCCGGGCCGCGGGGGCCCGGGTCGTTGCTGAGTTCGGGTCGGCGCCGGGCGGTCCGCCTCAGGCGTGCGCCTTCGGCAGTTCGACGCCGAGCTCGGTGGCGTGCGGGTGGTTGCGCTTCACCCGCAGCAGCTGGTGACGGCGCTGCAGCATTCGGTCGAGCTTGTCGACGAGCAGGGTGACCGCCTTGTGGCACTCGTCCGCCTCGACGGCGGCGTTCATGTCGGGACCGTGGATCTGGATGTGGCCCTTCACGGTGAACTGCACCCCGGTGGCCTGGCTGCGGTCGCAGGCGATTTCCACCCGGATCCGGATGATCCGTTCATCGTGACGAAACAATCGCGCGGTCTTCTCGTGCACGAATTCCTTCAGGGACGGGGTGAGCTCGAGATGAATGCCGGAGACGATGACTTCGTGGTGGTTTTGGCTGTTCATGATGCTGCGTTTGGTTTCGTGTGCACGGCCGTCGGCCGGGGGCCGGGGTCGCAAAAAATCACACTGTCTTCCATGTCCCTGCTCGCTCCGACCCTGCCTGATCTCGCGGCCGCGGTCGTCACGGGAGGCTCCTCCGGACTGGGGGAAGCTTTCATTCGTCGGTTGAGGACAATGAGCCCGGCGGTGCCGGTTTGCAACCTCTCCCGGCGCCCGTGCGCGGAAAAAACCGGAGCGACTTTCCAGTCCGCGGTGCACCACATTCCTTGTGATCTCGCGGATGCCACGGCGCTGGCGCGCGCGGCCGACGTCGTCGCCGCCTGGCTGGCGGCCGCGCCGGCGGGCCCGGTGCTGCTGGTGAACAACGCGGGGCTCGGCTCCTTCGGCCGTTTTCCGGGGGATGACCCCGGGCGGCAGCTGGCGGTGATCGACGTCAACGTGCGGGCGGTGGTCGACCTCACCGCGCGGCTGCTGCCGGTCCTGCGGCACCGGGGCGGCGGCGTCCTGAACGTGGCCTCCGTCGTCGCGTATCAGCCGACGCCGTACGCGGCGGTCTACGGGGCGAGCAAGGCCTTCCTGCTGAGCTGGTCGCTGGCGTTGCGCGAGGAGGTGCGGGGATCGGGCCTGCGGGTCACCGCCTGCTGTCCCGGCACGACCGCCACGGGGTTCTTCGCCGCCGCCGGCCTGCGCGGATTGCCGGGAGCGGCGATGGGGGCGGACGAAGTGGCGCGCTTCGCCCTGCGGGCGTGGGCGCGGGACCGGGCGCACGCGGTGCCGGGTCTGCCCAACCGGGTGATGACCTGGGCGGGCGGCCTGCTCCCGCGGACGACGGCCGCCCGGGTGGCTGCCCTCGTCCTGCGCCGCCGGGCGGGTCCGGTGCTCCCGTGAGTTCCGGGGCGGAGGTGCCGCCGGAACGCTGGGCGGGGCGCGCCTGCGCGTGGCCGCGCCGGCCCCAGGACCCCGCGCGGGTCCGGATCCTCACGGCGGCGGAGGTCCGCCGCTGGATCGTCTTCGAGGACGAGCGCCTGCTCGTGGTGGACAAGCCGGGCGACGTGGTCTGCCACCCGTCGAAGGCCGGACCGTGGTCGAGCCTGGTCGGCGCGCTGCGGGAGTTCACGGGCCTGCCCACGGTGCACCTGGTCTTCCGGCTGGATCGGGAAACGAGCGGGCTCGTCGTGGTGGCGAAGGAGGCGCGCGCGGCGGCCCGCCTGCAGACGGCGCTGCAGGAACGGCGGATCGGCAAGGTGTACCTCGCCCTCCTGGCGGGCCGGCTGGCGGAGGAGACCGTGGTCGACCAGCCCCTGGGCGACGATCTGGCCAGCCCCGTGTTCACCAAGTCGGCGGTGGTGGCGGCCGGGGAGGGAAAGGCGGCGCTGACGCGATTCCAGCCGCTTGGGCACGCGCCCGACGGGAGTCTCACCCTGGTGCGCGTGATCCCGGTGACGGGCCGCAAGCATCAGATCCGCGCGCACGCGCAGTGGCTGGGCCGGCCGGTCCTCGGCGACAAGATTTACGGCCCGGATGCGCGCCTCTACCTGGAATTCATCACGACCGGCTGGACGGCCGCCCTCGCGGAGCGGCTCGAATTGCCGCGGCAGGCGCTCCACTGCGCCGGCATCGATCTCACGCGCGCCGGGTTCCCGCACGTGTTCGCCGCGCCGCTGGCGGCGGACCTCGTGGCGTGCTGCGCACGCCGGGAACTTGCCGTGCCGGCGGAGTGGCTGGCCCGGGTCCCGGCTGGCGCCTGAGGCCGCCCGGGAGCGTCACTCCGCGGACTTGGCGGCGCGGGTGACCTTCCGGCGTTCGACTTCCTTGAGGATGCGCTTGCGGAGGCGGAGGCTCTTCGGGGTCACCTCGACGAGCTCGTCGGCGGCGATGTATTCGATCGCCCGTTCCAGCGAGAGCTTGGTCGCGGGCGTCAGGCCGGTGGCCACGCCTTCGCCCTGCGAGCGGAAGTTGGTCAGCTTCTTTTCACGCACCGCGTTGACCGAGATGTCCTCGTTGCGGGGGTTCTCGCCGATGATCATCCCCTCGTAGACCTGCTCGCCCGGGCTGACGAAGAGCTTGCCGCGTTCCTGGCACATCACCAGCGCGTAGCTGGTCGTCTCGCCCGCCTCGGTGGCGATCAGCGTCCCGGTGAGGCGCGTGAGCACCTCCCCGGCGAAGGGGCCGTATTCCTTGAACAGGTGGCTCATCACGCCCCGGCCGCTGGTCATGTTGACCACGTCGATCTCCATGCCGATCAGGCCACGGGTCGTGATGGTGGCCTCGATCATCGTGGAGTAGGGGTGCTTCTCCATGTTGGTCAGCTGCCCCTTGCGGTTGGCGAGATTCTGCATCACCGAGCCGACACACTCGTCCGGCACCTCGATCCAGACCGTCTCGTAGGGCTCCAGCCGTCGACCTTCGACCACCTTCTCGATCACCGTCGGTCGGGAGACGAGGAGCTCGAAGCCCTCGCGGCGCATCGTCTCCACCAGCACGGCGACCTGCATCGCGCCGCGGGCCTTCACGTTGTACACGCCCGCGCGGTCGCTGTCCTCGATGCTGATCGAAACGTTCGTCTTGAGCTCGCGGAAGAGCCGTTCGCGCAGCTGGCGCGAGGTGACGAGCTTGCCCTCCTGGCCGACCAGCGGGCCGTCGTTGACGCAGAACTGCATCTCGAGGGTGGGCGGGTCGATCTGGGTGAAGGGCAAGGCGTGGGCGTCCTCCTGGGCCGCGAGGGTGTCGCCGATGTCGATGTCCTCGAAGCCGGAGAGCCCCACGATGTTGCCCGCGACGCCGGCGGTGGACTCCTGGGTGCCGAGCCCGGAGTATTCGAAGACCTTGGTGATCTTGGCGCGGATCCGCTTGCCGTCCGCGTGGCGGATCGTGAAGACCGTGTCGCCGACGTTGACGCGGCCGCCCAGGATCTTGCCGATCGCGATGCGGCCCACGTAGTCGCTCCAGTCGATGTTCGACACGAGCATGTGGAAGGCGTCGTCCGGCTTGGCGAACGGGGGCGGAACGTGATTGAGGATGGTTTCGAAGAGCGGGGTCATGTTCTTCCGCTCGTCGTCGAGCTTGTACATCATGTAGCCGTCGCGGCCGGAGCCGTACACGACGGGGGCGTCGAACTGCTCCTCGGTGGCGTTGAGCTCCATCAGCAGCTCGAGCACCTTGTCGTACATCTTCGCGGGCTCCGCGTTGTCGCGGTCGATCTTGTTGATGACGATGACGACCTTCAGGCCGTGCTGGAGGGCCTTGCGGAGCACGAAGCGGGTCTGGGCCTGGGGGCCGTCATAGGCGTCGACCACGAGGAGCACGCCGTCGACCATCCGCAGGGCCCGCTCCACTTCGCCGCCAAAGTCGGCGTGGCCGGGGGTGTCGACGATGTTGATGATCTTGTCCTGCCAGTGGACGGACGTGTTCTTCGCCTTGATCGTAATGCCCTTCTCGCGCTCGAGGTCCATCGAGTCCATGGCGCGCTCCTCAACCTGCTGGTTGGCGCGGAAGACGCCGCCTTCCTTCAGGAGCTTGTCGACGAGGGTGGTCTTCCCGTGGTCGACGTGGGCGATGATGGCGATGTTGCGGATGCTCTGATTCATGGGCGGCGCGGCAAGGCGGGATGGAAAAGGGTCCACCGTGCGGACCGCGCCGGCCGAAGGCAAGGCAAGCTTTCGCGCCGGCGGCGTGGGCCGGCCCAACCCGACTCAGGGCAGGTAGGCACGCTCCCGGAACCAGTGCAGCAGCTGGTCGCCCCAGGGCGGCGCGGGCCGGTCGGGACGGCCGAAGCCGAGGCCGTGGGCCCCTTTCTCGTACACGTGGAGGGAGAAGGGGACCTTGGCGCGGCGCAGGGCCGCCGCGAACAGGAGCGAGTTCTCCACCGGCACACCCTTGTCCTCGACCGTGTGCCAGAGAAAGCAAGGGGGCGTGTCGGCCGTGACCTGGAGCTCGTTGGAGAGGTGGCGCACCAGCGCGGGGTCGGGATTGTCGCCCAGCAGGTTGCGGCGGGAGCCGGCGTGCGCGAACTCGAGCAGGGAGATCACCGGGTAGCACAGGATGCCGAGGTCGGGGCGCGAGCTTTCGCGCTCGACCGGATCCGTGTCCTCCGCGCGGCCGGCGTCGAAGTGGGTGAGGAGGGTGGATGCCAGATGCCCGCCGGCCGAGGAGCCGATCACGCCGATGCGGCGGGGGTCGAGGCCGTCGCGGCGGGCGAAGCCCCGGACCATCCGGAGGGCGCGCGCGGCGTCCTGGAGCATCACGGGGTGGCGGTAGCCGGCGGAACCGAGGCGGTATTTGAGGACGTAGCAGGTGATGCCGTGGCGCGTGAGGAACTCGGCGTAGCCGGCGCCTTCGTGCTCGGCGAGGCCGCCGTAGCCGCCGCCCGGGAGGATCAGCATCGTCGACCCGGAGGGCCGGCCCGCGGGGGCATACGGGGTCAGGGTGGGAATATCCTGGGGCCGTTCCCCCGTCGCACCCGGTGCGGCGCCCGGCCAGAGGCGGATCGGCCCGAGGATCTGGGCATACGGGACCGCCTTCTCGGCGGCGGCCAGGGACGGGAGCAACGGGGTGGCCGCGAGGAAAGCGGCGCAGGCAAGGAGGTGGCGGGGCATGACGCGAGCACAAGGGGCCGCGGCCGTCGCGACAAGCCCGCGTCGTGCGTAAAATCGGGTTGCAGCCCCCGGGGGGGGCTCCCTCACTCGGCCGGCCCGCGCATGGCGTTCAATCTCCAGAAAGTCCTCAAGGCCCTGCTCCTTTCCTCGAGCCAACCGCTCGCGATCAAGGACATCCAGGCCGCCTTCACCCGGTTCCACGAGCAGCAGGCGTTGCCCGGGATGGACCGGCCGGCGGCGCCGGAACCGGCCGCGGGGGAGGCCGCCCCAGTCGCGGCCGCCCCGGTGGCGGAGGAGGCCGCCGAGGTGGTCGTGGAGCCCGCCGCCGGCGATCCCGAATTGTATGTCGACGTCCCCTCCCTCGTCACCGCGACCCAGATCCGCGAGGCGATGGACGCGATCGCCGCGCAGCTGCGCGCCGCAGGCGAGGGTCTGCTCCTGATCGAGGGCAATGCGGGCTACCGCCTGGTGACCGAGCCCCGCTTCGCGCGTTGGGTGCGGATTCTGCGGCAGGAGCCGCCGCCGGTGAAACTCACCCAGTCCGCCCTCGAGACGCTGGCCGTGATCGCCTACCGCCAGCCGGTCACCCGCACGGAGATCGAGAACATCCGCGGGGTGTCCGCCGAGGCCGGACTGAACAAGCTGCTCGAGCGGGATCTTGTCTACATCGTGGGGCGCGCGGACACGCCCGGCCGGCCGATCCAGTACGGGACGACGGATGAGTTCCTCGAATTCACGGGCATCAAGTCCCTGGACGAGCTGCCCGCCTCCGATGTGCTCTCGTCCCGGCAGATCGACGAGTGGCTGCGCAAATCGGAGGCCACCAAGGCTCCCGGCGACCTCGATGTCGGCCTGCCCGATGAGCAGCTGCCGCTGGAGGCCCCGCTGCCGGCCGCCCCGGATTCCGCTCCCGAGGCAGCAGCCGAGCCTGCTCCCGAGGCAGCGGCCGAGCCCGCGTCCCCCGCGGACGGATCCGCGCCGTCCACCTCGTCCCCCGCCTGAAATGGACCTCGGCCCCATCCGCGACCAGATCGACCAGATCGACCACCAGCTGGTGGAACTCCTGAATCGCCGCCTCTCCCTCGCCGCGGAAATCGGCAAGGTGAAGCGCGGCGCAGGCGGGCAGATCTACGTCGCCGAGCGCGAGGACGCCGTGCTGCGCAAGGTGACCGCGCGCAACCGGGGACCGATCCGCGACGAGGCGCTGCGGGCGATTTACCGCGAGATCATGTCCGCGGCGATCGCCCTCGAGAAGCCGCTGCTCATCGCCTACCTCGGCCCCGAGGCGAGCAACACCCACGCGGCCGCGCTGCGGAAGTTCGGCGCCAGCGTGGGCTACCATCCGATGGCCACCGTCGCGGACATCTTCACCGCGGTCGAGAAGGGCGAGACGGACTACGCCGTGATCCCGATCGAGAACTCGACCGAGGGGTCGGTGCGCGAGGCGCTCGACAGCTTCGTGGAGAGCGACGTGAAGGTGGTCGCGCAGGTGTACATGGAGATCAACCACGCGCTCATCTCCACCGCGCCGCTCGAGGCCGTGACGCGGGTCTACTCGAAGGATCAGGCGCTCGCGCAGTGCCGGCACTGGCTGCAGCGGCACCTGCCGCACGCGCAGCTGGTCGACGCTCCCAGCACCTCCCGGGCGGTGCAGCTCGCCCAGGCCGAGCCGGGCGCGGCGGCGGTCGCGGGGGAACTGGCGGCGGAGCACTACGGGGTGCCCGTCCTGGTCCGGAACATCCAGGACAAGGCCGACAACACCACGCGCTTTTTCGTGCTGGGCCGCCAGCCGTCCGGCTCGGCCGGCGCGGGCAAGGATCTCACCAGCCTGCTGGTCTCCTTGGGCGACGAGGCCGCGTCCCATTCCGGCGCGCTCCTGCGGATGCTGATGCCCCTGGCCGAGCGCGGGATCAACCTGTCCAAGATCGAGTCACGTCCCAGCAAGCGGCGCCCGTGGGATTACTATTTCTTCCTCGACGTCACCGGGCACTACGAGGACCCCGCGATGCGCGAGGCGGTGGCCGAGTTGCGCCGCTTCTGCCCGCTGGTGAAGTGGCTGGGCAGCTATCCGCAGGTGGGCTGACCGCCGCGTCCGGCGGAATCGCCCGCGCTTACGGGCGGGCCGGCGCGGGCTGCAGGCCGGCGGTGAGCGCGAGGAGCGCGTCGAGCATCTTCACGCTGGCCTCCGGCTCCAGGAGATTGGTGCCCGGCCACGTCTCGTAGCCGCCGAGCGCGAAATGGCGCGGGGTGGGCAGGTAGCCGAAGTAGCCGTGGTTCAGCTCGACCATGAAGGAGCGGCGGAACGGGCTGCGGCGGCGGTACTCGAGGCCGGTCTCGGCGAAGGTCTCGCACGGGAAGGTGCCGATCGCCACGTCGCCGATCCGCAGGGCCTGCAGGGGGATCCGCGCCGGCGGACGGGGCTCGGCCAGCACCTGCACGCGCGCGGCGTAGGAGAGGCGCTGCACCCAGTCCGGGGTGGTCGCGAACTTCGCGCCCACGGGCACGTCGCCCTTGGCCACCCGCGGCGCCCGCGCCTCCGTCTCACGCGCCCAGGCCACGAGTTCCGGCGGGATGGAGCGCCAGGCCACGGGCAATTCCCGGTAGGTGGCCGCGAGGGTGGGGGCGCGCTCCCAGCTGATGCCGGCGAGCGCCGCGTGCACGCGCCGGGCGACATCACGCCCGACCAGGTTCATCTGCTCGTAGGGGGCGCGCGCGGGGCGCTTGGCGAGGCGGAAATCAATGTTGTTGATGTCGCCGCTCGTCCCGTTTGCGAGCAGGGCGACGCACGGCCTCGTCGCCGCCGGGTGCGCGGCCAGCCGCTCGATCTCCCCGCAGAACACGCCGAAGTAGTCCGCGGAGAGGCTGCGGCTGCCGACGCCCCCGACGTAGTGGAGCGAGTAGGCGGCGAACACGGAGATGAGCGCGCTCGAGCCGGGTTCCCGCAGGGCGAGGAAGGAGACGGTCGGGTCGATCGGCCCGGCGGGCTCCACGAGGTCCGGGCTGCCCGGGGCGGGATTCATCTTCACCCGGTCCACCTGGCCGAAGGGGTTGGGCGGTGCCTTGCCCTCGCGCATCACCCAGCGGCGGTTGTGCACGTGCTCCGGGATGTCGACCGTGCCGAAGCCGAGTTCCGCCGGGCGGAGGGCGTTGAGGGCCCGGCGCACCCCGTCCGCGACGCGCGTCGCCACGAAGCGCTGGTAGTCGTCGAGCGGCTGCTCGGGCGCGAAGCGGCTGGCGCCGAGCGCGCTGCCGGCGGAGTGCGTGTGGGTGCCGGCGACGAGGACGTGGGTCGGCGGGATGCCGGTGGCCGCCTCGATGAGGCGGCGTGCCTCCGTGCTCACGGACGCGTGCAGGCCGAGCAGGTCGCAGACCACGAGGGCGAGGCGCGTGCGCCCGTCATCGAGGACGAGGCAGCGGGCGTGCAGCTCGTCGTGGACGTCCTGCGCGGGAAAGGGGGCGAAGCCGCCGACGATCGGGGTGCCGAGCGGCGGCGTGAGGTTGCTGGTGGCGGCGCCGGCGCGGAAACCGCCGGGGGGCGTGGCCGCGGAAAGTCCGGCGAGCGCCGCGGCGAGGAGGCAGGGCAGGAGGACGAGGCGGAGGGGCATAAGCGGGGTGCCCCAACCTCGCGGCGCGTCGGGCCGACGGCGAGGGGAAAGCGGCCTCCGCCGGGCCGCCTTCCGGCTCAGAAGCGCTCGGCCATCGCCACCGCCTTGAACAGGGCGGCCGCCTTGTTGACGGTCTCCTGGTATTCGGCGGCTGGCACCGAGTCGGCGACCACGCCGGCACCGGCCTGGATGTGCACGTGCCCGTCCTTGAGCAGGGCGGTGCGCAGCATGATGCAGGTGTCGAGGTTGCCGTCGTAGCCGACGTAGCCGAGGGCGCCGGCGTAGCAGCCGCGGGGCGAGGGTTCGCTGGCGGCGATGATCTGCATCGCCCGGATCTTCGGCGCCCCGGACACGGTGCCGGCCGGGAAGGTCGCGCGCAGCAGGTCGTAGCCGGTGCGTCCGGGCGCGATGCGGCCCTCGACCTGGGAGACGATGTGCATCACGTGCGAGTAGCGTTCGATCACCATCATTTCCGGGACCTGCACCGAACCATAGGCGCAGACGCGGCCGATGTCATTGCGGGCGAGGTCGACCAGCATCAGGTGCTCGGCGCGCTCCTTCTCGTCGGCCAGCAGTTCCCGCTCCAGCGCGGTGTCCTCGGCCGGCGTGGCCCCGCGGCGGCGCGTGCCGGCGATCGGGCGGATCTCGACGCGACCGTCGGTCAGGCGCACGTGCACCTCGGGTGAGGCGCCGACCAGCGCGAAATCCTCCGCCTCGAGGATGAACAGGTAAGGGGAGGGGTTCACCGTGCGCAGCGCCCGGTACAGGTCGAGGGCCGGCCGGGTGAAGGGCCGCGAGAACCGCTGGGAGGGCACGAACTGGATGATGTCCCCCGCGCGGATGAACTCCTGTCCGGCCGTCACCGCCGCCTCGAAGGCGGCCGGGGTGAAGTTGCCCGGCGGAATCTGCACCGGACCCGGATCCACCACCGGGGCGGGGGCGAGGGCGCGCGGGTGGCGGAGCAGTTCGTGCAGTTCCCGCAGTTCGCGCACCGCGGCGTCGTAGGCGGCGTCCGCGGCCGCGGGTTCGGCGACGTGCGCGTTCACGCAGAGGCGCAGGGTCTGGCGGGCGCGGTCAAAGATCAGGAGCGAATCCACCAGCAGGAAGTAGAGCAGGGGCGTGCCGAGGCCCGGGCCGGGGGCGGCGGGCACGCTCGGTTCGAGCCGGGTGACGTACTCGTAGGCGAGGAATCCGACCGCCCCGCCGGTGAAGCGCGGCAGTCCCGGGAGGGAGACGGGCCGGTAGCCCCGGAGTTCGTCCTCCAGCAGCGTGAGCGGATCGGCGGGCGTGGGCACGGTCACCGGCGCGCGGCCGGGTTCCCGGATCTCGGTGGTGGCAGGACCGCACGCGAGGATGCGGCGCGGGCGGCAGCCGATGAAGCTGTAACGGGAGAGGTGCTCACCGCCCTCCACCGACTCGAGCAGGAACGACGGCCCGGCGGCGCGGAGCTTGGCGTAGGCCGAGACGGGGGTCTCGAAGTCCGCCATCAGGTCGGTCGTGACCGGGATGACGTTGCCCTGCCGGGCGAGGCTCGCGAAGGCCTCGCGGGTCGGATGGATGTTCATACGGCGACCCGCGGTGATGCCCGCGGGCGCCGGCGCGGGCAAGGCGAATGACGGCCGGCCTACTGCTTGCGCGGGGCCGCCCGGCCACTGGGCGCGGCCGGATCGTAGGCGGGATTTGGGGCCGGAAACCGCGCGCCCACGTCCTGCTGCCACGCGCGCAACTCGGCGCGGAGGGCGGCCAGCCGGGCGGGTTCCCGCGCCGCGAGGTCACGCTGTTCGCCCAGGTCCTCGCCCAGGTGGAACAGCTCCTCCCGCCCGTCCTCCAGCCAGGTGATGAGCTTCCAGTCGCCCCGCCGGACGGCGGCGGAGGGAGCGCCGCCCTGGTTGCCGTAATGCGGGTAATGCCAGAAGAGCGCGCGCTCGGCGGCGGTTTCCCCGCGCAGGAGCGGAACCAGGCTGCGGCCGTCCGCCTTGCCGGCGGGAGGCGTGCGGCCCGCGGCCGCGAGGAACGTGGGGAAGAAGTCCGGACTGCTGACCGGCGCCGCGATTACGCTCCCGGGCCGGGCGACCCCCGGCCAGCGCACGATCAGCGGGACCCGGATGCCGCCCTCGTACATCCAGCCCTTGCCCGCGCGCAGCGGCCGGTTCGAGGTGGGCGAACCCTCGCTGGTGGAGAGGCCCCCGTTGTCGCTGGTGAAAATGACGAGGGTGTCCTCCCGCCGGCCGAGGTCGTCAATGGCCTGCAGGACGCGCCCGACGGCGAGGTCCATCGCCTCGACCATCCCCGCGTAGATGGCGTGACTCTGAATCTCACGGACGTCGCGTTCGCCCTCGCGTCCCCAGCGTTCGCCCAGGCCGAGGCGCCGCCGCTTCTCCTCGTACTTCAGCCTCAGGTCCTCGCGGGCCAGCAGCGGTGTGTGGACGGAATAGAAGGGGAAGTAGACGAGGAAGGGCCGGTCGCGCTGGGCGGCCATGAACTTGACGGCCTCCTGCGCGAGGCGGTCCGGCAGGTGCTCGCCCTCGGGGCCGTCGGTCAGGCGCGGGTTGCCATAGGGGGAGAAGTAGCGCTTCCCGCCGTACGGCCCCCCGCGCTCGTTGCCGCCGAGGTTGAAATCGAAGCCCTGGTTCTCCGGCCACCAGCCTTCGGGACCGAGGTGCCACTTCCCGGCGAAGAAGGTCGCGTAGCCGGCGGCCTTGAGGGACTTCGCGGCGGTGGGCGCGTCGAGCGCGAGCCGGTCCGCGTACGGGGCGGGGAGGGAGCGGGTGTTGCGCTTCCATTGCTCCGGCTTGAGCGGGGCGCCGATGAAATCGGTGATCCCGGTGCGCTGTGGCCAGCGGCCGGTGAGGATGCTCGCGCGGGTGGGCGAACACACCGGGCAGGCCGCGTAGGCGTCGGTGAAGCGGGCGCCCTCGCGCGCGAGGCGGTCGAGGTGCGGCGTCTCGTAAAACGTGCTGCCGTAGGCCCCCAGGTCGCGCTGGCCGAGGTCGTCCGCGAGGAAGAAGACAATGTTGGCCGGACGGGGGGCGTCGCCGGCGCGGAGCGCGGCCGCGAGCAGCAACGGTGCGAGCAGGACGGAGCGGAGGTGCATGGTCGGATCAGTTGGCGCTCTTGACCTGCTTGCCCTTGGCCTTGCCGGCCCCCCCGTGCTGGTAGGTGCGCCACCAGGGCGGGCCCTCGGCCTCAATCTCCGCGTTCAGGCGGCGCAGGGCCGCGGTCATCTCGGCCAGCCGCGCGGGTTCGCGCGCCGAGAGCTCGGTGGACTCGCCGGGATCCCGCTGCACGTTGTACAGCTCGAACTGCGTCAGCCTTTCGTCGGCCAGGATCTTCCAGTCCCCGATCCGCATTGCCGTCTTGAGGGGCTCGGGGGCGATGGCGCAGCGCCAGTAGAGTGGGCGGGCGCGTTCGACGGGTTGGCCCTTCAACGCCGGGAGGAAGTCCCCGCCGTCGAGCACCCGATCCTTCGGCAGGGCTGCGCCGGCCAACTTGGCCGCGGTGACGAAGAGGTCGGAACCGATGACGGGCACGTCGGAGACCGTGCCGGGGGCGATCCGGCCCGGCCAGCGGACGAGGCCGGGCACGCGGATGCCACCCTCGTAGACCGCGCGCTTGCGGCTGCGGAGACCGCCGGTGGAGCCGCGACCCGGGGTGCGGATGCCGTCGCCCTCCGGACCGTTGTCCGAGGTGAAGAACACCAGCGTGTCGCCCGCGAGGCCCAGTTCGTCGAGCGCGCGCACGAGGCGCCCGAACGCGTGGTCGAGCTGCGTGACGTTGGCGTGATGTTCCTTCTGCACCTCATCGCTCAGGCCGGGGTACAGGGCCTTGAACGCAGGATCGGACTTGATCGGGTAATGCGGTTCATGGGTCCAGACGGAGAGCAGGAAGGGCCGCGCCGGGTCGCGGTGCTGCCGGAGCCAGCCGATGGCCTCGTCGACGATGAAGGGCGCGGAATAGCCCTGCACGGGGCCGACGGGTTTCCCGTTGCGCACGAAGTTGGTCGGATTCTCGTGCGAGGGCGCGGCGTTGTTCTGGGTGGCGAGCCACCAGTCGTAGCCGTGGTCGTTGGGCTGGGGCTGCGTGGGCTGGTTGAAATGGGAGTTCAGGTGCCATTTGCCCACATGGCAGGTGGCGTAACCCTGGGTGCGCAGCAGCTTGGGCAGGGCGATCTCGCTCGTCCGCAGGTGAACCTCCCGGCCCTCGGGGATCCAGGTGAACACGCCGTTCCGGTACGGGGTGCGGCCGGTCAGGATCGCCGAGCGCGAGGGGCTGCAGACGGCGCTCGCCGCGTAGCATTGGGTGAGGCGGGCGCCCTGGCGGGCGAAGGCGTCGAGGTTGGGGGTCTGGATCACCGGATGCCCGTAGACGCCGAGGTCCCCCCAGCCGAGGTCGTCGGCGAGGAAGATCACGATGTTGGGCGGGCGCGGGGTTGCGGCGCCGAGGAGGGCGGGGAGCAGCAAGGCGAGGGCGAGGCGGAGGGAGGTCGGGCGCATCGGGGGCAGAGGCGGGTTCAGGGCTGGGCCGCGGCGGCGAGGCCGGGGACGGCGACGGGGAAGAGGGCGTTGGGCTGCATTTCGCGGCGCAGGACGTCCTCGGCGGCGCGGATCAGTTCGGGCCGTTCCGCGGCGAGATTGCGGGCTTCGCCGGGATCCTGGGCGAGATCATAGACCTCCCAGCCGCCGGGCTGCGGGGTCCGGAGGCCGCGGCGCACGGCCTTCACGTCGCCGAGCTGCACCGCGACCTGCCCGCCGTATTCGGGGAACACCCACACCATCGGCGTGCGGCGGGGCGCGGCGCGGCCCGTGGTGAGGGCGGGCCAGAGGCTTTCGCCGTCGAGGCCCGCGGGGGCCCGCAGGCCGGCGGCCTCGCAGAGCGTCGGAAACCAGTCGGCGAAGTAGCCGGGTTGCCCGTTCACCCGTCCGGCGGGGATGCGGCCGGGCAGGCGCGCGATCATCGGCACGCGGAGGCCGCCCTCGTAGACGCTGCCCTTGAAGCCGCGCAGCGGGCCCGTGCTGGCGAAGAACGCGGGATCGGCGCCGCCGACGTGGAACTTCGTGCCCTTCGGGCCCTCGTGCGTGGTGCCGTTGTCGCTGGAGAAGACCACGAGCGTCCGGCCCGCGACGCCGGCCTGGTCGAGGGCGGCGAGGACGCGGCCCACGTGGTCGTCGAGCATCGCGATCATCGCCGCGTAGCCGGCGCGGGGGCGGGGGTGCGGCAGGTAACCGGATTCGCCGCGGTAGGGTTCGGGGTCCCACTCCCGGGGGAACCGTTCGACCCATTCCTTGGGCGGGTGCATCGCGACGTGCGGCTCGATGAAGGGCAGGTAGAGGAAGAAGGGACGTCCGGCCTCGCGGCGGATGAAGCCCTCCGCCTCGGCGACCATCGCGCGGGACGAATACTGTTCGCCCTGCCAATCCTCGAGCCGGACCGGCCCCTCGGGTTGCCGCGCGCGGCCCGGCACGGGTTTGGCGTTGAGGGGCACCTTCTCGGCGTTCCGCCACAGGGTGGCGGGAAAGAAGCTGTGGGCCACGGCCTGGCAATTGTAGCCGAAGAAGAGGTCGAAGCCCTTGCGGTTGGGATCGCCGGTGCTGCCCACCGGACCGAGTCCCCATTTCCCCATCGCCCCGGTGGCGTACCCGGCCTGCTGGAAGACCTGTGCGATCGTCACGGCTTCCGGCGAAAGCGGATGCTGGCCCTCTTCCCACCTGGGATCGCTGAGCTTGGCCTGCCGGTTGCCGCGGATCTCGGCCCGGCCGAGGTGGCGGCCGGTCATCAACACGCAGCGCGAGGGAGCGCACACCGGGGCGCCACTGTAGTGGCGGGTGAAGCGCATTCCTTCGGCGGCGAGGCGGTCGAGGTTCGGGGTGGGAATCTTCTTCTGTCCGTAGCTGCCGAGCTCGGCCCAGCCGAGGTCATCGGCGAGGATGAAGACGACGTTGATCCGCTCCGGCGGGGGGGCGGCCAGGGCGGCGGTCGGCGGCAGCAGGCCGAGGAGGGCGAGGGACAGTGGGAGGAGGCGCATGGGGAGATCAGGATTTGGTCCGCGCCGCCTTGGCTTTGGCGGGTGACTTCCGGGCGCCCCGCTGCTCGAGCGGGGGCAGCGGACCGCCGCGGGCCGCGAGCTCGCGGTCGCAGAGGGCGCGGAGTTCCGCCAGGGCGGCGGCCGCGGCGGGGTCGCCGGCGAGATTCGCGAGCGCATCCGGGTCCCTCTGGAGGTCGTGGAGGAATTCGTAGGCCGGGCGCTGGTCGAAGTAGCGCGCGTAAAGCCAGCGGGTGGTCCGCACGCCCTCCCAGGTCAACGTGGGGGCGAGGTCAACGTGCTCGCAGAGGAAGTGCTGGCGCCACCCCACGGGCGTCTCCCCCCGCACGAGCGGCGCGAGGCTCCGGCCCTCGTAAGCGGCCGGCGCCGCCACGCCGGCCCAGTCGAGGAAGGTCGGCGCCAAGTCCACGTTCAGCGCGAGGGCGTCGACCACGCGGCCCCGCCGGTCGCGGGGCAGGCGCGGGTCGAAGACCAGGAGCGGCACCCGCAGCGACTCGTCGTAGTGGGACCACTTGCCCTGGAACCCGCGGTCCCCGAGGTAATACCCGTTGTCCGCCGAGTAGACCACGATGGTGTTGTCCGCCAGTCCCGCGGCCTCCAGGGCGGCGAGCACGCGGCCGACGGCGTGGTCGATGCCGGTGATCATCCGCAGGTAGGCGCGGACGTTGGTGGCGTACTTCTCCGGGGTGTCGTAGCCCCAGAAGAAGCGTTGCCGGTTGATCGATTCGAGGAGGAATGGCGGATGGGCGGCGACCACCGCGGCGCCGCCGAGCCGGGGCGGCGGGATGGGCTGATCCTCGTACAGGCCGTCCGCGGACGGCGGCCAAGGGTAGTGTCCGACGCCGGGCCGCCGGTCGTTGTCCTCGGCGTGGGAGGCGTTGAACCACAGGTGCAGGAGGAACGGCTGGTCCGGCCGCTGCGCGCGGAGGAAGTCGATCCCGCGATCGCAGACGAGGTCGGTCTCGTGGCGGCGCGTGCCGTCCGGCAGGGTCTTGAAGTACGGATTGCGCCCGATGGCCTCGAAGACATCGAACTGGGCGGCGGGCACGAAGCCGGGCGGCCCCTGGAAGTGCCACTTGCCGAAGTGGGCCGTGCGGTAGCCGGCGGCGCGGAGCTGGGTCGGCAACAGGTGCGCGACCGCGGCGGGGGTCACGACGGGCACGGCGTCCCGCTGCACGTGGCTTCGCGCCCACTGGCCGGTGAGGGTGACGGCCCGGCTGACCCAGCAGACGGAGGTGGTGACGAACGCCTCGCGGAAGCGGACGCCATCGCGCGCGAGGCGATCGAGGTGCGGCGTGCGCAGGAACGGATGGCCCGCGACGCCGAGGGTGTCGTGGCGCTGGTCGTCCGCGAGCAGGAACAGGATGTTCGGCGGCCGGTTCGCCGCGGCGGCCGTCGCGTCGGCGGCGGGCAGGAGCCCCGCGAGGAGCAGGGCGGCGGAGAGCAGCGGGCGCATCGGCGGGCTCAGCGGTTCCAGGCGGCCTGGGTCTTCCGGGGCGCGGCGTCCCACCAGCCGTCGATGCGGGCGGCGAGGCGCGCGACGACCTCCGGGTTCGCGGCGGCGAGGTTGCGGTCCTCGTGCGGGTCGGCGAGCAGGTCGTAAAGCTGGGGGCGCGGGTCGGTGCGCGGGTTGGACGAGGCGTAGCGGGCGCTGACGGCGCCATCGTAGGTGAGCAGCAGTTTCCAGCGACCCTCGATCACCCAGCGGTAGACGAGGCTGGCGGCCGGGCGCTCGAGGTCGGCGATGTCGTGGGCGAAGGTCTCGCCGAACACCTCCTGCCGCGGCGTGGCCGCGCCGGAGCGCAGGATCGGGAGCAGGTTGTAACCCGGCAGGCCGGCGGGCGCGGGGACCCCGGCGGCGGCGAGCAGGGTGGGCACGAGGTCGACGCTGGAGCAGAGCTGTTCGCCGCGGCGGCCCGGCGCGATGGTGCCCGGCCAGCTGAAGAGCGTCGGCTGGCGGACGCCGCCCTCGTTGGCGGTTTGCTTGGAGCGCGGGGCATAGCCCGAGGCGTTCTCCTGTTGGATCCACCCATTGTCGGCGATGTAGACGACGAGGGTGTCCCGGGTCAGCCCCTTGGCCTCCAGACGGTCCAGGAGCTGGCCGCAGGTCTCATCAAACCACTCGACCATCGCGTAGTAACGGGCGACGTGGTCGGAGGTCACGCCCTTGGCCTTGTACTTCTGGAACAGGCGGTCGGGCGGGGTGTGCGGGGTGTGCGGCAGGAAGGGGGCGTACCAGAGGAGGAACGGCTTCCGCGCCGCGGTCGCCTCGTCGATGAAGTTGAAGATCGGCTCCATCCCCTCGCGCCCGATGCGCAGGCCGTCGTCGCCGTGCCGGCCGCCCGGCTGGGGGAAGCCGCGGGTCATCCCGTGGGTGAAGCCGCCGCGTTGGTAGCTGCCCTCCCACCACTTGCCCGACTGGTGGCTGAGGTAACCGCGTTCGCCGAGGAGGCGCGGCAGGGTCGGGATGCGGTCGAGGTGGCTGATGAGCTGCTCGCGCCGGCGCTGGTACGCCGCGGGCTCGCCCGCCGCCTTCCTGGCGCCCTTCTTGGCGCCCTCCTTCGCCGGGGCCAGCATCTCGGGGAGGAATGCCGGGTCATTGCCGCTGACGCGGTGCTGGTGCGCGTAGAGGCCGGTGGCGAAGGTCGCGAGCGCGGGCCGGCAGAGGGCGGTGGGCACGTAGCCGCGCTCGAACACCGCACTCCGCGCCGCCAAACGATCGAGGTGCGGGGTCTCGATGACCTTGTGCCCCATGAAACCATAGTCCGTCCACGCGTGGTCATCCGAGATGATGAACACGATGTTCGGCGCCGCCGGGCGCGGCGCGGCGACCTCGGCGGCGAAGGCCGCGGGCATCAAGGCAAGGAGGCAGGGCAGCAGCAGGCGAGACATGGGGATCAGGGAACGAGGGTGAGGTTGAGGCGGCGCACGTCCATCACGCTGGCGCCGGGAATCTCCAGGGCGCGGAGGGTCAGGGCCCCGCGGCCGCGCTCCAGCTGGATGCGGCCCAGGCGCAGCGGGCGGAACTCCTTCATCTGCGATTCGCCCGCCGGGCGCGGGAGGGTGTCCTGATTGGTCCACAGGGGCGGATCCCAGCCCGGGGCGACCTTCCCGGTAAGGGTCCGCCCGTTGAAGCTCAGCTCGACGGTGGCGCCGGCATCCGGCACCGGGCACGTGTAGTCGATGACCACCTCGTAGGTGCCGGGGGTCGCGACCTCCACGTCCCAGGTGATGCGGTCGTCGCGGGTGCGCCAGTTGACGAAGTAAGACGAGTTCGGGGCGCTGCTGCTGCGGCGGACCTCGCCGCGCGTCACGCCGTCGCGGGCGGGGAGCGGGGTCCAGGGGAACTCGCGGTAACCGACCGGGTAGGGGCGGTCGTCGGGCACGACGAAATTCGGCGCCTTGCCGTTCTTGCGGGCCTTGGCGGCGTCGCCGGCGGCGGCGGTGGCGGCGGCGGCTACGGACGGACCGAAGACGTCCTGGCGCCACGTGGCGACCGCGGCGCGGAGGCGGGCGGCGTCGGCCGGGCGGTCCGCCGCCACATCGCGGGTCTGGCCGGGGTCCTCCGTCATGTCGAAGAGGGCGCCGCGAGGGTCGAGGCGGTAGCGTTGGGTGCGGACGCTGATCTGGCCGTTCTGGTGGGTGAAGATCGGGCGATCCGGCCAACCGGCGGACCGGCCGAGCAGCAGCGGGGAGAGGTCGAGGCCGTCGAGCGGGCGGTCGCCGACGCGCGGGATGCCGGCGAGCGCGGTGAGGGTCGGCAGGAGGTCGATCGCGCCGGTGATCTCGCGTACGACGGTGCCGGGCGCGATGCGGGCGGGGAACCGGATCATTCCGGGGGACCGGATGCCGCCCTCGTCGACGGCGCCCTTGCGGCCCTTCATCCCGTCATTCCAGCGCCACGAGTTCGGTCCGTTGTCGGAGAAATAGACCACGATGGTGTCGCGGGCGAGGCCGAGCTCGTCGAGGCGCCGGAGGATGCGGCCGACGTTGGCGTCCTGGTTCTCGAGCATCGCGTAGGCGCAGCGGGTGTGCTCGGGCACCTCGAGGCTGGGATCGGTCGCGGTCTGGGTGATCGGGCGGTCCTTCCAGCGGGCCCAGTCCGTGGCGGGCGCCGCCCACGGGGAGTGCGGGGTGGTGAAGGGCACATAGCACAGGAAGGGCTTTTCCCGGTTCCGCTCGATGAACGCGAGGGCGCGGTCGGTGCACAGGTCGACGATGTAGCCCTTCTCCCGGATCATCCGGCCGTTGTCCTCGATCTCGGGATCGAAGTACTCGCCCCAGTGGCCCGAAGTGTGGCCGTAGTAGTCGTCGAAGCCGCGCGCCCGGGGGTGGTAAGGCCACTGGCTGCCGTTATGCCACTTGCCGAACGCGCCCGTGGCGTAACCCGCCGCCTTGAAGGCGTCCGCCACGGTGCGTTCGTCGACGTTGAGCCGCTCGAGGCCGGTGGAGACGCCGCGCACGCCGCCGCGGGAATGGTAGCGGCCGGTGAGGAACTCGGCCCGCGTCGGGGCGCAGACCGCGCAGACGAAGAAACGGTCGAGGCGCGCGCCGCCGAGGCCGATGGCGTCGATGTTGGGGGTGCGGATGGCCCGGTTGCCGTTGATGCCGTAGTCGCCCCAGCCGGCGTCATCGGCGAGGAAGACGACGACGTTCGGCGGGCGGGCGGCCGCCGCGGCCAGGGCGACGGCGGGCAGGGGCAGGAGGGCGCACAGGAGCAGGCGGAGGAGGTGCATCGGGGAAGGGGAGGCTCAGTCCTGGTCGGGCCCGACCGCCGCCTTGCGGGCCTTGCCGGTGCGCGGCGCACCCTGGTCGGCGGCCTGCTCCGCGGGCGTCTTCAGGCGCGGCATCGCGGCGCCCACCGAGGTCCGCCAGGCGGCCAGTTGAGCGCGGAGCGCCGCCGCCCGGGCGGGGTCCGCGGCGGTCAGATCCTGCGTTTCCCCGGGGTCGCGCGCGAGGTCGTAGAGTTCGATCCGCCCCGTCTCGAAGAACTCGAGGAGCTTGTGCGTGCCGGCGTGGATCGCGCCCACCGGGCCGGTGCGCCATCCGGTCGGGTGCACGTAGGATTCCAGATAGCCGGGGAAGTGCCAATGGATCGCCGGCCGGCCGAGGTCGGCGGCCGGGTTGCGCCACAGCGGGAGCAGGCTCACCCCGTCAAGGACCTGACCGGCGGGCGGGCGGCCACCCGCGACCTCCAGCAGGGTCGGGTAAAGGTCGATGTGCGCCGCGGGTTGATCGCTGGTCGTGCCGGCCGGGATCACCCCCGGCCAACGCACGATGAACGGCACGCGCAAGCCGCCCTCATAGAGGGTGCCCTTGCCGCCGCGCAGCGGCCAGTTGTCGGTGAATCCGCGCTTCTCCGAGGGCGGTTCGGTGCGGTCGTAACCGCCGAGGCCCCCGTTGTCCGAGGAGAAGATCAGCACGGTGTCCCGCGCGAGGCCGAGCTCCTCCAGGCGCGCCATGATCCGGCCGACGCTCTCGTCGACGCTCTGGATCATGGCGGCGTAGGTCGGGTGCCAGTGCCGCCCCGCGGGCGGGCGCTGCTCCCAGCGGGCGACGAGCTCGGGCTTCGCCTGGATGGGGGTGTGGACGGCGAAGTGCGGCAGGTAGAGGAAGAAGGGCCGGTCGCGGTGGCGGCCGATGAAGTCCACCGCCCGGTCGGTCAGGAAGTCGGCGAGGTACTGGTCCGGCGGGACTTCCACCGGCGGCACCGTGGTGGCCTTGAAGTGGCGGCCATCGGAGACGAGGGCCTCGTCGAAGCCCCGGTCCGCCGGATGGTACGGCCGCGCGGTCCCGAGGTGCCATTTGCCGAACATCCCGGTCACGTAACCCGCGCTCCGGATCGCGGCGGGCAGCAGGACCCGGTCGAGGGGCATTTGGGTCGTGTTGGCCGGCACGTGCATGCGCCGGGCGGCGGGTTCGCCGCGTTCGAGGGTGTTGACGGTGTACATCCCCGTCCGCGGCGCGTACTGGCCGCTCATCAGGACCGCCCGGGTAGGGGCGCAGTTCTGGGAGTTGTAGTAGCGCTGCAGCCGCAGTCCCTGCGCCGCGAGGCGATCCAGATTCGGCGTCTCGTAATACCGGGAGCCCTGGCAGCCGAGATCGGTCCAGCCAAGGTCGTCCGCCAGGACGTACACGATGTTTGGCGGGCGACGCGGTCCTTCCGCGGCGGGGAGCAGCGAACCGAGAAGCAGGCAGGCGGGCAGGAAGAGGCGCAACATGGTCAGGGGACGGGCACCCGCTGGGCCTCCGTGGCGGCGAGGAGGTGGCGCGGGATGCGGTCGGCGGGCTCCGCCAGCTTCAGCGCGCGCACCATCGCCTGCACGCGGGCCAGCGGCGCGCGGCCATCGAGCCAGAGGAAATCGAGGGCGTTGAGGGCCGCGAGGACCTCGGCGGGAGAGCCCGCGCCGATCACGTCGCCCAGCGCCGCGAGGGCCGGTTCGAGTTCGCCGAGATGACCGAGCGCCTCCGCGGCGGCGACGCGCACGTCGGCCCACTCGTCCCGCAGGGCGGTGAGCAGCGCCGCGCGGGCGGGCGCGGCCTGCGCGCCGAGGATCAGGCAACCCTGCGCGCCCCAGTACCGGATGACCGGATGGGGATCGGCGAGGGCGGCCTGAAGGGCTTGGAGGTGGCGCGGCTCGCGCGCCGCGGCGAGGTCGGCGAGATCGACCACGCGCTCGATCGGATACGCCGGACTGCGCGCGTAAGCGACCAGGTCGCCGCTGCCGGCGAGGCGCGTCGCCATGCCTTCCGGAATGAAGCCGGTGTCGCGGGTCGCGATCAGGTGTGCGCGGAGCTTGGCGGCGAGCGCGCGTTGTCGCTCCGCCGCTTCGGGTCGGCCGGCCAGATTGCGCACCTCGTGCGGATCGGCGGCCACGTGGTAGAACTCCTCGGGGGGCTTGGGTAGCCAGTAGGCGGCCTGCACGGGATCGCATTTTCCCGCGAGGAACGCGGCGTGCCACGAGCGCATGCTGGGCAGGACCTGGAAGGGATACGAGTAGGGCTGGCCCCAGGGGCGGTGCGGGGAGTAGTTGCGCACGTAGCGATGGTCGCGGTCCCGCACCGCCCGCACGACGTCGTGGCGTTCGTCCATCCGGCCGCGGAAGAGGAAGACTTCCTCCCGCGCCGCCGCGCGCGGGCCCAGGAACGGCCGGCCCTCGTAGTTCGCGGGCACGGCCACGCCGCAGAGCTCCAGCAGGGTCGCGGTGAGGTCGACGAAGCTCACGGGTTGCTCCACCCACGAGCCCGGCGCACCGGGGGCGAGGTGCGCCCACTTGGCCGGGAAACGCACGATCAGGGGCACGCGGGTGCCGGAGTCGTGGATGTTGCGCTTCCCGCGGGGCAGCGCGCCCGCGTGGTCCGCGTAGTAGAAGACGATGGTGTCCTCCGCGAGGCCCTCGCGCGCCAGCTCGGCGAGCAGTTCCCCCATCTGCCCGTCCATCACGGTGACCTGGTCATGGTAGTTCGCCCAGTCGCGCCGGATTTCCGGCGTGTCCGGGTGGTAGGGCGGCAGGGTGACGCGTTCGGGGGCGACGCGAAACGCCGTCTTGCCGGGTTTGGGCGCCACCTGGCTCTCGTGGCTCGAGGTCTGGTTGAAGACGGCGAAGAACGGCTGGCCGGGCGAGCGGTTCCGGTAGTGCGCCCGCGGGCCGTTCTCATCCCAAGGCTTGCGGTCGAGGGTGACGTTGTAGTCGGTCTTCGCGTTGTTGGTGCAGTAGTACCCGGCGGCGCGGAGCTCCTCCGGGTAGAGCCGGAAGCCCGCCGGCAGCGGCACCCGGCTGCGGTGGTGCTGGGCGCCGATCGAGGTCGGATACATTCCCGTGATCAGCGTGGTCCGGGCGCTGGAGCAGACGGGGGCATTGGCGAACGCCCGGCGGTAGCGCACCCCTTCGGCGGCGAGCCGGTCGAGGTGCGGGGTCTGGGCGTGCGGATCCCCGTAGCAGCCGAGGAAGGGACCGTTGTCCTCGCTGGTCAGCCAGAGCACGTTCGGTCGCGCCACCGGAGCCGCCGCAAGCGCGGGCGGGGAGAGGGGCGAGCTCAGGAACGACAGCGTCGCGAGCAGCGCGCGGGAAATGAGGGGGCGGTCGGGGTTCATCGGTAGTCGGCTCCGGTCAGGCTCACCTCGACGGAACGCTGCCACGCGTGGAGTTCGCGCAGCATCCGGGTCGTCACCTCGGGGTGTTCGGCGGACACGTCCCGCTCCTCGCGGGGATCGGCCAGGAGGTCGAAGAGCTGCACGCCCGAACCGGCCCGGCCCTTGCGTTTCGCGCCCGCCTTGCCGGCCGCCTCGCCCGCGTCGGGCACGTAAAGCTTGAAGCGGTTGTCGGTCCACGCCGCCTCGCCGCCGAAGTCCGCGGTGCGGGCCACGGGGTGGCGGTAGTTGAGAAAATCGATCGCGGGGTTCCGCGTGGTCGGGGTCGTGCCGCGCGCGAGGTCCGCGTCGATCCAGCGCGCGTTGCCGCGCTCGCGCTGCGCGGGGTAGCGCCAGAAGCCGATCGGCTGCGGGCGTTCCGGGAGGGTCCCATCCTCGAGCAGGCGGCGCAGGCTGATGCCATCCAGCGGGCGGGCGGGTGCGGCGAGGCCGAGCAGGTCCAGCACGGTGGGGAGGATGTCGGAGGTCACCGCCGGCACCGCAGAGCGCCGGGGCGAGCGGACCACGGCGGGCCACTCGATGAGGCCCGGCACGCGCAGGCCGCCCTCGAAGACGCTGCCCTTGGCGCCGCGCCAGCCCCCGTCGAAGGACGCGCCCTTGTGCTCGCCCGGCAGGCCGTTGTCGGAGTTGTACCAGAGCAGGGTGTTCTCCCGCGCGCCGATCTCGCGGAGGGTCCGGCGGAAATCGCCCAGCGCGCGATCCATCGCCGTGATCTCGGCGTAGCGGCGCCGCAAATCCTCCTCGGGGACCGCGCCGTACGCGGCCACGTCCTCAGGGAGCCCCGAGTAGGGGCCGTGGGGCGAGCCGAACCACAGGATGATGAAGAAGGGCCGGCCCTCGGCCTGCACCCGCCGCGCGAAGTCCGCGGCCGCGCCCGCGACGATGGCCGAGCTCTCGCCCCGATGGATCTCGGGCGGCGCCCCGTTTCGGCTCAGGGGGGGATCCATCTCGAAGAAGTTGTCGTGGGAGAGGTACTCGTCGAAGCCCATCCGGGACGGGTTCACCGGGGACTCGCGCTTGACCGCGCCGACGTGCCACTTGCCGAAGTGGCCGGTGCGGTAACCGGCGGCGCGGAGGAGGGCGGCCAGGGTGATTTCCTCCGGGCGGGTGGAGTAGTTGGGGGCGAAGACGCCGGAGCGGTTCGCGTGCCGTCCGGTCAGCACCGAGGCCCGCGTGGGCGAGCAGACGGGCGAGGCGGCGTAGAAACGGTCGAGGCGCAGCCCGGTGCGCGCCATCTCGTCGAGCACCGGCGTCCGTACCTGCGGGTGGCCGTTGTAGCCGGTTTCCCCCCACGCCTGATCGTCGGCCATCACGAGCACGACGTTCGGGCGGGGCGGGGTCGCGGCGGACGCGAGGGACCAAGCGAGGAGCAATGCGGACAGCAGGCGGGGGGGGGGCATGACGGAAAGCTCCCGCGAGGCTCGGCGCCGGCCCGCAAAACTCAAGCCCGCGCGCCGGGGATTTCAGCGGCCGCGTTCGTTCCAGAGGATGCGCAGGTTCTTGGTCTGCCGGCCCGCAAGCACGAGGTCCGGGTCGCCGTCGCCGTCGAGGTCGGCCGCCCGCATGTCCTCCACCGCGACCTCCGGGCCGGACAGGTCCGTGCGCCGCCAGGCGCCGCCCTGGGCGTCCAGGGGCGTGAAGAGCCGTACGCCGGGGGCTCCGCGGGGGTTCAGCGCGCGCCAGCCCACCGCGACCTGGTCGCTGCCCACCCCGAGAAAGTCCGCGACCACCACCGCGTGGCCGTCCTTGAGCGTATCGTCGAGCAGGGTCCGCGGCCAGAGCCCGCGGCGCGTGCCCGGATCGGTGTACGCGGCGCTGACACCCCCGTGCATCGGCTCGATCGTGGCGAGGAAGCGCTTGCCCCCCGGCAGGCGGCCGTCGCGCACTTCGCCGGTCCACTGGTCGGAGAGCTGGCGGTGGCGCCACGCGCCGCTGCTGCGGCCGAACCAGAACAGGCCCTCCTTCGCGCCCGCGAGCAGCTCGTGTTCGGGGTCGCCGTCCCAGTTGATGGGCTGGAAGTTGTGGCTCGCGTGGGTGAAGTCGCTCACCAGCGTGCGCGTCCACGGGCCCCGGGGGTCCGGCGGGAGCGCATAGGCGTAGACGCGGCTGCCCGCGCCCTCGTTATTCTTGTTGCCGCGCCCGTGCAGCGGCTTGACCACGAGTTCCCAGCCGCCGCGGGTCGCGACGACCCAATGCATCCGGTGCACGGTGGGTTCGTGCTCGAGGCGGACGGGGTGCCAGCGCTGGGTGCGGTCCGCCGGGGCGATGAGGTAGAACACGGCGCCGCTGCGGGCGGGATCCGTGGTCTCGGACGGGTTCCAGCCGGCGCCGACCGCGAGCTCGCAACGGCCGTCACCGTCGAGGTCTTGGGCGGCGAGGCAGACGTTGTCCTGCGGAGTCAGGTCTTCCGCGATCACGTGTTTCTCCCAGCTCGGATTGCGGTACCACTGCACCGTGCGCTTGTCGGCGAGGAGGATGTCGGGCCGGCCATCCCCGTCGACGTCGGCGATGGCCACGCCGTAGCCGATCTGCACGGTGGAGTCGATGTCCTGCGCCCGGAAGCGGGGCTCGGGCGGAGCGGCTGCCCGCAGGACGGGGAGGAGGAGCAGGGGGAGGGCGAGACGCAGGGGCGGCATCGGGGAAGAAGACTCAGGACTTGGCCTTGGCGCGGGCCTTGCGCGCGGGTTCAGGGGCATCCTCGCCCCGGTTCTTCGGCTGGCGGGTGGGGGCGAGGAGCTCGGTCTCGAGGCCGCGGTCGCCCTGCTGCGCCATCCAGCCATCAAGCTCGCGGCGGAGGCGGGCGAGCGTCGTGGCCTGAGCCGGGTCGGCGGCGAGGTTGCGGGTTTCCTCCGGGTCGGCCTGCAGGTCATACAACTCCTCGGCGGGCCGGCGGTGGAGCCACGCGATGCGGGCGGCGAGGGCGGGGTTGGCGCGGGCGTCCTCGCGCCAGGAGTCGATCACCTCGCCCTCGTGGATGCCGCCGATGTGGTAGGTGTTCTCGGGGGTGAGGTTGCGGATGTACTTGAAGCGGGCGTCGCGGGCGGCGCGGATCGGGTAGGGGGCCTTGTACCCGTTGATCCCGACGGTCGTGTGCTGGGCGAAGACGACGTCGCGCAGGCGGTCCGTGCGGCCGAGGAGGACGTCGAGGAAGCTGCGGCCGTCGAAGCCGCGGAAGCCGCGCGCGTCCGGGCAGCCGGTGTCGATCGCCGCCGGGTCGAGGCCGGCGGCGGCGAGGAGGGTGGGGGCGACGTCCACGTACTGCAGCAGCGCCTCGCTGGTGGAACCGGGCCGGATGCGGCCGGGCCAGCGGGCGAAGGCGGCGGCGCGGATGCCGTTGTCGTAGAGGGACCACTTGCCGCCGTAGGGGAAGCCGCTGCCCTGCTCGCTGAGGAACAGCACGAGGGTCTGTTCGCGCTGGCCGGCGGCGTCGAGGGCCGCGAGGCACGCGCCGACCTGCGCGTCCAACGCGGTGATCTCCGCGAAGTAACCGGCGAGGTGCCGGCGGGTCACGGCGTTGTCGTGCAGGTACGACGGCACGGTGATGCGCGCCGGGTCGTACTGCTCGCGGGGACCGCGGGTGTAGGGCCCGTGCGGGTCGTTGGAGGCGAGCACGAGCAGCCACGGCTGGGCGGGATCGCGCCGGAAGAAGCGGGCGCAGGCCTCGGCGTCATCGGCGCTCCGGCCGAGGTGCTCGAAGGGGAACGAGCTCTCGGGCGAGACGTGGGTCTTGCCGAGCAGGGCGGTGCGGTAGCCGGCCCCGTTCAGGTGGGTGAAGACGCTTCGGGTCGTCGGATCCACCATGGTATGGTTCGGGTAAGCGCCGCTCCGGATCGGGAACAGTCCCGTGTAGAGGGCGTGGCGCAGGGGGGAGCAGGTCGGGGCCGGGGTGAAGAAGGCCCGCAACTGCATCCCCTCCGCGGCCAACCGGTCGAGATGGGGCGTCTTGGCGTCGGGGCTGCCGGTGACCCCGAGGTCCCGCCAGTGCAGGTCGTCGGCGACGATGATCAGGAAATTAGGCCGGGCCGCGCCCGCGCCAAATGCGGGAAGCGCGACGGCGACGGCGAGCAGGAGCAGGGAGGGTAGGCGCATTGGATGAAGGGGAGGATTCAAGGGCGGGCCCGACGCGCGCGGCCGGCGCCGCCAGCCAGTTCGCCGGCGCGCGCGGGGTCGTGGTCGGGATTGGGTTCCGGCATGCGGGCGCCGACACGCCGGCGCCAGGCGTCGAGGTCCGCGCGCAGGGCCGCGGCCCGCGCGGGTTCGCGGGCCGCGAGGTTGACCTGCTCGCCGGGATCATCGGCGAGCGAGAAGAGCTCCAGCCGGCCGTCCTCGAGGAATTCAATCAGCTTCCACGGCCCGCGGCGGATCGCGCTGGCCGGAGTGCTGTGGTGGTAGTGCGGCAGGTGCCAGTAGAGCGTGTCGTTCGTGCGGGGCGTCTCCGGCCGCGCGAGCACCGGCGAGAGGTCCTCGCCGTCCCGTGGCTGGCCGGGCGGACGCACGGCGCCCGCGAGCGCGAGCAGGGTCGGGTGGACGTCGTGGGTGATCGCCGGGGTGGCGGACACGGCTCCGGCCGGGACGCGGCCCGGCCAGCGCACGAGCGCGGGAATGCGCACGCCACCCTCGTAAAGGGTTCCCTTTTCGCCGCGCAGGGGCGCGTTGGAGGTGACGATCCGCCCGCTTTGCTCGTGCTCCAGGCCTCCGTTGTCGGAGAGGAACCAGACGACGGTGTTGTCGGCCAGTCCACGCCGGTCGAGTTCCGCGAGGACGCGGCCGACGGCGGTGTCGAGCTCCTCCAGCAGACCGGCGTACTCGGGGCGGCTCGGGTACGGCGGGCGCGGCGGCTTGGCCTGATATTTGGCGAGGAGTTCCGGCGTGGTCGAGAGGGGGATGTGGACCGCGTAGAACGAGAGCTGCAGCAGGAAGGGGCCGGAGCGGGGTTGCCGCAGGAATTCGATGGCGCGGTCCGCGAGGTGGGCGGCGGCGCGGCCCTCGCCCCGGGTGTGGCCCTGGAACTCTTCCGCCGTCTCCCAGCCCTGCTCGCCGGGGCCGAAGCCGGCGCCCCCAAGGTGCCATTTGCCGAAATAGCCGGTGGCGTAGCCGGCGGCGCGGAGCACCTCCGCGAAGGTCACGACCTCGAGGGGCAGCTGACCGGGCACCTGCGGATCACGGAGCCGCGCGTAGGGACGGCGGTGTCCGGGGATGTGCTGCGTGATGCCGAAGCGGGCCTGGTCCTGGCCGGACTGGAGGTTGGCGCGCGTGGGGGAGCAGACCGGCCCGGCGTAGAATTGCGTGAACCGCAGGCCCTCCCGCGCGAGGCGATCGAGGTGGGGCGTCTCGTGGTAGGGATTGCCGTAAACCGGTAGGTCGGACGCGCCGAGGTCGTCGGCGAGGATCAGCAGCACATTGGGGCGCGCCGGGGCGGCGGCGGAAGCGAGCGGGGCGGCGGCGAGCAGCAGCCACAGGGCGGAAAGGCGGGGAAGCATCGGGGCGTTGCGATACCGCGGGGAAACCGGGGCGGAGGCAAGCGCGGCGGC